>NZ_JARAVL010000029.1:0-127075 GCF_033792725.1 Streptomyces sp. PA03-5A | reverse complement strand
GAAACGCCCGGTTACATTCCGAACCCGGAAGCTAAGCCTTTCAGCGCCGATGGTACTGCAGGGGGGACCCTGTGGGAGAGTAGGACGCCGCCGAACAATCTTTAGTAGCCGTGCCCCTGGACCCAGTCCGGGGGCACGGCTCTTTGGCGTATCCACACCCGCTGTTCATGTTCAGATCAGCAACGCATCACCGGCTGCGGTGATCCTTGCCGGAACGGGTAAGTGGAGGTGAGCCTGATGCAGCAATTTCTGGTTCAGGGTGCTGAAGTAGCCGCGCTGGAGGACGAGTTCGCGTCCGCGGTGGACGGGCGTCATGCCGTCGCCGTCGACTCGGCGACCTCCGCGTTGCATCTGGCGCTGCTCTCGCTCGGCATCGGTGCCGGCGAGGAAGTGATCCTGCCGTCGTTCGCGCCGGTGGAGTCCGCGGCCGCCGTGCGGCTGGCCGGTGCGGTGCCGGTCTTCGCCGACATCGACCCGCTGACGTTCTGCCTCGACCCGGAGGCCGTGGCCGCCGCGATCACGCCCCTCACGGTGGCGATCCTGCCGGTGCACCTCTTCGGGCACCCTGCCGCCGTCGACCAGATCACCGACATCGCCGCCCGGCACGGCCTGGCCATTGTTGAGGACGCCACCCAGGCCCAGGCGGCGACGCTGGCCGGCCGCCGGGTCGGCACCTACGGGGCGCTGAGCGTGTTCGCCGTCGAGGAGGGCGCCGTGGTGACCACGGAGCACCCCGAACTGGCCGGTGCCGTCAAGAGGCTTCGGGACACGGCCCACGCCAGGGCCCGGATGACCGACGGCAAGGCGGCCGCAGGCCGCGGGGTGCTGGCGAAGCTCGCCGGTTCCGTGGCCCGGCAGCGGGCCAACTGCCGTTACCTGGACTCGGCCCTGACCGGTGTCCTCGTGCCGTACGTGGAGCCCGGCGCGCACCACGTCTACCACCGCTACACGGTGCGGATACCCGGGAACGGCCGTCCGGACCGGGACGCGTTCGCGATGGCGCTGGCCGCGCGCGGCGTGCAGGCGAACGTGAGCATCCCGACCCCCGTGCACCGGTTGCCGGAGTACCGGTCGAGCTCGTACCTGCCCCGCACGGAGAAGGCGGCCGGCGAGACGCTGTCGCTGCCCGTCCACCCGGGTCTGACGGAGAAGGAGTTGGAGCGGATGGCCGTGGCGTGCAACACGCTCGGCGGACTGCTCTGAAACCGGGCCGCCCCGGTCGGGCCGTGCGTCGATCGGATTTCCGAACCGGGGCGTGCATGCGTTAAGATCCTTCACGTCGACACGCCCCAATAGCTCAGTCGGCAGAGCGTCTCCATGGTAAGGAGAAGGTCTACGGTTCGATTCCGTATTGGGGCTCTGATGAGGAAAGGCCCCCGCCATCCGGCGGGGGCCTTTCTCGTTTCCCTTGCCCTTCGCGGAGCGGACTGCCGCCGCTACGCGGGCAGTTCCGGGACGCGCATCGTGAGGATGGCCATGTCGTCGGAGGGCGCGTCGGAGGCGAAGCGCTCGACGGCCCGCTGGATGCGGGCCGCCACGGCGCCCGCCGTGAGGCCCGTGCAGGTGGCCAGGACGTCGGCGAGGCCGTCGTCGCCCAGCATGCGGGTGCCCTCGCGCCGTTCGGTGACGCCGTCGGTGACGCAGAGCAGGACGTCGCCGGGGTCGAGCGTGACGGTCTGCTCGACGAGTTCGAGGTCCTCGATGACGCCGAGCAGCGGCTGGGGTTCCGCGGCGGCTTCCACGACGCCGCTCTGCCGCAGCCGCAGCGGCAGGGGGTGGCCGGCGCAGACGACCTTCAGGACGGCGCTGCCGTCGCTCTGCGGCCACATCTCGCCGTAGAGGAGGGTGAGGAAGCGGCTGCGGGCCCCCTCGTCCAGGATGGCCGCGTTGAGCCGTTCCAGGACGGAGGGGCCGCTGAAGCCCTCGCGGGCGAGCAGGCGCAGCGCGTGGCGGGCGAGACCGGTCACGGCGGCGGCCTCGGGGCCCGTGCCGCACACGTCGCCGATGGCGAAGCCCCAGCAGCCGTCGCGGATGGGGAACACGTCGTAGAAGTCGCCGCCGACCTCGTTGCCCTCGCCGGCGGCGCGGTAGACGACCTCGACCTCGACGCCGGGGATCACCGGCAGGCCGGGCGGCAGCAGGCTGCGCTGCAGAGACTGGCTGATGGCCGTGCGCTCGCTGTAGAGGCGGGCGTTGTCCAGGGCGAGGGCGGCCCGGCGGGACAGGTCCTCGGCGAGTTCGAGAATCTCCTGGCGGAAGCGCTCGTCGGCGGACCTGCCGAGGGTGAGCATGCCGATGACGCGGTTGCGGGCCACGAGCGGCAGGACGACCGTCTCGCCGCCGACCGCGGCCGCGGTCGCCAGGGCCGTGCCGGGGCCTGTGGCGGGCCGGCCCGCCTCGCCGAGGCCCAGGCTGCGCAGGGAGGCGCGCAGGGCGGTGGAGTGCGCGGCGTCGGCGGGGGCGGTCCACACGCGTGCGCCGGGGGTGGGGTCGGGCTCGGGCGGGGCGAGGCGGGACAGCAGGGCCTTGATGCCGTCGATGCGGTCCTCGTCCTCGTGCAGGACGAAGGCGAGTTCGGGTTCCGAGGCCTGGTCGGCGATGGTGTAGACGGCGCACCAGCTGGCCAGGGTGGGCACGGTCATCTGGGCCATCAGGGCGAGCGTCTGGTCGCGTTCCAGCGTGCCCGCCAGCAGGTCGGAGGCCTCCACCAGGAAGGACAACGAGCCGCGGCGCAGCCGCTCGAGCTCGGTGAGGCGGGCGCTCTCCACCGCCAGCGCGATGCGGTCGGCGGCGAACTGCAGCCGCAGCGCCTCCTCGTTGGTGTAGCGGCCGGGGCTCTCCGCGGCGACGCCGAGCGAGCCGGTGAGGCGGCCCTCGACCTTGAGGGGGACGGTGACGATCGAGCGCATGCCGGTGCCGGCGAGCAGCGGGACGGCGCCGGGCACCGCCGTGAGGTCCTCGTGGACGGCGGGCATGCGGGCGCTGCCGTAGCGGCCGGTGCCGGCCTCGACGGGGACCCGTGCGAAGCGCTGCCGGGCGGAGGGGAGGCCGGTCGAGGCGCGCACCTCGAGCTCGGTCTCGTCGTCGGTGGCGAGCAGCAGGTAGGCGGCGTCGCCGTCGAGCATGTCGCGGGCCCGCTCCACGGTGCGCTGCAGCAGCCCGTCGAGGTCGTCGGGGGCGGGGGAGCCGATGAAGGACTCGAAGGGGTCCACGGCCTTGCCGCGTTCGACGCCGCCCTCGACGGAGATCATCCCGCGGCCGGGGTTCTGCAGGACGGCGCGTTCGTCCTCGCGCACCAGCAGGCACACGGTGGACGGCTCGCCGGAGGCGTCGCGGACCCGCAGGTGCGCGCCGTAGACGGGCAGGGTGCGGCCGTCCGCGCCGCGGATGCCGTAACTGCCCTCCCAGCGGGACAGCCGCAGGGCCTCGGCGATGCCGTGGCCGGTGCCGGGGGTCTGCGGCCAGGCGGCGAAGTCGCCGAGCGGTTTGCCGGTGACCTGGTCGCCGAGGTGGCCGAAGAGCTCGGCGGCGTCCTGGTTCCAGCGGGTGATGATGCCTGCGCGGTCGACCTGCACGACCGCGACGCGGACCCGCTCGTCGGCGAGCGGCAGCGCCTGGACGGGCAGGGCGGGACCCGCGGAACGGGTGCCCGCGGGGCGCTGGGGGAGTTCCAGGCGGAACCAGACGTGCTTGTTGGCGGCGGTGTACTCCACGCCCCAGCGGCTGGCGAGTGCCGAGCACAGGAGCAGCCCGCGGCCGCCCTCGTGGTCGGGGTGGATCTGCTTCTTGGCGTCGTGGAGAGGAAGCTCACGTTCCGGGTAGCGGTCGGCGACCTCGATGCGCACGGCGGACTCGTAGCGCAGGCAGTGGACGTCCGCGGCGGTGCCGGCGTGCACCACGGCGTTGGTGACGAGTTCACTGGTGAGTACGACGGCGTCGTCGACCACCTCGGAGAAGCCCCAGCCCTGGAGCGTGTCGCGGACGAACGCGCGTGCGGTGGCGACCGAGCGTCCCACGGGTTCGAAGGTGGCCGCTGCCCGCGCCGTGATCACAGATCTCCTTGTTTGTCCCGGGACGTCACCATTCGTCGTCCGCTGTACTGTCACCACCGGCCCCCACTTCGAGGTGTACGCCCGGCCCAAGGTGGGCAACCGCATGCCAGGTTACTTACCCCCGGCGACCGCGTGTGTGCCGGTTGGGGGTGTTCCTGCCCCGATCATGACGCCGGTCATATGCGATGCTGCCGAACTGTTATGGCCGGGCCCGGGCATGGTGAAACACTGGTCATGTCTGAACGAGGCACCTGCAGGTCGGTCGACCCTCCGGGAGGGACACGGTGGAGTCTGGCGCATCGGCGCGAGGCGGCGCGGCATCCGCGGCGAAGCGGGGCGGTTCCGCACGGGTGAAGAACGCGCGGTCGCGTAAGAGCGGGGCCGGTACGGGGACCGTCGAGGTCGACTCGGCGGCCCTGCACCGGCTGCTGTCGGCGCTGGAGTCCATGCGGGACGGCAACTTCCGCAAGCGGCTGACGGTCACCGGCGACGGGGTCATGGCGGAGATCTCCGCGGTGTTCAACGAGGTCGCCGACCGCAACCAGCACCTCACCGGGGAGCTGGCGCGGGTGCGGCGGGTCGTGGGCCGCGAGGGCAAGCTCGCCGAGCGCCTGGAGACGGGGGCGTGCGAGGGCGCCTGGGCGGCGGCCATCGACGCCTCCAACGCGCTCGTGGACGACCTCGTGCGCCCCATGTCCGAGGTCGGCCGGGTGCTGTCGGCGGTCGCCGAGGGTGACCTGGAGCAGCGGATGGACCTGCGCTCGCAGGGCGCCGACGGTTCGGGGCATCCGCTGCGCGGCGAGTTCCTCAAGGTGGGCCGCACCGTCAACGGGCTGGTCGACCAGCTGTCCACGTTCACCGACGAGGTGACCCGGGTGGCGAGCGAGGTCGGCACCGAGGGCAAGCTCGGCGGCCAGGCGCGGGTGCGCGGTATGTCCGGTTCGTGGAAGGACCTGACGGACTCGGTCAACACCATGGCGTCCCGTCTGACGGCCCAGGTGCGTGACATCGCCCTCGTCACGACGGCGGTCGCCAAGGGCGACCTGTCGCGCAAGGTCACCGTGCACGTGGCCGGCGAGATGCTGGAGCTGAAGAACACCGTCAACACGATGGTCGACCAGCTCTCCTCCTTCGCCGCCGAGGTGACCCGCGTCGCACGCGAGGTGGGCACCGAGGGCCAGCTGGGCGGCCAGGCCAAGGTGGCCGGTGTCGACGGCGTGTGGAAGGACCTCACGGACTCCGTCAACCTGATGGCCGGCAACCTGACGGCCCAGGTGCGCGACATCGCCCAGGTGACGACGGCGGTCGCCAACGGCGACCTGTCGCAGAAGATCACCATCGGCGCGCGCGGCGAGGTCGCGCAGCTCGCCGAGACCGTCAACGCGATGACCGAGACGCTGCGCACCTTCGCCGACGAGGTGACCCGTGTCGCGGGCGAGGTCGGGGCGGAGGGCCGCCTCGGCGGCCAGGCGCAGGTGCCGGGCGCGGCGGGCACCTGGAAGGACCTCACCGACTCGGTGAACACCGCGTTCCGCAACCTGACCGGCCAGGTGCGGGACATCGCGCAGGTGACGACGGCGGTCGCCAACGGCGACCTGTCGCAGAAGGTCACGGTGGACGTCTCCGGCGAGATGCTGGAGCTGAAGAACACCGTGAACACGATGGTCGACCAGTTGTCGGCCTTCGGCGCCGAGGTGACCCGGGTCGCGCGCGAGGTCGGCGTCGAGGGTGAACTCGGCGGCCAGGCGCAGGTGCCGGGTGCCGCGGGTCTGTGGAAGGACCTCACCGACTCGGTGAACACCGCGTTCCGCAACCTGACCGGCCAGGTCCGCAACATCGCGCAGGTGACGACGGCGGTCGCCAACGGCGACCTGTCGCAGAAGGTCACGGTGGACGTCTCCGGCGAGATGCTGGAGCTGAAGAACACCGTCAACCGCATGGTGGACCAGCTCTCCTCGTTCGCCGGGCAGGTCACCCGCATGGCCCGGGACGTGGGCACGGAGGGCCGCCTCGGCGGTCAGGCCCGCGTCGACGGCGTGAGCGGCGTGTGGAAGGAGCTGACGGACTCCGTCAACTTCATGGCGGGCAACCTCACCTCGCAGGTCCGCCAGATCGCCCAGGTGACGACCGCGGTGGCCCGCGGTGACCTGTCCCAGAAGGTCGACGTCGACGCGCGCGGCGAGATCCTGGAGCTGAAGAACACCATCAACACGATGGTCGACCAGCTCTCCTCGTTCGCCGAGCAGGTGACCCGGGTGGCCCGTGAAGTGGGCACCGAGGGCCGGCTGGGCGGCCAGGCGCAGGTGCCTGGCGTCGCCGGTGTGTGGCGCGACCTCACCGACTCCGTGAACGGCATGGCGGGCAACCTGACCGCACAGGTCCGCAACATCGCCCAGGTGGCGACCGCGGTGGCCCGCGGTGACCTGTCCCAGAAGATCGACGTCGACGCGCGCGGCGAGATCCTGGAGCTCAAGAACGTCCTCAACACGATGGTCGACCAGCTCTCGTCCTTCGCCGAGCAGGTGACCCGGGTGGCCCGCGAGGTGGGCACCGAGGGCATCCTGGGCGGCCAGGCCGAGGTGAAGGGCGTGTCGGGCACCTGGAAGGACCTGACGCAGTCCGTCAACTTCATGGCGAACAACCTGACGATGCAGGTCCGCAACATCGCCGAGGTCACCACCGCGGTCGCCCAGGGCGACCTGTCGAAGAAGATCACCGTCGACGCCAAGGGCGAGATCCTCGCCCTGGTCACCACCGTCAACACGATGGTGGACCAGCTGTCCGCGTTCGCCGACGAGGTGACCCGGGTGGCCCGTGAGGTGGGCACCGAGGGCCAGCTGGGCGGTCAGGCCCGGGTGCGGGACGTCTCCGGCATCTGGAAGGACCTCACCGACAACGTCAACCTGATGGCCAACAACCTGACCAGCCAGGTGCGTTCGATCTCCTCCGTCGCCACCGCCGTCGCCAACGGCGACCTCACCAAGAAGATCACCGTCGAGGCGCGCGGTGAGGTCGCCCAGCTCGCCGAGACCATCAACACGATGGTGGACACGCTCTCCGCCTTCGGTGACGAGGTGACCCGGGTGGCCCGCGAGGTGGGCACCGACGGCATCCTCGGCGGCCAGGCGCGCGTGCCGGGTGTGTCCGGCTCGTGGAAGGACCTCACCGAGTCGGTGAACAACATGGCCTCCAACCTGACCGGCCAGGTCCGCAACATCGCCATGGTCACCACCGCGGTCGCCCGCGGCGACCTGTCCAAGAAGATCGACGTCGACGCGCACGGCGAGATCCTGGAGCTGAAGACGACCATCAACACGATGGTCGACCAGCTGTCTGCTTTCGGTGACCAGGTGACCCGGGTGGCCCGCGAGGTGGGCACCGAGGGCCGGCTGGGCGGCCAGGCGCGCGTGCCGGGCGTGTCCGGCATCTGGAAGGACCTCACCGAGTCGGTGAACCTGATGGCGAACAACCTGACCCGTCAGGTGCGCAACATCGCCCAGGTGGCCACCGCGGTGACCCGCGGCGACCTCAACATCCGCACGGACGTGGACGCGGCGGGCGAGATCCTGGAGCTCCAGGACTACATCAACACCATGATCGTCCGACTCCGCGAGACCACGCTCGCCAACAAGGAGCAGGACTGGCTCAAGGGCAACCTCGCCCGCATCTCCGGTCTGATGCAGGGCCGCCGCGACCTCAACGACGTGGCGGCGCTCATCATGAGCGAGCTGACCCCGGTGGTCTCCGCCCAGCACGGCGCCTTCTTCATCGCGGAGGAGCCGGCCGGCGGGGAGGAGATCGAGGAGGGCTACGAGCTGCGGCTGTCCGGCTCGTACGGCTTCTCCAAGCGCACGATGCCGACGGTGTTCCTGCCCGGCGAGGGGCTGATCGGCACGGCGGCGGTAGAGAAGCGCTCGATCCTGGTGGAGGACGTCCCGCCGGGCTACCTGAGGATCTCCTCCGGGCTCGGCGAGGCGCCGCCGGCCCACGTCATCGTGCTGCCGGTGGTGTTCGAGGACCGGGTGCTGGGTGTGATGGAGCTGGCCTCCTTCCAGCCGCTCACGCAGATCCAGAAGGACTTCCTCGGCCAGATCACCGACATGATCGCGGTCAGCGTGAACACCATCAGCGTGAACACCAAGACCGAGTACCTGCTGGAGCAGTCGCAGGAGCTGACCGAACAGCTGCGGGAGCGCTCGGCGGAGCTGGAGAACCGGCAGAAGCAGCTGGAGATGTCCAACACGGAGCTGGAGGAGAAGGCGGAGCTGCTGGCCCGCCAGAACCGGGACATCGAGGTGAAGAACACCGAGATCGAGGAGGCCCGGCAGGTCCTGGAGGAGCGCGCCGAGCAGCTGGCCGTCTCGATGCGCTACAAGTCCGAGTTCCTGGCCAACATGTCGCACGAGCTGCGCACCCCGCTGAACTCGCTGCTCATCCTGGCCAAGCTGCTCGCGGACAACGCCGAGGGCAACCTGTCGCCGAAGCAGGTCGAGTTCGCCGAGACGATCCACGGCGCCGGCTCCGACCTGCTGCAGCTCATCAACGACATCCTGGACCTGTCCAAGGTCGAGGCGGGCAAGATGGACGTCAGCCCGACCCGCATCGCCCTGGTCCAGCTGGTCGACTACGTGGAGGCGACGTTCCGCCCGCTCACCGCGGAGAAGGGCCTGGACTTCTCCGTACGGGTCTCCCCGGAGCTGCCCGCCACGCTCCACACCGACGAGCAGCGGCTGCTGCAGGTGCTGCGCAACCTGCTGTCGAACGCGGTGAAGTTCACCGACAGCGGTTCGGTCGAGCTGGTCATCCGCCCGGCCGGTCCCGACGTGCCGCAGGCCATCCGGGAGCAGTTGCTGGAGTCCGGCTCGCTGCGGGGCGCGGACGAGCCGCTGATCGCCTTCTCGGTGACCGACACGGGCATCGGCATCGCGGCGAGCAAGATGCGGGTCATCTTCGAGGCCTTCAAGCAGGCGGACGGCACCACCAGCCGCAAGTACGGCGGCACGGGCCTGGGCCTGTCCATCAGCCGGGAGATCGCCCGGCTGCTCGGCGGCGAGATCCACGCCGACAGCCAGCCCGGCCGCGGCTCGACCTTCACCCTCTACCTGCCGCTCAACACCACCGAACTGCCGCTCCAGGGCTACCCGCAGCTCCCCGGCGGTGAGGCCGGGGAGCTCGAGGGGGCGCCGGCCGAGCCGTTCCACGTCCCGGCCCACGGTCACGTGGCCGTGCGCGGCCGGGGCGCGGGCAGCAGCCTGGCCCGGCTGCGCCGGCGTTCCGCGGCACCGCGGCCCGCCGCGGCCGCCGGGCCGGTGGAGCGCGCCGCGCTGCCCGAGTCGTGGGTGGAGGGGGCGCACAGCGACGCCTACACCGGCTTCGCGGGCGGGTTCAGCGGTGAGAAGGTGCTCATCGTGGACGACGACATCCGCAATGTCTTCGCCCTCACCAGCGTGCTGGAGCAGCACGGGCTGACCGTGCTGTACGCCGAGAACGGCCGGGAGGGGATCGAGGTCCTGGAGCAGCACGACGACGTCGCGGTCGTCCTGATGGACATCATGATGCCCGAGATGGACGGCTATGCGACCACGGCCGCGATCCGCAGGATGCCCCAGTTCGCGGGGCTGCCGATCATCGCGCTGACGGCCAAGGCGATGAAGGGCGACCGCGAGAAGAGCATCGAGTCCGGGGCGTCCGACTACGTCGCCAAGCCGGTGGACACCGACCACCTCCTCGCGGTGATGGAGCAGTGGATGCAGTCCAGGTGACGCCACGTTGGGTGAGCGGCTGGGCAACGGACGGTGAACGCCCATGACTCGGCGTGTGTGAAGAGGTGTGAGAGTGCGGGATTCTGGGAACCTTCTGGTCTCCGCTTGCGTTTCTGCTACGTGCACAGTGACATGGCGGTGACAGGGTGTGGCGGACAGCGGGGTGCGGCTACCATGACCGGCACAAGGACGGGCGGCACTCAGGAGTCGTCCATGGGGGCGGCGACCGGTGCAGTGCCGGGGCGAGGAGGGCGGGCCATGGTGCAGAAGGCCAAGATCCTCCTGGTCGATGACCGGCCGGAGAATCTGCTGGCGCTGGAGGCCATCCTCTCCGCGCTCGATCAGACCCTGGTGCGGGCATCGTCCGGGGAGGAAGCGCTCAAGGCGCTGCTGACCGACGACTTCGCGGTGATCCTGCTCGACGTCCAGATGCCGGGCATGGACGGGTTCGAGACCGCGGCGCACATCAAGCGGCGCGAACGCACCCGCGACATCCCGATCATCTTCCTGACCGCCATCAACCACGGGCCGCACCACACCTTCCGCGGCTACGCGGCCGGCGCGGTGGACTACATCTCCAAGCCCTTCGACCCGTGGGTGCTGCGCGCCAAGGTGTCGGTCTTCGTCGAGCTCTACATGAAGAACTGCCAGCTGCGCGAGCAGGCCGCCCTGCTCCGGCTGCAGCTGGAACAGGGCGCGCGGCAGGGCGGCAACGGCGCCAAGGAGCCCGTGGGCCTGCTCGCCGAGCTCTCCGCACGGCTCGCCGCGGTGGAGGAGCAGGCGGAGGCGCTGTCCAAGCAGCTCGACGAGTCCGCGGACGCGGCGGCGGTGGCCACGGCCGCCCATCTGGAGCGGAAGCTGACCGGCCTGCGCCGCGCGCTGGACGCGCTGGAGCCGGGCACGGGCGGCGGCGACAAGAAGATTCCCCCGCAAGAGTGAAGCGTGTGCGCCACTTGATGCAGTGTCATCCATGGCGCAACTGGGGCACGACACGGATGGCGGTATGCGTGGCCACGCGTGTCGTGCACGGGGCGGAACGGTAACCTCACCACCATGGCCTCACGTACGTCCGGCACCGCCAAGAAGGCTGCCGCCAAACCTGCGGCCAAGCCCGCGGCGAAGAAGGCCCCCGCGAAGAAGGCGGCGGCCAAGAAGCCGCCTGCCAAGGCGGCGGCGGCCAAACCCGCGCCGAAGCCCGCGCCGTCCCCCACCGGCGGCGTCTACCGGCTCGCGCGAGCGGTCTGGCTCGGCCTGGCGCACACCGTGGGCGCCCTCTTCCGCGGCGTCGGGCGCGGCGCGCGCGGGCTCGACCCGGCGCACCGCAAGGACGGCCTGGCGCTGCTGCTGCTCGGCCTCGCGCTGGTCGTCGCCACCGGCACGTGGTCGGACCTGCGCGGTCCGGTGGGCGACCTGGTCGAGATACTGATCACCGGGCTGTTCGGGCGGCTGGACCTGCTCGTGCCGTTCCTCGTCGGTGCCGTCGTCTGGCGGCTGATGCGCCACCCGCAGAAGTCCGACGCCAACGGGCGCATCGTCATCGGCCTGACCACCCTCGCCGTCGGTGTACTGGGCCTGGTGCACATCGGCTGCGGTTCCCCCGGCCGCGGGCAGGGCGCCGACGCGATCCGCGACGCGGGCGGCCTGATCGGCTGGGCGGCGTCCGCGCCGCTCGACTACACCGTCGGCGCACCGCTGGCGGTGGCGCTGCTGGCGCTGCTCACCTTCTTCGGGCTGCTGGTCACCACCGCGACCCCGGTCAACGCCATCCCCCGGCGGCTGCGCGAACTCGGCATCCGGCTGGGCCTGGTGGAGGACCAGGGCAGCGCCGGGACCGAGGACGACGCCGTGCCGTTCAGCGACCTGCTGGAGGAGGAGACCGCCCCGCAGGACGGCGGGGAGAAGTCGCGCCGCCGGTCCAGGCGCCGCGAGGAGCGGCCGGAACTGCCCGATCTCAGGCCCAGCGACGGACTGGACGCGGTCGACCTCGCCTACGGCGTGGCCGCCGACCTCGACGGCGCCCTCGCCTACGGCGTGCCCGGCTCCTCCGTCGTCGCGGACCTCGTCAGCCACTCCCTGCCGCAGGCCCGGGACACCGGGGAAGCCGCCGCCGAGGACTCCGCCGACCGGTCCGTGCCCGACCTCACCAAGCGCGCGGCGCCCGAGCAGGGCCCGCCGCTGCCGCCGCGCGCCGAGCAGCTCCAGTTGTCCGGCGACGTCACCTACGGCCTGCCGTCCCTGGACCTGTTGGAGCGCGGCGGTCCAGGACGCACCCGCAGCGCCGCCAACGACGCCGTGGTCGAGTCGCTGACGAGCGTCTTCTCGCAGTTCAAGGTGGACGCACGGGTCACCGGCTTCACGCGAGGTCCGACGGTGACCCGTTACGAGGTGGAACTCGGCCAGGCCGTCAAGGTCGAGCGGATCACCGCCCTCGCCAAGAACATCGCGTACGCCGTGGCCAGTCCGGACGTGCGGATCATCAGCCCGATCCCCGGCAAGTCGGCGGTGGGCATCGAGATCCCCAACAGCGACCGGGAGATGGTCAACCTCGGCGACGTGCTGCGCTCGGCGGAGGCCGCCGGCGAGGAGCACCCGATGACGGTGGGCCTCGGCAAGGACGTCGAGGGCGGCTACGTCATGGCCAACCTCGCGCGCATGCCGCACATCCTCGTCGCGGGTGCCACCGGATCCGGCAAGTCCTCCTGCATCAACTGCCTGATCACCTCGATCCTGGCGCGCGCCACGCCCGACGAGGTGCGGATGGTGCTGGTCGACCCCAAGCGCGTCGAGCTGACCGCGTACGAGGGCGTCCCGCACCTCATCACCCCGATCATCACCAACCCCAAGCGGGCCGCCGAGGCGCTGCAGTGGGTCGTGCGCGAGATGGACCTGCGCTACGACGACCTCGCCGCCTACGGCTTCCGGCACATCGACGACTTCAACGCGGCTGTGCGCTCGGGCAAGGTGAAGCCGCCGGAGGGCAGCGAGCGGGAGCTCGCGCCCTACCCCTACCTGCTGGTGATCGTGGACGAGCTGGCCGACCTGATGATGGTCGCGCCGCGGGACGTCGAGGACGCGATCGTCCGCATCACCCAGCTCGCCCGGGCCGCCGGCATCCACCTCGTGCTGGCCACCCAGCGGCCCAGCGTCGACGTCGTCACGGGTCTCATCAAGGCCAACGTGCCCTCCAGGCTGGCCTTCGCGACCTCGTCGCTCGCCGACAGCCGGGTCATCCTCGACCAGGCCGGCGCCGAGAAGCTGATCGGAAAGGGTGACGGGCTGTTCCTGCCGATGGGCGCGAACAAGCCGGTCCGCATGCAGGGCGCCTTCGTCACCGAGGACGAGATCCACGCCGTCGTCGCCCACTGCAAGGCGCAGTTGACCCCCGCCTACCGTGACGACGTGGTCGTCGGCTCGGGCCCGAAGAAGGAGATCGACGAGGAGATCGGCGACGACCTGGACCTGTTGTGCCAGGCCGCGGAACTGGTCGTCTCCACGCAGTTCGGCTCGACTTCGATGCTCCAGCGGAAACTGCGTGTCGGCTTCGCGAAAGCGGGCAGGCTCATGGACCTGATGGAATCGCGCGGGATCGTCGGACCCAGCGAGGGGTCGAAGGCCCGTGACGTACTGGTCAAGCCGGACGAGATGGACGGAGTGCTCGCCCTGCTCCGGGGCGAGGCCGGTTCGTAGCCATTCCGTGGCTCACTCGTAAGTGGGTTGGACGCAACCGTTGCTCCCGCCCGTACGTCAAGTTAGTGCAGGGGGAAGGCGTATGGCCGACTGTCATCGGCGCCGGGAAAGACGGCAATCCTGATGGCGGACAAACAACGCCCGCCCGCTTGCCCGTCCTTTTGCACACCCCCCTAGACTGAGTCTCCAGCAGGTGGCTGCACGCTCGAAAGGCGCCCCCGTGTCCATCGGCAACCCGCCCCCCGACGACCGGCTCTCGGTCGGTCGCGCCCTCGCCCAGGCCCGCATCGCCGCGGGTCTGACCGTCGACGAGGTCAGTACCACAACGCGTGTGCGCCCGCCCATCGTGCACGCGATCGAGCAGGACGATTTCTCCCGCTGTGGCGGCGACGTGTACGCCCGCGGCCACATCCGGGCGCTCGCGCGCGCCGTGGGCCTCGATCCCGAGGCCCTGATCCAGCAGTTCTCGGCGGAGCACGGCAGTGCGCCCGCCCCCACCCCGGTGGCGCCGCTGTACGAGGCGGAGCGGATGAGGTCCGAGCCGCGCCGCCCCAATTGGACCGCCGCCATGGTCGCGGCGATCGTCGCCGTCATCGGTTTCGTCGGGTTCACCCTGTTCAGCGGTGGCGAGGACGGCGGCAAGGAACCGGTGGCGGGCAAGCCCAGTGCGGCGAGCCCGGCGGCCGAGCCGTCCGGCAACCCCACGAGCTCCGCGCCGAGGCCCGAGGAGTCCGACAGCGCGATCGCCGCGGCGCCGGCCGACAAGGTCACGGTCAAGCTCACCGCCCAGAACGACAAGAGCTGGATCCAGGCGGTGGACAGCAACGGAAAGCAGCTCTACCAGGGCAGTCTGGAGCCGGGCGACTCCAAGACCTTCACCGACAAGAGCAAGATCAACCTCATCATCGGCAACGCGGGCGCGGTCCACCTCTTCGTCAACGGCAAGGACCTCGGGCCCGCGGGCGACCCCGGTCAGGTCCAGCGCCTCACCTTCACCCCCGGCGACCCGGAAGCAGGGTGACGCCCGGTTCCACGGGCGCGCACGGACACCGCGGCGCCCGGCGCGGGACACCCGTCCCGGCGCCGGGCGCCGCTGCGCGTCGGAGCCCCGTCGGGGACAAAGTAGGCTGAGCCTATGTCCGAACCCCGTACCGTCGCTCTTGTCACGCTCGGCTGCGCCCGTAACGAGGTGGATTCCGAGGAGCTCGCCGGCCGGCTGGCGGCGGACGGGTGGCAGCTCGTCGAGGACGCCGCCGCCGCCGACGTGGCCGTCGTGAACACCTGTGGCTTCGTCGAGGCCGCCAAGAAGGACTCCGTCGACGCCCTGCTGGAGGCCAACGACCTCAAGGGCCACGGCCGCACCCAGGCCGTCGTCGCGGTCGGCTGCATGGCCGAGCGCTACGGGAAGGAGCTGGCCGAGGCCCTGCCCGAGGCGGACGGCGTGCTCGGCTTCGACGATTACGCGAACATCTCCGACCGCCTGCAGACGATCCTCTCCGGCGGTGTCCACGCCTCCCACACCCCGCGCGACCGCCGCAAGCTGCTCCCGGTCAGCCCGGCCGCCCGGCAGGCCGTGAGCGAGGTCGCGCTGCCCGGCCACGCGCAGAGCGCCACGGAGCCGGTCCCCGCCCCCGCGGACCTGCCCGAGGGCGTCGCGCCCGCCTCCGGGCCGCGCGCACCGCTCCGCCGCCGCCTGGACAGCAGCCCGGTGGCCTCCGTGAAGCTGGCCTCCGGCTGCGACCGCCGCTGCTCCTTCTGCGCCATCCCGTCCTTCCGGGGCTCCTTCATCTCCCGCCGCCCCTCGGACGTGCTCGGCGAGACGCGCTGGCTGGCCGAGCAGGGCGTCAAGGAGGTCATGCTGGTCAGCGAGAACAACACCTCGTACGGCAAGGACCTCGGCGACATCCGGCTGCTGGAGACGCTGCTGCCGGAACTGGCCGCCGTCGACGGCATCGAGCGGATCCGGGTCAGCTACCTGCAGCCCGCCGAGATGCGCCCGGGCCTGATCGACGTGCTGACCTCGACGCCCAAGGTCGCGCCGTACTTCGACCTGTCCTTCCAGCACTCCGCCCCCGGGGTGCTGCGCGCGATGCGCCGCTTCGGCGACACCGAGCGCTTCCTGGAGCTGCTCGACACCATCCGCTCCAAGGCGCCGGAGGCCGGGGTCCGCTCCAACTTCATCGTCGGCTTCCCGGGCGAGTCGGCGGCGGACCTGGAGGAGCTGGAGCGCTTCCTGGGCGCCGCCCGGCTCGACGCCATCGGCGTCTTCGGCTACTCCGACGAGGAGGGCACCGAGGCGGCCGGCTACGACGGCAAGCTCGACGAGGACGTCGTCGCCGAGCGGCTGGCCCGGGTCTCGCGGCTGGCCGAGGAGCTGACCGCGCAGCGTGCCGAGGAGCGGCTGGGCTCGACGGTGCAGGTGCTGGTCGACTCCGTCGACGAGGAGGAGGGGGCGGTCGGCCGCGGTGCCCACCAGGCGCCGGAGACCGACGGCCAGGTCGTCCTGACCTCCCGCGCGGGCCTGGTGCCCGGATCGTTCGTCGCGGCGAAGGTGGTGGACACCGAAGGCGTCGACCTCGTCGCGGAGCCGCTTGGCACGACGCAGGAGGCGCGCAGATGACGGGAGTCCCGGCGTCCGCCGCCGGCAACCACCGGTCCGCACCCGCCGCCCCGGCGGCCGCGGTCCGGCGGCCTTCGTTGTGGAACATCGCCAACGTCCTGACGATGGTGCGGTTGCTGCTGGTGCCGGGCTTCGTCGTGCTGCTCGTGCACGACGACGGGCACGACCCGGCGTGGCGCTCCTTCGCGTGGGCGGCGTTCGCCATCGCGATGATCACCGATCTCTTCGACGGCGAGCTGGCCCGGCGCTACGGGCTGGTCACCGACTTCGGCAAGATCGCCGACCCGATCGCCGACAAGGCGATCATGGGCGCGGCGCTGATCGGGCTCTCGGCCCTCGGGGACCTGCCCTGGTGGGTCACCGCGGTGATCCTCTTCCGCGAGCTGGGCATCACGCTGATGCGGTTCTGGGTGATCCGCTGGGGGGTGATCCCGGCCAGCCGGGGCGGCAAGCTGAAGACGCTCACCCAGGGCGTCGCCGTCGGCATGTACATCCTGATCCTCACCGGGCCGCTGGCGACGCTGCGGGCGGTGCTGATGGGCGCCGCGGTGGTGCTGACCGTGGTGACGGGCCTGGACTACGTGCGCCAGGCCGTCGTCATGCGCCGGGCCGGACTGGCCGCGCAGCGCGCGGCCGCCGTGCGCCGGGCGCACGAGGGCGCGGACGAGGAGGAGGGGGCGCTCGCGGAGGACGTCCCGCTGGAGTTCCCGGAGGAGCAGGGACAGGGCGCGTGAACGTCGCCGCCGAGGTGCTGGGGCTGCTGGAGGGGCGGCAGCAGTGGCTCGCCGTCGCCGAGTCGCTGACCGGTGGCCTGGTCGCCGCCGAGCTGACCTCGGTGCCCGGCGCCTCCAGGTCCTTCCGCGGTTCGGTCACCGCGTACGCCACCGAACTGAAGCGGGACGTGCTGGGCGTGGACGGCGCGCTGCTGGCCGAACGCGGGGCCGTCGACCCCGACGTCGCGCGGGGGATGGCGGAGGGCGTGCGGCGCGTGCTGCGCGCCGACTGGGGGCTGTCCACCACCGGAGTCGCCGGCCCGGACCCGCAGGACGGACAGCAGGTCGGGACGGTCTTCGTGGCGGTCGCCGGGCCGACCGGCTCGTGGTGCGAGAGACTGCAGTTGAACGGCGACCGTGCCGAAATCCGTACCACCACCGTGAACGCCGTTCTGACCCTCTTGCAGCAGACGCTCCTGACGGGCGGGGGAACACCCGACGAATCCCCGACGGCGAAGGGTAGGGAAGACAGCGGGGGGAAGGGATGTTTGCAGCCCTGAGTGAACACGTCATCGCTCCCCGCACGGCCGGTGTCGGAGGCGGTACGGTGGGGCAAGAAGGTTGCGAATTCGCGGTCCGAGGAGGGAGCCACCGATGATTCTGCTCCGTCGCCTGCTCGGTGACGTGCTGCGTCGGCAGCGCCAGCGTCAGGGCCGCACCCTGCGTGAGGTCTCCTCATCCGCCCGGGTCTCCCTGGGCTATCTGTCGGAGGTCGAACGAGGGCAGAAGGAGGCTTCCTCCGAACTGCTCTCCGCGATCTGTGACGCCTTGGACGTCCCGATGTCCGAGGTGATGCGGGAGGTCAGCGACGATCTGGCGCTTGCCGAACTCGCCGAGTCGGCTGCTGTCGGGTCGGCAGCCGCGCCTATGCGGCCGCTGCTGGGCGCGGTTCCGTCCGTACCGTCCGGTCCGGACGAGCGGGTCACCATCAAGGCGCCGAAGGCGCCCACCGAGGCCGTGGACGTCGTCGCGGCCTGAGCGACACCAAGCAGTTCCGAACCGTGGCCCCGGCCGGTGGGCAACCGGCCGGGGCCACGGCGTGTCCGCGTGTGGTCCGCGGATCCGGGGAAGGCGCTCATGAGGCGGGGCCGCCGTGGAGGTGGTCCTACGACGCCAGGCAATTCCCGAGGAGGAGCAGCATGACCGTCGTGAAGAGCACGCTGCCCGAGGCCGACCGCAAGACCGTCGGTGAGGCCCTGCAGCACACCCTCAGCGATCTCATCGACCTGTCGCTCGTCGCCAAGCAGGTGCACTGGAACGTGGTCGGGGCGCGGTTCCGGTCGGTCCACCTCCAGCTCGACGACGTGGTGACCACCGCGCGGACCTACGCCGACACGGTCGCGGAGCGGGCGGCCGCGATCGGGGTGACGCCGGACGGGCGCGCGGGGACGGTCTCCAAGAGCAGCAGGATCGACGAGGTGCCGGACGGCTGGATCAAGGACGAGAAGGTGGTCTCGGTCATGATCGTGGCGCTGGACGCCGTGATCAGGCGGGTGCGCCAGGGGATCGAGGCGACGGAGAAGCCCGATCCGGTGAGCCAGGACATCCTGATCGGGCTCGCCGCCGAGCTCGAGAAGCACCACTGGATGTTCCAGGCCGAGAACGTCTAGGCCGGCGGGGCGTCGTCGGCGGGAGCATCGGGGCCGGTCGCCCTGGGTTGCGCTCGGGCGGCGGAATGTCGCAGGTAGTAGCCGTACGTGTCCTCCTTCCGGGTGAACGTCGTGCGGGGTGGGGCGGCAGAGGTCTAGAGATCTTGCCGGAAGGGGATCGCACCTGTGTACGGGGAAAGCCCGGGATTGGGTCCCTGGTGATACCCGCCGCAACCTCGGGGCTCCGAAGGAGGCGGCCATGCACGTTCTCCGCCTGTTTCACGAGCTGTGGGCCCGGCGGCCGGTCCGCTGGGCGATCGCTTTCGTCGCGGGAGTGGTGTGGTGGTGGGCCCTGCTGAGGCTCATCGCCCAGCCCGCGCAGGCAGGCTCCTTCGAGGGCCTGGTCGTCGCCGGTGGCTGGGGGCTCAGCATCGTCCCCCTGCACACGGCGAGGTGGTCACGGGGATCATCAGCCGCCGCTCCGGCGGCCGTCCGTGAGGTTGAGGGCCCGGCGCCGGGAGGGCTGCCGGGAAGACTTCCGGGTCCGCGAAGTCAGTCACTACCAGGGCATGACGACGCCCCCGTTGGGGCGCAGGATCTGGCCGGTCGTGAAGGCTGAGGCGTCGGAGGCCAGGAAGAGCACGGTGTGCGCCACGTCCTGCGGGTCGCCCACACGGCCCAGGGGCGCGGCGCGCACCAGCGCCTCCTCGGCGCGCGCCTGGGCCCGCTCGTCGAAGAGGCCGTCCGGGCCGGTGCCGTGGTGGCTCGTCATCGGCGTGCGGATGAAGCCGGGCGCCACGGCATTGGCCCGCACGCCGCGGGGTCCCAGCTCCGTGGCGAGGGTCCGGGTCAGCTGGACGACGGCGGCCTTCGAGACGCTGTAGCAGAGCAGCCCGCGGGCGCCGGTGTCGATGGCTCCGGAGGCCATGGTGACGATGCTGCCGGCACCGCGCTCGGCCATCGGGCGGGCGGCCTCGCGGGCGCAGTGCAGCACCCCCTTGAAGTTCACCGACAGCACCCGGTCCAGGTCGGCCTCGTCGGTGTCCAGGACGGAACTGGAGTGCATGACGCCCGCGATGGCGGCCAGGACGTCCAGCCGTCCGTGGGTGGCCACGATCGCCGCGACCGCCTCGGCCACCTGGGCGCGGTCGGTGACGTCCACGGCACGCGCCTCCGCCGCGCCGCCGGCCTTCACGGCGAGCCCGGCGGTGTGCCGGGCGCCCGGCTCGTCCACGTCCGCGCACGTCACGGTGGCCCCGGCCTGGGCGAGCAGCAGCGCCGAGGCCCGGCCGATGCCGCTGGCGGCGCCGGTGACCAGAGCGGTGCGCCCGGTGAGGTCGTACGCCGGTACGGTCATGCGGCGACGGTACGACCGGATCTGACGGTCCGTCAATTGGTGTGCCGCGGCGCCGGTGCGGACGCGGGCGCGGGGCCGCGCTGGCATTGCGGGCACCAGTACGTCGCACGGGTCTGGCCGGGCGGGCCCAGCTCGGCGACGCGGATCGCCGTCCCGCAGCGCAGGCAGCCGTGCCGGTCCCGGCGGTACACCCAGTGCGTCCGGCCGCGCCGGGTGTCGCCGGTGGTGATGTGGCCGTGCCGGGTCTTGTTGGCCTGCAGCAGCTTCCTGGCGAGCTCGACGACCCGTTCGGGCTCGGGGACCTCCCCGACCGGCATCCAGGGCGTGACGCCGCGCAGGAAGCACACCTCGCACTTGTAGACGTTGCCGATGCCCGCCAGATTGCGCTGGTCCAGCAGCGCCTCCCCGACCGGCCGGGCCGGGTCGGCGGTCAGCCGGCGCAGCGCCTCGGCCGGATCCCAGTCCGGGCCCAGCAGATCGGGACCGAGGTGGCCGACGGCCCGGTCCTCCTCGGCGGTGCGCAGCAGCTCCAGCACGGGCAGCCGGTAGCCGACCGCGACCCGCTCGGCGTTGGCGAGGACCGCCCGGACCTGGTGGTCGGGACCGCCCCGCCAGCGCTCACCGGGTGCGTACAACTGCCAGGAACCGTCCATGCGCAGATGCGAGTGGAGGGTCAGCCCGCCCTCGACCCGGATCAGCAGGTGCTTGCCGCGGGCCACGACCTCCTCCACGCGGCGTCCCGACAGGTCGGTCGTCGCCAGCCGCGGCACACGCAGGTCCGCACGGAGCAGTACGTGCCCCGCCAGCGCCCAGTGCAGCCGGTGCGCGGCCAGCCAGATCGTGTCGCCCTCGGGCACGGATCCCCCTGTCCCGTTCAGGCCCGCAGCCGCAGGCCGCGGGGTGTCGCATGGAAGCCGGCCGCCTCCAGGGCCCGGCCGAGCACCGAGGTGAGGGCGGACTCGCCGTTCGTGCGTTCCACCGTGAGCCGGCCGAGCGCACCGTCACGCACGGCCAGGGCGAGCGCGTCGGCGGCCGCCTGCAACCGCTCCTCGTCCGCGCCGGCGCCTCCCCGGCCGTCGCCCTCCGCCGCGGAGGTGCCGGGCCAGGCCAGCAGGGTCTTGCCGCCGCGCTCCACGTACAGCGTGAGCTCGCCGTCGACCAGGACGACCAGGGCCCCCGCCTTGCGTCCCGGCCGGTGGGTCACCCCGGCGGGCTGCTCGGGCCAGGGCAGGGCGGCGCCGTAGGCGTTGGCCGGGTCGGCCGCGGCCAGCACCACGGTGCGGGCCTTGTCGTGCCGGGCGTCCTCGCGGTCCCGGGCGTTGCTGATGGCCCGCAGGCGGTCCACCGCGCCGTCCATGGCGAACTGGGCCGCGCCCAGCCCCTCCACGACGTAGCCTCGGCGCGCCTGGCCGGTCTCCTCGAAGGCCGACAGGACGCGGTACGCGGCGGAGAAGCCGCCCTCCACACCCTCGGCGGCCACCGCCCCCCGGGTGACCACGCCGTGCCGGTCCAGCAGCGCGTGGGTGAGGGCGTGCGCCCGGTGCGTCGCGTCGGGCTCCGCCTCCGGTACCAGGGACCAGCGGCCCGCGGTCGTCGGCGGCCCGCCCCGTGACGCCGTCACGCGGGGCGCGGGCCGGCCGGTGCGGGCCGTGAAGGCGCCGTAGCGGCCACGGGGCACCGCGCGCGGCGCCCGGTGCGCGGTGGAGCCCGCCGTACGGCCGGAGCCGAGCAGGGCGCGCAGCGGCGCGAGCGTGTCGTTGGTCAGCCGGCCCGACCAGGCCAGCTCCCAGACCACCTCGGCCAGTTCCGGATCGGACAGCTCGTGCCCGGCGGCGCGGACCTGTTCGGAGATCTGCCGGAAGAACAGTCCGTAGCCGCCCGAGAGCCCGTCCAGGACCGCGTGGTGCACCGGGGAGAGCTCCAGCGGCTGGGGCTGCGGCAGCAACAGGGGCGCGGTGTCCGCGAGATACAGCGACAGCCAGCCGTCCTTGCCCTGCAGGGCGCCGGCCCCCGCCCACACGATCTCGCCCGCCGACGTCAGCTCGTCCAGCATTGCCGGGGTGTAGTCCGCCACACGGGCGGGCAGGACCAGCTTCTCCAGGGCCGAGGCGGGGACGGCGGCGCCCTGCAACTGCTCGACGGCCCGCACCAGACCGTCGAGGCCGCGCAGGCCGTGCGTGCCCACGTGCTGCCACTGCGGCAGGAAGGTGGCCAGCGTGGCCGGCGGCACGGGTTCCAGTTCGTGCCGCAGCGCCGCCAGCGAGCGCCGCCGCAGCCGCCGCAGCACACCGGCGTCGCACCACTCGTGGCCCGCGCCGCCGGGCCTGAACTCGCCCTGCACGACCCGGCCGGACGCGGCGAGCCGGTGCAGGGTGCCGTCGGCGACGGCGGTGCCCAGGCCGAAGCGCTGGGCGGCCTCGGCCGAGGTGAACGGCCCGTGCGTACGGGCGTAGCGGGCCAGCAGATCCGCCAGCGGGTCCTTGACGGGCTCGGTGAAGGCCTCCGGCACACCGACCGGCAGGGCGGTGCCCAGGGCGTCCCGCAGCCGCCCGGCGTCCTCCACGGCGGCCCAGCGGTCCACGCCCGCGACGCGGACCCGGATCGCCCGGCGCGCGCCCTCCAGCCCGGCCGCCCAGCCCGGTTCCGCTCCGCGCGCGGCCAGCTCGGCGTCGTCCAGCGGGCCCAGCAGGCGCAGTACGTCGGCGACCCCCTCGGGACCCTTGATCCGCCGGTCCTCGGTAAGCCACTGCAGCTCTTGCTCCAGTTCCACCATCTCGTCGGCGTCGAGCAGCTCGCGCAGCTCGGCCTGGCCCAGCAGCTCCGCCAGCAGCCGGGAGTCCAGCGAGAGCGCCGCGGCGCGCCGCTCGGCCAGCGGCGAGTCGCCCTCGTAGAGGAACTGCGCCACGTAGCCGAAGAGCAGCGACTTGGCGAACGGCGACGGTTCGGGCGTCGTCACCTCGACCAGCCGCACCTTGCGGGACTCGATGTCGCCCATCAGCTCGACCAGCCCGGGGACGTCGAAGACGTCCTGCAGGCACTCGCGGACCGCCTCCAGCACGATCGGGAACGAACCGAACTCCGAGGCCACCTGGAGCAATTGGGCGGCCCGCTGGCGCTGCTGCCACAGCGGCGTGCGCTTGCCGGGGTCCCGGCGGGGCAGCAGCAGCGCACGGGCCGCGCACTCCCGGAACCGGGACGCGAACAGCGCGGAACCGCCGATCTGGTCGGTGACGAGCTGCTCGACCTCGCCCTTGTCGAAGGCGACGTCTGCGGCGCCGACCGGGGACTGGTCGGCGTCGTACTCGGTGCCCTGCCGCGCCGGGTCCACGTCCAGCAGGTCCAGGCCCATCAGATCCGCGTCCGGCAGACGCAGCACGATGCCGTCGTCGGCGTGCATCACCTGCGCGTCGAAGCCGTACCGCTCACCGAGCCGGGCACCCAGCGCGAGCGCCCATGGGGCGTGGACCTGGGCGCCGAAGGGGGAGTGGACGACCACCCGCCAGTCGCCCAGCTCGTCCCGGAAGCGCTCCACCACGATGGTGCGGTCGTCGGGCACATGGCCGCAGGCCTTGCGCTGCTCCTCCAGGTAGGCCAGCACATTGTCGACCGCCCACGGGTCCAGCCCCGCCGCGGCCAGCCGGGCCCGGCCCTTGCGCGGGTCCAGGGCGGCGACCTCGCGCAGGAACGCGCCGAGGGCGCGGCCCAGCTCGAGCGGGCGGCCGAGCTGGTCGCCCTTCCAGAACGGCAGCCGCCCGGGCACGCCCGGGGCGGGGGAGACCAGCACCCGGTCGCGGGTGATGTCCTCGATCCGCCACGAGGTCGTGCCCAGGGTGAAGACGTCTCCCACCCGGGACTCGTAGACCATCTCCTCGTCGAGCTCGCCGACCCGGCCGCCGCCCTTCTTCGGGTCGGCGCCGGCCAGGAACACCCCGAACAGCCCGCGGTCGGGGATCGTGCCGCCCGAGGTCACCGCCAGGCGCTGCGCGCCGGGCCGGGCCGCCACCGTGTTCGCCACCCGGTCCCACACCACGCGCGGCCGGAGCTCCGCGAAGGCGTCCGACGGATAGCGCCCGGCCAGCATGTCCAGCACCGCGGTGAACGCCGAGTGCGGCAGCGCGGCGAAGGGCGCGGCCCGGCGTACCATCGCCAGCAGTTCGTCGACGTCCCAGGTGTCCAGCGCCGTCATCGCGACCAGTTGCTGCGCCAGGACGTCCAGCGGGTTGGCCGGGATGCGCAACGCCTCGATCGCGCCCTCCCGCATCCGCTCGGTGACCACCGCCGACTGCACGAGGTCGCCGCGGTACTTGGGGAAGACCACCCCGGTCGAGACCGCCCCCACCTGGTGTCCTGCCCGGCCCACGCGCTGCAGCCCGGACGCCACCGAGGGCGGCGACTCCACCTGGACGACCAGGTCCACCGCGCCCATGTCGATGCCCAGCTCCAGGCTGGACGTGGCGACGACGGCCGGCAGCCGCCCGGCCTTGAGGTCCTCCTCCACCAGGGCGCGCTGCTCCTTGGAGACCGAGCCGTGGTGCGCCCTGGCCAGCAGCGGCGGCGCCCCGCGCGCCGCGCCGGACTGCGCCATGATCTCCGCGGGCGGCGCGCCCTCGGGCAGGGGCTCGCCCATGGCCCGTTCGTAGGCGATCTCGTTGAGCCGGTTGCACAGCCGCTCGGCCAGGCGGCGCGAGTTGGCGAAGACGATCGTGGAGCGGTGGTCCTGCACCAGGTCGGCGATGCGCTCCTCGACGTGCGGCCAGATCGAAGGCCGCGGGTCGTCGCCCTCGGTGGCGGGGGAGCCGCCGAGCTCGCCCAGGTCCTCGACGGGGACGACCACCGACAGGTCGAACTCCTTCTGCGACGGGGGCTGGACGACCGTCACCTTGCGCTGCGGCGACAGGAAGCGCGCCACCTCGTCCACCGGGCGGACCGTCGCCGACAGGCCGATGCGCCGTGCGGGGCGCTCCAGCAGCTCGTCCAGCCGCTCCAGCGACAGCGCCAGGTGCGCACCGCGCTTCGTCCCGGCGACGGCGTGCACCTCGTCGAGGATCACCGTCTCGACGCCGCGCAGCGACTCCCGGGTCGAGGAGGTCAGCATCAGGAACAGCGACTCGGGGGTCGTGATCAGGATGTCCGGCGGCCGGGTGGCGAGCGCGCGCCGCTCGGCCGCCGGGGTGTCGCCCGAGCGGATGCCCACCCGCACCTCAGGCTCCGGCAGCCCCAGCCGCACGGACTCGTGCCGCAGGCCGGTCAGCGGACTGCGCAGGTTGCGCTCCACGTCGACGGCGAGCGCCTTCAGGGGGGACACGTACAGCACGCGGCATCGGCGCTTGGCCTCGGCCGGCGGCGGCGTCGACGCCAGCCGGTCCAGGGCGGCAAGGAACGCCGCCAGCGTCTTCCCGGAGCCCGTGGGGGCCACCACGAGCACGTCGGACCCCCCGGCGATCGCGCGCCAGGCCCCCGCCTGCGCGGCGGTGGGCGCGCTGAAGGCCCCCGTGAACCACGCGCGCGTGGCGGGGGCGAACGCGTCGAGGGCCCCCGCCGGATCCCGCTCCTCCGGGGTGGCCCCAGTGCTCCGTCGCGACATGCCATCCATCCTGCCTCGCCCCACTGACAAACCGCCCCCCTCCGTGCGCGCACGCGGTCCTTCCCGGGCAGGACGGGCGGGCGGAGGGCGGGTACGGCGCAGAATGGGGGGATGGGGTCGGACGAGCGGGCGCGGTTCTGGAGGCATCCGGGCCTGCCGGACGTCGATCTCCTGCGGGCACGGTACGTGCGCAAGACGTTCGTCCGGCACACGCACGAGTCGTTCGTGATCGCCGGCATCACCCACGGAGTCGAGGCCTTCCACCACCACGGCACGATCGAGCGGGCGGGGCCGGGGGCGGTGGCGCTGATCAACCCCGACACCGCGCACACCGGGCACGCGGGCGTGCCCGAGGGGTGGACGTACAGCGTGCTCTACCCCGGGACGGACGTCGTGGCCTCCGTCGCGGCGGAGACGACGGCGATCCGCGGGACGGCGGGCTTCACCGTCGCCGTCGCAGAGGACCCGTACGCCGTGCACCTGGTCACCCAGGTGCTGCGGGCGGCCGACCAGGGCAACGCGCTCGCCGCCGACACCATGATGCGGCTCGCCGTCGCCCGGCTGCTGCGCGCCCACGGGGGCACGCTGCCCGAGCGCGCCCTTCTCACCGCGGGCGCCCGCAAGGCCGAGCGGGCCCGGCAGATCCTGGAGGCGCGCCTCACCGATCCGCCGCCGCTGGCGGAGCTCGCGGCCGGGCTGGGCACGAGTCCCTTCGCGCTGCTGCGCGGCTTCCGCGACCTGTACGGCATGCCCCCGCACGCCTGGCTCACCGACGCCCGGGTCCGGCGCGCGAGGCGGCTGCTGGACGACGGGACGGCACCGGCCGATGCCGCGGTCGCCGTGGGCTTCACCGACCAGCCCCATCTGAACCGCCACTTCACGCGGATCGTGGGGGTGCCGCCGGGCGCGTACCAGCGGGAGCGCAAGAACGTACAAGACGGCCCCAAGGGCGCGGCCTAGCGTCGGGCAGGTGACCGCAGCACCCATGGAAGCCGGCCGGCACCGGCCGCACCCACCGCCGTCCCTCAAGCCGCGTTCCGCGGTGGTCCGCGACGCCCTGGGAGTGGGTGTCGCCGTCGGCCTGTCCGGCTTCGCCTTCGGAGTGACCTCGGCCGGGGCCGGCCTGAGCCTGCTGCAGACCTGCGCGCTCAGCCTGCTGGTGTTCACCGGCGCCTCGCAGTTCGCGCTCGTCGGCGCCCTGGGCCCGGGCGGCGCTCCCCTGGCGGCCGCCGCCGGGGCGCTCTTCCTCGGGGTGCGCAACGCCTTCTACGGGCTGCGGCTGTCCGAACTGCTGCGCGTCCCGCGCGCACTGCGCCCCTTCGCGGCGCAGTGGGTGATCGACGAGACGTCCGCCGTCGCCCTGGCGCAGCCCGACCGGGCGAGCGCCCGGCTGGGTTTCACGGTCACCGGCGCCACCCTCTACGCGCTGTGGAACCTGACCACGTTCCTCGGCGCGTTCGGCGCCGCCGCGCTCGGCGACCCGGCCGACTGGGGCCTGGACGCCGCCGGTCCGGCGGTCTTCCTCGCGCTGCTCGCACCCATGCTGCGGGGCCGCCGCGAGCGGGCCACGGCGGCGGTCGCCGTACCGCTCGCCCTGGTGTGCCTGCCGCTGCTCCCCGCCGGGGTGCCCGTCCTGGTCGCGGCGCTGGCCGCACCGCTCGTCCTGGCCGCGACCCGCCGCAAGGAGGCCGACCGATGAGCACGTGGATCGCCGTGGGCGTCACCGCCTTCGGCTGCTACGCCGTGAAACTGCTGGGCCTGTCCGTTCCCGCGGGCTTCCTGGAACGCCCCGTCGTGCGGCGGCTGGCCGCGCTGCTGCCCATCGCCCTGCTGGCGGCCCTCACCGCACTGCAGACCTTCGGGGACGGGCGCGGCCTGGTGATCGACGCGCGCGCCGCGGGTCTGGCGGCGGCCGGCGTCGCCCTCCTGCTGCGCGCTCCCTTCCTTGTGGTCGTCGCCGTCGCGGTGGTGGTGACCGGAGCGCTGCGGGCCGTCACCGGGTGACGGGTTAATGTGACCCGTCACAACGGATGCGCAAGTGAGGGTGGGACGATGGCGGTCGACTCCCTGCCGGTCCTCTCCGACGCGGCCCGCGCCCTCGCGGCGCGCTGCGAGCACAGGGTGAACGAGATCGCCCGCTCCATGACGACGCGCGCCTTCGCCGACCTCCCCGGCTATGCCGAGCTGCCCGCGGACGTCAAGGACGGGGAGCTCGCCGCCACCGCGCGCCACGGCCTGCGGCTCTTCCTGCGCCGGGTCGTCCACGGCACTCCCGCCGAGCGGCCGGAGCGGGGCGACTTCGACCGCTTCAGGGAACGCGCCGCCCAGCGGGCCGAGGAGGGGCTGCCCCTGCACCTGGTGCTGCGCGGCCATCTGCGCGGCACCGCCGTGCTGTGGCGGGCGCTGCGGGAGGCGGCGCGGCCGGGCGAGGAGGCCGCGCTCGCCGAACTCGCCGACGTCCTCATCGGCATCCAGGAGGGCATCGTCGGCGCCGTCTCCGAGACGTACCTGGACGAGCAGAGCACGCTCGCCGCCGAACGCCGTGAGGAGCGCCGCGCCCTGGTGCGGGCGCTGCTGGACGGCTCCCTGGCGCCGGAACGGTTCCCCGCCGGGCGGCTGGGCCTGGCGGGCGGCGCCCTCGTGCTCGCCCTCCACCTCCCGCCCGAGGACGCCGCCGGCCGCCCCCCGGCGGCCGCGCACCGCAGGTCGCGCCGGGCCCAGGCCGCGCTGGACCGCGCTTTCGGCACCGAGGTGCCGGCCCTGCTCGACGACACCGGCGGCCACGCCGTCGTCCCCGGCCGCCCGGTGCTGCCGGGCGGCGACGACGCGCTGCTCGCACCGCTGCGCCGCGCCTGCTCCGCGGACGTGCGGCTGGCCGCCGTCACGGCCGCAGGCCCCGCGGACATCCCCGGTGCCGCCCGCACGGCGACGGAGGTGCTGAGGGTGGCGCGCGCCGGAGGGCTGCCGCCGGGGCTGCACCGGCTCGACGACGTGCTGCTGGAGTACCACCTGTCGCGGCGCGACGAGAGCAGCGACCGCATAGCGGCCCTGCTCGACCCGATCGCGGGCCGCCAGGACCTGGTCGAGACGCTGCGGACCTACCTCGGCAGCCGGCAGGAACGCCGCAGCACCGCGCGGCAGTTGGGGCTGCACCCCAATACCGTCGACAACCGGCTGGCCCGGATCTGCGAACTCACCGGGCTCGACCTCGCCGCGCCGCACGGCACGGCCCTGGCACTGGCCGCGCTGCTGCTGCGCGACGCCGCCGGGTGAGCCGTCCTCAGGCGAGGCGTCCGTACGCCCGCAGGGTGAGCAGCGCGTCGAGGGTGACCAGCGGCCGCCACTCCAGCAGGGTCCCGGGGGCCCACGCGGCCCGGCGCGCGGGCCAGCCGCCGTCGTCCTGCTGGCCGGCCGCCAGGAAGTCCAGCGCGCGGTCCATCTCCGCGTCCGTGAACCACTCCCGCGCCGGGGAGTCCGGCGTGCGCGCGTAGTCGAACGCGAAACGGTGCTCGCCGTCCGGGGATCCGGACGGCGGCGCGGCCTCCGGGTGCCGCCTGGGGTCCAGTACGACGAGCCGCTGCTCGCGCACGATCCGTCCCAGCCGCGCCGCCGCCGCCCGGGCCCGCGCCCGGTCGGGCGCGTGGTCCAGGAACGCCATCGCGGCCACGACCTCGGCGGGGTGGGTCTTGTCGAGGGTCTCGATCGCCTCCCAGCAGAAGTCCGTGGCCCGGAACAGCCAGGCGTG
Source organism: Streptomyces sp. PA03-5A (assembly GCF_033792725.1). Lineage (NCBI taxonomy): Bacteria > Bacillati > Actinomycetota > Actinomycetes > Kitasatosporales > Streptomycetaceae > Streptomyces > Streptomyces sp. PA03-5A. The sequence continues at coordinate 97,906 of NZ_JARAVL010000029.1, read as the reverse complement.
CCAGACCTCGTTGCGGTGGAGCGTGCCCACCACCGGCCCGGTGGCCAGCAGGCCGCCCGGCGGGCTGTCGACCAGGGGCAGCCAGGGAGCGACGGGGAAGCCGCGCAGCGAGGGGTGGAGCGCGGGCAGCGCGCCCTCCGGGGTCGACACGGCCGTCACGTAGCGGCAGATCCGCTCGGCGCGCTGGCCGGCGCACCTGCCGATCTCGTCGAGCACGCGCAGCGCGTGGGCCACGTGCAGCGGCTGGCTGACCGTGCCGCGCAGATCGGGCTCGAGGGCGTGGCCGTAGCCGTCGTCGCCGTTGCGGTAGGCGGTCAGCGCGGTCTCCACCGCGTCCGCCGGGCCGTTCCGGAAGTGGTACGCGAACCTGCGCTGCTCGAGCACGCGTGCGGTCAGCCACACGAAATGCTCGGCGCGTTCTAGCGGGGTTGCTGGCATGTGCGCACAGTAGGCCTCCGTAAGCGCTCTGCACACAGAAGTGCGCAGGGAGCACCCTGGCGTGCGACCACGCGCCCCCCAGTACGGGTCATCCGCCGCCGGGAGTTGACGGCCCTGGCACACCCTGGACTTAATGTGCCGTAAAACTCGGGGGAGGGGGCGCGGTGGACGATCCACTGCTGTGGCGGGCCGGTTCCGGGGAACTGGCCGACTGGCTCGACGGTGTGCGGCGCAAGCTGCTCGGGGACACGGTCGCCGGGTACGACGTGTGGAGCGGTCCGGTCTTCCCCGACTACGGGAGCGTGATCCACCGGGCCGGTGACACCGGCGCCCTCGCCCGGTTCCTCACCGCCGCGGGCGCCGACGCGCTGCGCGCCATCACGCACCGCGGTGCCCGGCAGGGGGAGACCTCGGTCGAGCTCCGCGTCGAGGGCCGCACCGGCGCGGACGCCCTGCGCGTCGTGCCGTCGGGCGAGCGCGCGGGCACGGTACGCCTCACGGCCCCGGTCGCCGATCCGGCCGCGCTCGCCGCATGGCTGCACCAGCTGTCGCCGCTGCTCCCCGTACCGGTCCCGCGCCGGGAGGCGCCGGCCCACCCGCTGCCCGAGGCGCTCGCCGTCACCCTGTACCACCGCTCCGGCGACGTCCTGATCGGCCTGGAGGCACGCGACGGGCGTCCGGCCGGTTCCGGGCCGCGCCCCGCGGACGGCCGGGTGCTCGTCCGTACGCGACCGGACACCCTCGCACACCAGTCCGGGCTCCTCCTGCACCCGGCCGTCCTCGAACGCAGGCCGGTCACCACGGCCGGCGAACTGGCTCGGTGGCTCGGCGAACTGGACGCGGCGTGGGGGGAGCGGCCGGCGCTCTCCGCGCTCACCGGCCGCGCCACCCGGGCCGTCCTGCCGTACGGCGATCTCCGCGCGGAGGTGCGGAAGATCGAGCACGGGACGCCGTTGCTCATGGTCGGCCGGCCCTTCGGCCCCGAGCTGACCGCTTCCGGGCCCCCGGAGCGGCTCGCGCGGTGGGCCGGGCCGCTGCTCGGGGTGGTCGTCCACCAGCGGGCCGCCTCCTCGTCGCGCCGTGCCCTGGTGAGATGGCTGCGCGGCGTGGAGGAGTCGGTGTTCGCCGGGGCCGCATTGTGGACGGTCACGGCGTCCGCCGCCCCGCCCGGCGTGCTGCCCGGGACCCCCGTCACCACCGCCGAGCTGGCCGCCCTCCTGTCCGGCACCCCGGACGGCGGCGTCCCGGGGGTGGACCACCTCGCCCCCGGCGAAGTCTCCCTGAGGGGCGCCGGCGCGGCGTTCGGCCGGGTCGACGTCACCGGCCGCCCCGCGCCCTGAGCCGCCGGCGGCGACGGCGCCCGACCGGGCCCGGTGGCGATGCGCGTGCGGGCTCCCGGGGGTTTGAATGGGAGGGGGAACCACGACATCGGACGACCGGGTGACTACACACACCGACCTGGACAACCTCGGCTCGCCGCATGACGGCAGCGGCGCCCTGTTCGTCGTCGACGGGCACGGCGACGTGCTCATGTGCACCGGATCGGTGCACGAGCTGACCGGACGGCCCCCCGGGGCGGTGTGCGGACACCCGGTCGCCGAACTCCTGACGGCCCCGGAGGTGTGGGCACGCCTCCTCCCCGCGGCCGGCGCCGCCGAAGCGGAGGAGGACGCCGAGCTGCGGCACAGCGACGGCACCACGGTCCCGGTGCGGCTGCGGGTGCAGCCGACGGCCGCGGGCGGCGGCCCGACCGGGGGGATGGTCGTGACCGTCACACCTCGCGCGGTGGCCGAACGCCGCAGGGAGGACGAGGCACTGCTCAGGGCCCTCTTCCAGCAGCGGCACGTCGGCCTCGCGATCCACGACATGGCGCTGGAGACCACCCGGTTCAACCTCGTCTCCGGCATCGACCTCCCGCCGGAAGCAGGCGTCCGCGTGGATCCGACGGACTGGACCGTCGAGGACGTGCTGCTCCCCAAGGACGCGGCGGCGCTCCGGGAGCAGCTGAGGCACGTGGCCGAGACCGGGGAGCCGCTGGTCGCCTGGGTGCACAGCGCCCGGCGCCAGGGGACACCGGACGTCAAAAGGGTGGCGTCGTTCTCCGCCTTCCGGCTGCACGGCGCGAACGACCGCCCCGTCGGGGTCGCCGTCATCTTCACCGACGTCACCCAGGAGTACGCCGCCCGCCAGCGCATGGAGTTGATGCACGCCGCCGCGGAGGGCATCGGCCGCAGCCTGGACGTCGCCAGGGTCGCCCAGGAACTCGTGGACGTGCTCGTCTCCCACCGCTTCGCCGACCTGGCCGCGGTGGACCTCACCCACACCGTGCTGATCGGCCAGGAACCCGGCGAGTTCCGGCTCGGTGCCCCCTTCCGCAGGGTAGCCGTGGCCTCCTCGGACGGCTCCTGGCCCCCCGAGATCCACCCCCGGGGCGCCGGCTTCCGCCTGCGCAGCCTGGAGAGCGACCACCTGCGCGGTGGTGCCGCCGTCTTCAGGTCGGACCTGACCTCCTGGCGCGAGGGCCTGGCCGGGGACCTCGAACGCAGCCGGCTGCTGCTGCCCGATACGGCGGTGTCCTTCCTGAGCGTGCCGCTGATCGCCCGCGGCCTGGTGCTCGGCGTCCTGGTGATGTGGCGGACCGCCGCCCTCCCGCCGTACGGCCCGGGCGACGCCGGCCTCGCGGAGGAGCTTGCCTCACGGGCCTCCCTGGGCCTGGACAACGCCCGCCGCTACACGCGCGAGCACCGTACCGTCGAGGCGCTCCAGCGCAGCCTGCTCCCGCCGTCGATCACCGAGACCACCGGGGTGCTGACTGCCGGCAGCTACGTACCGGCGGGCACGACGGAAGCGGTCGGCGGCGCCTGGTTCGACGTGATCCCGCTGTCCTCCAGCCGGCTGGCGCTGGTCAGCGGGGACGTCACCGGCCACGGCCTGAACGCGGCGGCCACCATGGGCAGGCTCCGCACGGCGGTGCAGACCCTGGCCGACCTCGACCTGCCGCCCGGTGAGCTCCTGGCCCACATGGACGACCTCGTCGTCAGGCTCGGCGACGTCGCCCCGCCGCACGGCGAGGACCAGGACGGCACGGCGGGCGGCAGCGCGGTCGGCGCCACCTGCCTGTACTGCGTCTACGACCCCGTCGAGGGCCGCTGCGAGATGGCGAGCGCCGGGCATCCCGCGCCGGTGTACGCCGCGCCGGGCGCCCCCGCCCAGGTGATCGGCCTCAAGCCCGGTCCGGCGCTGGGCGTGGACAGCCTGCCCTTCGAGCCGGTCGGCTTCGAGGTCCCCCCGGGCGGTCTGCTCGCGTTCTTCAACGAGCCGCTCCTGTCCCACCCCGACGGCTCCGCGCAGGAGCGGCTCGGGCGTCTGTGCTCGGTGCTCGCCACGGACCCCGGCGGGACCCGCACCCCCACCCAGACCGGCCGCGCGATCCTCGACGAACTCCTCGCCGAACCGCCCGGGGACGACGTCACGCTGCTCGTCGCTCGCATGCGCCCCCTGCCGCCCGGCTCCGTCGCCACCTGGGAGTTCCCCGCCGATCCCGCGATCGTGGCGCGGGCCAGGACCGCGGTGGAGAGCCAGCTGCAGCTGTGGGACCTCAAGCACCTGGCGTTCACGACCGAACTCATCACCAGTGAGCTGGTCACCAACGCGATCCGCTACGGCGGCGACCCCGTCGGGCTGCGCCTGATCCGCGACGACACCCTGGTCTGCGAGGTGTCCGACCCGAGCCAGACCCAGCCCCGGCTGCGCCGGGCCCGGCTGTCCGACGAGGGCGGCCGCGGGCTGTTCCTCGTCGCCCAGCTCTCCAGCCGCTGGGGCAGCCGCTACACGGCGGGCGGGAAGACCATCTGGGCGGAGCAGCCGCTGTCCGAGTCCTGAGGCGGGCGGGGCGGCGTGTCCTGGCGGTGTCAGGCATCCGGGCCGCCCGGGTCGCCGGTTGCGGTGGTTCGCACTAAACCTGGGGAGGACGGCCGTAGGCGGCGCCCATCCCGTGTCCACCGGGCGGGCGCCGACGGAGGTGGTTCCAGTGGCGCACGGCAGCCCGCCCGCTCCCATGGGTGACGCGGAGGCGGCGATCCTGCGCGCCCTGTTCACCCAGTCGCCGGTCGGCCTGCACGTCCTCGACCCGGACCTGCGGGTGGTCCGCGTCAACATGGGCACCCCTGCCATGCGCGGGGTGCGCTCGGAGGACCTCCTCGGGCGGTACTTCCGCGACGCCTATCCCGTCGTCTCGCCCGACGACGTGGAGGTGCGCCTGCGCCAGGTGCTGGAGACCGGCGTCCCGTTGATCGAGGACCTCGTGCGGACGTACCCGCTGACCGGGGACGGCGAGTCGCACTCCTACTCGCTCTCCGTCTTCCGGCTGGAGGACCCGGACGGGACGGTCCTGGGCGTCGCGCTCGCCGTGGTCGACGTGACCGAGCGGGAGAAGGGGCGTGCCCGGCTGCGCGTCCTCAACGCGGTGCGCGATCGCGTGGGCCGCACCCTGGACGTGGTGGTGACCTGCGAGGAACTCGTCGACGCCGTGGTGCCCGCCTTCGCCGACGTCGTCGTGGTGGAGGTCGTCGACGACGTGGTCCGCGGCGACGACCCGCCGCTGTCGCCGCTGCCCCCGGGGACCCCGCTGCGGCGGGCCGCGTTCGGGAGCAGCGCCGGCCTCGGGCAGCCCCAGGCGTACCCGGTGGGCGACGTGCGGAGCCTGCCCGACCCGACCCCGTACACCCAGGCGCTGTCCGACCTGCGTCCCCGCGTGGTGCGGCTGCACTCCGGGCTGCCGTGGCTGGCCACCGACCCCGCCCGCGCCGAGGCGATCCGTGCCTCGGGGATGCAGACGCTGCTCACGGTGCCGCTGGCACTGCGCGGGACGGTGCTCGGGCTGATCAGCCTCTACCGCACGGAACGCCTGGAGCCCTTCACGGAGGAGGACGTGGAGATCGCGCTGCAGCTGGCCGACCACACCGCCCTGTGCATCGACAACGCCCGCCGCTACACCCGGGAGCACAGCGTCGCCGCCACGGTGCGGCGGCAGCTGCTGCCCCGTCGCCCCGTCTCGCACACCGCGCTGGAGACCGCCTACTTGTCGGCGGCGAGGGAGGGCGCGGCGGGGTCCTGGTACGACACGATCCCGCTGTCCAGCGCCCGCACCGCGCTGGTCGTCGGGGACGTGGCGGGACAGGGCATCCACGCCACCGCCGGCATGGGCCAGTTGCGTACCGTCATCCGCTCGCTGAGCGCGTTCGACCTGGGGCCCGACGAGCTGCTGGCCCGGCTCAACGACATCACGACGCACCTGGCGGCCGAGCGCGCCTCACTGCCGCCCGCCGACCCACTGCACCGGGAGACCCTCACCGCCGCCTGCGTGTACGCCGTGTACGACCCGCTGACCCGCAGATGCACGATGGCCCGCGCCGGTCATCTCGCGCCGGTGCTCGTACGGCCGGACGGCAGCGCGCAGATCCCGGAGATCCCGGACGGGCCGCGGCTGGGCACCGCAGGGGGGACGCCCTTCGCCGCCGCCGAGCTCGACATCCCGGAGGGCAGCGTCCTGGCCTTCACCAGCTCGCCGGTGCTGTCCCTGCACCTGGCGGGCGGTTCCACACCGCTCAAGGGCGGCCGGCCGGGGCCGGACCGTCCGCTCCAGGACATCTGCGACGAGATCATGTACACGCTTCCCGGTGGCGTCGACCAGGGTCTGCCGATGCTCCTGCTGGCCCGCACACGCCCCTTCCCGGCCGACCGCGTCGCCGCCTGGCCGCTCGCGGACGACCGCACGGCGGTCGCCACCGCGCGGGCCCTGGTCCGCGACCGGCTCGCCGAGTGGGGAGCGGACGAGGACACCGTCTTCAACGCCGAGCTGATCGTCAGCGAACTGGTCACCAACGCGATCCGCTACGGGAGCCCCCCGATGCGGCTGCGCCTCATCAACGACCGGATGCTGACCTGCGAGGTCCGGGACACCAGCCCCGCCGCCCCGCACCTGCTGCACGCGCGCACCGTGGACGAGGGCGGCCGTGGGCTGTTCATCGTCGCCCAGCTCGCCGACCTGTGGGGCACGCGGTACGCGGAGGACGGCAAGACGATCTGGACCGAGCAGGCCCTCCCCGCGCCTGCGGGCTGACCGGCCCGCCCGCCGGCGGCGAGGTCCACGAAGGCCGGGCCGGGTGCCGTGCTAGGTTGCCGACTCCGCCGCGTGCCCGGCCCGGCGTGACGGTGGGCCCGTCATTCTCGGACGGAGAGGGGGTGTGCGCCGTTGCGGCCCCTGGTCCGTACCGCCGCGCTCAGCGGATACGCCGAGCTGAGCCGCTCCCTCGGCATCGACCCGCGGACGCTGATGAGGCGCGTGGGCCTGGACGTCGCGACGCTCGCCGTCCCGGAGCGGTGGATTTCCGGCGCGGCCGTGGCCCAGGTACTGGAACTCTCGGCGGAGGCCTCCGGGCACGAGGACTTCGGGCTGCTCCTCGCGGAGTTCCGCCGCTTCCGCGACCTGGGCCCGATCGGCCTGGTCGTCCGTCAGGAGCCCGACGTCCGCGGTGTGCTCGGCGTCCTGATCCGGCACCAGCGCGTGTACAACGAGGTGCTGGACGCCCGGCTGTCCGAGGCGGACGGACTCGCCGCCCTCAGGGTGGGCGTACGGCTCGGCGTGCCGATGGAGGCCCGGCAGGCCACGGAACTGGCCGTCGCCGCCTACCACCGGACCCTGCGCGAGGTGCTGCACCCCCACTGGCAGCCGCTCTCGGTGTGGTTCGCCCACCCCGCACCGGCGGACACGGTGACCCACCGGCGGCTGTTCGGCCCGGTCGTGGAGTTCGACCGGGAGTTCGACGGCATCCTCCTGCGGGACGACGACCTCGACGCCCGCAACGCCACTGCGGACCGCCCGCCCGGGTACGCGGGCGGGCGGCCGCAGGTGCTCGCGGGTCCCCGGGACGCCGCCGTCGTGGACCGGGTGCGGGAACTGATCGAGGTGCTGCTGCCCTCCGGCCGCTGCTCGATCGAGCAGGTGGCCCGCAGCCTCGGCGTCGACCGGCGCACCCTCCACCGGCACCTGGCCCGCTCGGGCGAGACGTTCTCCTCGCTGCTCAACGCCACCCGCATGGACCTGGCGCGGAAGTTCGTGGCCGGCCCGTGCCGGTCGCTCACGGAGGTCTCCCGTCTGCTGGGCTTCTCGTCGCTGAGCGCGTTCTCCCGCTGGTTCCACGACCGGTTCGGCTGCAGCCCGCGGGAGTGGCGCAGGTGCGGGCAGGCCGGGCCGCCGATCCGGTCCGCGGCCGGCGCCGCCCGTTCAGGCGAACGGACCCGGTCCGTTTGACGCACCGTCCGGGGCGGCGGACCGTGGCGGGTATCCCCGCTCGTAGAAAGGCCGGACGGCGATGGCGGACACTCAGGCCAGGCGCATAGCCGCGTTCATCGAGCCGCTGCGCGTGGAGCCCGGGTTCACCGTGGACCTGGCCAGGGACTTCGACCCCCGGTACAAGGGCAGCCTGAAGAAGCGGGACGGCGTCGGACTGCTGAGCACGGGTGTGTCGCTGCTGGCCGAGTACCAGGCGCGGCTGGCCGCCCAGGACACCTACGGGGTGCTGCTCTGCCTCCAGGCACTCGACGCCGGGGGCAAGGACGGCACCATCCGTCACGTCATGAGCGGGGTGAACCCGCAGGGCGTGCGGGTCAGCAGCTTCAAGGTGCCCTCCGCGGAGGAGCTCGACCACGACTACCTGTGGCGCTACGCGCAGCGGCTGCCCGCGCGGGGCGAGATCGCGATCTTCAACCGCTCCCACTACGAGGAGGTCCTCGTCGTCCGGGTGCACCACGAGGTCCTCCAGCGGCAGAAGCTGCCGGAGCAGCCCAAGGGCGCGGGCATCTGGGAGCGGCGCTACCAGGAGATCAACAACTGGGAGCGCTACCTGACCGACAACGGCTTCAAGGTCGTCAAGGTCTTCCTCAACCTCTCCAAGGAGGAGCAGCGCGCCCGCTTCCTGAAGCGGATCGACCTCCCCGAGAAGAACTGGAAGTTCTCCGCCGCCGACGTGCGGGAGCGCCGCCACTGGGACGAGTACCAGAGGGCCTTCTCCGAGATGCTGTCGGCGACGAGCACCAAGCACGCCCCCTGGTACGTCGTCCCGGCGGACCGGAAGTGGTTCGCGCGGATCTGCGCCGCGGCGGTGCTCGCCCACACGCTGATGGAGATCGACCCCCAGTACCCCACGGTCGGCGAGGAGGCCCGGCGCGACCTGCTCGCCGCCCGGCGGGAGTTGGAGGCCGAGGCCCCGCAAGGGGCGCCGGCCGACCCGTACGCGGCCCGGCGGCGGACGAAGGACGCGCGGCGCCACTAGGCCGTGTCGTCAAATGCCCGCCTGCTCGGCGACGCCTGGTACGGCACTCCCCCAGCCTTCGGCCGGGGGTGCCCCCACGCTGCGTTGTCGAATCGTCCGAGTAACCCACTACGAGGACGACTCTCCGCCTTGCGATGCACCGCACCAGACGCCGCCGAGCCCGCCCTCCGGGCGGCCGGCGCTCATTTGACGACACGGCCTAGGGCCGGGACCGCCGGACCGCCGGGCCGCCGGACGGCCCGACGCAGCGACCGGATCGGAGGCAGGACGATGACGGTGCAGCCCACCCGGAGGGGGAACGGCCCGCGTCACCGGAAGGCTGGTACGCCCGGTCCCCGCAGGACGTCGCCATGGCGTTCGAGGTCGACCCGGACGCCGGCCTGCCGGCGGCGCGGGTGACCGAACTGCTGGCCGCGCACGGCCCGAACGCGCTGCCCGAGGAGAAACCGCCGCCGGCGTGGCGGCGCTTCCTCGACCAGTACCGCAGCTACATGCAGATCATCCTGGTCGCCGCGGCCGTCGTCTCGTTCCTGATCGCCCAGTGGAGCACCGGCATCCTCCTGGTCCTGCTGACCCTGCTCAACGCGGTCGTCGGGCTGCGCCAGGAGGGCAAGGCCGAGAGCGCGATGAACGCCCTGAAGTCGATGATGAAGGCGACCGCGCGGGTGCGGCGGGACGGCACCGAGTCGGAGATCCCGGCCGAGGGAGTCGTGGCGGGCGACATCGTGCTCATCGCCGCCGGCGACCAGGTGCCGGCCGACGGGCGGATCGTCCGGGCCAACGCCCTGCAGATCGACGAGTCCGCGCTGACCGGCGAGAGCGTCCCCGCCGTCAAGGACACCGGCGCCCTGCCCGCGGGCGCCACCCCCCTCGGGCCCGGCGACCAGACCAACATGGCCTTCATGAACACCCCCGTCACGCACGGGAGCGGCGTCCTGATCGTCACCGGCACGGGCTCGGGCACGGAGCTGGGGAAGATCTCCGGGATGCTGTCGGCCACCGCAAGGAACAGTCGCCGCTGACCAAGGAGCTCGACGACCTCACCCTGTGGATCGCCGCGGCCGCGGGCCTGACGATGGTCGTGATGTTCGCCCTCGGCCGTGCCCGCGGCCAGGAGTGGGACGCGCTGTTCGTCAGCGCGGTGTCCCTGGCCATCGCCGCGATCCCCGAGGCGCTGCCCACGGTGACCCAGGTGATCCTCTCGGTCGGCAGCCTCAACCTCGCCCGGCGCAACGCGATCGTGAAGGAACTGCCCTCGGTCGAGACCCTCGGCTTCACCTCCGCCATCAACTCAGACAAGACCGGCACCCTGACGATGAACCAGATGACCGCCGTCGAGGTGGTCAGCCCCACCGACCGCTACACCGTCTCCGGCACCGGCTACGGCCTGGAGGGCAGGATCCACCACGCCGCATCGAGGACGCGATCCTGCCGTACGTGCTGGCCAGCGACGCCAAACTGGTGGACGGCACGGTGGTGGGCGACCCCACCGAGGGCGCGCTGCTCGTCCTCGGCCACAAGGCCGGGCTGGACATCGAGGCCACCCGCGAACGGCTGCCCCGGCTGGCCACCCTGCCGTTCGACCCCGGCTACAAGCTGATGGCCACCTTCCACTCGGCCACCGACGCCTCGGGCCGCCCGGTCGTACGGTGCTTCGTCAAGGGCGCGGCGCCGGCCGTGATGGCACGGGCCGCGACCGCGCTGTCCGCCGGTACGACCGTGCCCTGGGACGACGACCTCAGCCGGCGCGCCCAGGGGGCCACCGAGCGGATGGGCGGCGAGGGACGCCGCGTCATGGCCGCCGCCACCCGCGACCTGGACCCCGCCGGCTTCGACCCCGCCGGCGACCTCCTCGCCCTCGTCACCGACCTGCGGATGACCAGCCTCGTCGGCATGATCGACCCGCCCCGCGAGGAGTCCCGGGACGCGGTCGCGGACGCCCAGGCCGCCCACATCAGGGTCCGCATGGTCACCGGCGACGACGTCACCACCGGCGCCGCCATCGCGCGGCAGCTCGGCATCCCCGGCGAGGCGATGCTCGGCGCGGACTTCGCCGCGCTGCCGGAGGAGGAACGCCTCGCCCGCATCGACGACATCGGCGTGGTAGGACGGGTCGCCCCCGAGCACAAGGTCCTGCTCGCCGACACCCTCAAGAAGAAGGGCGAGGTGGTGGCGATGACCGGCGACGGCGTCAACGACGCCCCCGCCATCAAGGCCTCGGACATCGGCATCGCCATGGGCAGCGGCACCGACGTCGCCAAGAACGCCGGCCGCATGATCCTGTCCGACGACAACTTCGCCACGATCATCCACGCGGTGGAGGAGGGCCGGAAGCTCTACGACAACCTCACCAAGTACATCCGCTTCGTCCTCCTGCTGCTGGTCACCTTCGTCCTGACCTTCCTCGGCGCGACCCTGCTCAACATCGCCGCCGGTGAACCCTTCACCCCCGCCCAGGTCCTGTGGGTGCACTTCGTCGTCAACGCCCCCTTCGGCTTCGACCAGGAGAGCCCCGGCCTGATGCGCCGCACGCCCCGGCCCCGCGGGCAGTCCGTGCTCACCAGGCCCGTGCTGATCACCGTGGGGCTGAGCGGGCTGGCGGTCACCGTCATCCTGCTGGCCCTGATCAAGGTGGGGGAGAGCCACTTCCACAGCGCCGCCGTCGGCAACTCGATGGCCTTCACCGCCTTCGCGCTCTGCCTGATCGTGGCCGCGTTCGAGTGCCGCAGCGAAACCGCCTCCGTCCTCACGACCACCACCTTCGACAGCAAGCAGATGAACTGGGCGGCCCTGGGCGAGTTCGTCCTCGCCGTCCTGGTGACCCAGATGGACGGCTTCCGGCGCATCCTGGGCACCACCGGGATCAACCTGCGGCAGTTCGGCTGGGCCCTGCTGTCCGCCGTCGTCCTGCTGCTCCTGTGGGAGCTCGGCAAACTCCTGGCACGCCGGGTGCATGCGGCGGCCGCGGAGCGGGGCCGGGCGGCGCCGCTTCAGGTGCCCGCGGCGGGCAGTTCCAGCCTGAGCTCGTAGCCGCCGTCGGCCGTCGGGCCCGAGGTGACGGTGCCGCCGAGCAGCGCGGCGCGTTGCCGCAGGCCCACGAGGCCGTAGTGGGCGCTGGGCAGGGGGAGTGCGGGCCGGGTGGGGGCGGTGTTGGTGACCGTGACCCGGACGGTGCCGCCCTGGCGGTGGATCCGGACCCGTGCGGAGGCCCCGGGCGCGTGCTTGCGCACATTGGTCAGAGCCTCCTGGACGGTGCGGTACACCGCGCGCTGCACCGTCGGCGGCAGCCCGTCCGGCAGGTCCGGCTGCAGCTCGGCCTCGATGCCGCTGCCGCTCACCAGCCGTTCCAGGTCCGCGAGGGAGGGCTGCGGGGTCAGTTCCGTGGGCCGGCCGCCGGCCGCGCGCAGCACGCTCACCATGTGCCGCAGCTCGTCCAGGGTCTGCACGCTCAGCCGCCGGATCGTCGCCGCGGCCTCCTTGACCTCGGCGTCCTGCGTGCCGACCTGGAGCGCCCCGGCCCGTACAGCGATCAGGCTGACCTGGTGGGAGACCACGTCGTGCATCTCCCGCGCGAGCTGGGCGCGTTCCTTGGCCAGTACGGTCTGCGCGGTGAGCAGCCGCTCGTGGTCACGGGCCTCCGAGATCTCGGTGAGCCGCAGCGACAGGTCCCTCCGGGCCTGCACGAGCTGGCCCAGGAAGACCGGTGCGGCGGCCGTCGCGGCGGTGTAGCTCAGGGTGATCAGGGTCGAGGGCTCGGACAGGTCGAACTTCGGCGCGGGCCACGGCGCCATGTCGGCGATCGTGAAGGCCAGCGCGCAGCCGGCCAGCAGCCACCGGCGCTGGGAGAGCGAGGCGAGGGTGTAGAGCGCGGCCAGCGTGGCGAAGGCGGCGTCCGAGACCAGCACGGCAGGCAGCGCCAGGACGAAGGTGATCAGCGGCAGACGCCGGCGCAGCATCAGGGCGACGGCGCCGCCGAGGGCGCACCCGAGGCGCACCGGCTCCTCCGGGTCGACGTTGACCCAGATGTCGAACAGCGCGACCGCGACGACGACGAGGTCCACCACCACGGGTGTCGGACGCCGGAACCTCATCCGCCCTCACCGTCCTGCGGCCGCTTGAGCAGCCCCGCGCGCTCCGCGAGCAGCGCGGCCTGCACCCGGCTGCCCACCTGCAGCTTGGTCAGGATGGCGCTCACATGGTCCTTCACCGTGCCCGTCCCCAGGTGCATCCGCCCGGCGATGTCCGCGTTCGACAGGCCCTCGGCGACCAGGAGCAGGACGGCGCGCTCGCGCTCGGTCAGCCGGGCCACGCCGCGGGCCGCCGACTCCTGCGGGCCCGCGCCCAGGTAGCCGTCCACGACCGTCCGGGTGACCTTGGACGACAGCACGGCGCCGCCGTCGGCCAGGGTTCGCACCAGGAAGGGCAGTTCCTCGGGGTCGGTGTCCTTCAGCAGGAAACCGGCCGCGCCCGAGCGGAGCGCCGTGGTCACGTACTCGTCCATGTCGAAGGTCGTCAGCATCGCCACCACCGGAGGCTGCGGCAGCCGACGGAGCCCGGCCAGGACGGTGAGCCCGTCCACGTCGGGCATCCTGATGTCCAGCAGGACGACGTCGGGCTGGGCGTCCTGCGCCGTACGGATCGCCTGCCCGCCGGGCACCGCACCCACGACCTCGATGTCGTCCGCCGCGTCGAGGATGCGCTGGAAGCCCGTACGGATCAGGGCCTCGTCGTCGACCACCAATACCCGGATCACGCGTGCTCCACTCGCCACCGGACCCCTGCCCGATTCCTACCACGCCGCGCGCCGTCCGGCAGGTCACCGGGCCGCGTCCGGCCAGGTGACGGGGAGCGCCGGTCGGGGGCGGGCGCGGTTCCGGACGACTGCCCGACGGGGTGCCGCGGGCGGTTTCCACAACCCTGGAGCACTGACCAACGTAACACCGGGTGCGCCGCGGGCCACGGCGCGCGCGGTCCGGCGGTGCCCGGCAGGTTCGTGTTCCCCCGTGCGCCGCCCCGGCCCTCCGGCCCGGCTGATCAACCGGCGTCGTCCCGGGCGGGGAACCGGGCGAGTGCGACGGGCACCCAGGAACGGACCCTGACGTCGGGGTCGTCCGCGAGCCCGTGGATCGCCGGCAGGGTCCGCGGGCACCGTGCGGAACCGAGGCTGCTCAGCCCAGAGATCCGCACGCCCGGCGATACGTCGCAGAGCAGCCCGATCAGGACGTCGGCGGCCCGCGGATCGGTCCCGCAATGCCCGGTCAGCGCCCCCGCCACCGCGCGGCGGACGCCCTCGTCCGGGTCCGCGGCGGCCCGCGCGAGCCGTTCGACGTCGGACGCGTGCCGGACATAGCCGAGCAGCCAGAACGCCGTCCGCCGCAGTTCCGGGTCCGGATCGAGGGTCCAGGGGAGCAGCAGCGCGCGGGCGGAGGCGGGGTCCTCCTCGGCGAGGCGGGTCAGCTGCGCCGTGAGGGAGTCCTGGTCGTCCCCGAGGTCCGGGGCGTGGGCGCGCAGCAGTGCCGGCAGCGAGGCACGGCCCGCCGTGTGCACGAGGATCCCGGCGAGTACGGCGCGTGCGTACCAGCCCCGCGCCTCCACCACGGCCGCGAGGTGGGCCTCCAGCGCCGGGACGAGGGCCGCGTCGCGGGCGGCGAGCACCCGCCCCTCCAGCACGTGGAGGGCGTCGAGGTCCGCGTCGGGGTCCGCCAGTCCGGTGGCGAGGGCCTCGAGGTCGGCGACCGCCGTCTCGTCCATGGGGCCCCCTCCCGGTTCGTGCTTGCGGTACCGGGAGCCTACGGGCCCGGTACGACAGTGCCCGCGGGGCGTCAGTGGTGGAGGGCCGCCTTCGCGCGCTCCAGCGCGCCGCGGACCCCGGCCGAGAGGCTCTCGATGTCGTACGCGCGGTAGTGACGGCGGCCGTTGATGAAGAACGTCGGGGTCCCCGACACATTGCTCAGGTCCGCGGACTCGGCGTCCTCGGCGACCCGGACCGCGACGGAGCGGGTCTCGACGTCGCGCCGGAAGCGCTCGATGTCGAGCCCGATCGCCGTGGCCAGCCGTTCGAGTCCCCGCGAGTCGAGCGACTGGGGGTGGGCGAAGATCTGGTCGTGCATCTCCCAGAAGCGGTCCTGCTCGGCGGCGGCCTCCGTGGCGCGGGCGGCCTGGACGGCGTGGGGGTGCACGTCGGCGAGCGGCAGGTGGCGCCACACGTAACGGACATCGCCGAAGTCGGCGAGCAGGTCGCGGATGACGGGCTCCGCCTCGCCGCAGTAGGGGCACTCGAAGTCGCCGTACTCGACGACGGTGACCAGGGCGTCGTGCGGGCCGCGGACGTGGTCGCGCTCCGGGTCCACGGGGACGGCCAGGTCCTCCAGTTGCTGCGACTTGCCGAGCAGCGCCCGCCGGCGCACCGCCCGGGGCAGCCGGTTCAGGACGAGCGTGACGCACCAGGTGAGCAGGAAGGAGAGGACCACCGCGGCGAGGATGCCGACCTTCGCCTCGGCGAGCCGTCCGCCCTGGAACGCGCGGTCCGCGATGAGGAGGGCGATGGTGAAGCCGATGCCGGAGATGGTGCCGCCGGCCGTCACCGCTCCCCAGCCGACCGCCGGGCGCAGCCGGCCGCGGCTGAGCCGGGTGGTCAGCGCGGAGGCGCCCACGATCCCGAGCGGTTTGCCCACCACGTACGCGACGACGATGCCGAGGGTGACGGGGGAGGTGAACGCGGCCGCCAACTGCCGTGCGTCGATGGTGATGCCGGCGTTGGCCAGGGCGAAGGCGGGGACGATGAGATAGCTGGTCCAGGGCCGGAAGAGCTCCTGCAGCCGGGAGTTGAGCGAGACCGACAGCGCCAGACCCCGCCGGGCGCTGCGCTCCAGCGCGGGTGTGGGCTGCTCCCTGAAACGCAGGTAGAGCGTGCTGGCCCGGCGCAGGTCGGCGCCGCGCGCCGGGTGGTCGCAGGCCATGAGACCGAGCGCCAGCCCGGTCACGACCGGGTCCACCCCGGAGCCGAGCAGGGCGAACCACACCGCCACGCCGGTCAGCGCGTAGGCGGCGCCGCGGAACTCGCCGCAGGTCCGCACGATGGAGTTGGCCGCCCCGATCCCGACGGCGAAGAGGCCGATGGCGACGAACAGTTCGGGCCACGAGATGCCGCTGGTGTACGCGAACGCGATCACGGCGAGCGCGATGAAGTCGTCGACGACGGACGCGGTCAGGATGAACGCCCGGGTGGCCGCGGGGAGTCTGCGGCCCAGCAGGGCGTACATCCCGAGGGCGAACGCGGTGTCGGTGGAGATCACGGTGCCCCAGCCGCGCGCTTCGGGGGTGCCGTGGGTGAAGGCGAGGTAGAGGCCGAGCGGTACGAGCATCCCGGCGAGTCCGGCCATGGTCGGCAGGGTGATCCGGGTCCGCTCGCGGAACTCGCCGAGGTCGAACTCCCGGCGGGCCTCCAGGCCCACGATGAAGAAGAACAGCGTCATCAGCCCGCTGTTGATCCACTCCCGCAGGTCGAGCGACACCCCCCGTGAACCCAGCGTGAGCGACAGATGGGTGTGCCACACCGACTCGTAGTTGCCCGGCGCCAGGTTGGCCCAGGCCAGGGCGACGACCGTGGCGGCCAGCAGGAAACCGGCGCCCGCCGTCTCGGTGCGCAGGAACCGCAGGCGCGGAGTGGTCACGCCGGGGCGGCGCGGAGTCTGCCCCGTTGCCCGCAGTGACGAGAACGCGCTCACCCGCACATCGTGGCACGCGCCCGCGACGGTGGCCTGTCGCACGGGCCACGGGTCAGGACCGCGGCCCGGGCGGGGGTTCCGCGGCGCGCGCCCGCCCTACGCACGGTGACCGCTCCGGCGGCCGCGGGCCCGGCGGTTGGCGCCCCGGCGCCGGACGTTCGAGACTGCAAGGAGACGACTTCTTCCCGTACGGCCGGACAGGCGCCCACGACCCCTCGTGGCAGCGGGCCGCTGGGACGCGGATGGTCGTAGACCCTCAGGGGATCACATGGTGGACAAATCAGCCGAAGCCGGTCGGCGCGACCAGGATGAAGCTTCAGCCGCCGGAGGTGATCGTGCCGGTCCGCGGACCGGCACGGAAAGGATCCTCGCGGAGACCCTGGCCGGCGTCGTCCACGTCGAGCAGGTCCGCGTCGACAGCAACTTCTTCGAGGACCTGGGCGCCGACTCCCTGGTGATGGCCCACTTCTGCGCACGGCTGAGGAAACGGCCGGACGCGCCGTCGGTGTCGATGAAGGAGATCTACCGCCACCCCACCGTCCGCAGCCTGGCGGCCGCCCTCGAGGAGGCCGCACCGGCCGCCCCCGCCGCTTCCGCCGCGGCGCCCGCCCCCTCCGCGCCCGGTGTGAACGGGTACACCGGCGCCGACCCGTCGCGCGCCGCGGTGCCTCGGCCGGCGGTGGGCCCGCCGTCCGGCACCCCCCACTACGTGCTGTGCGCGACGCTGCAGTTGGCCTTCTTCGTGGCGTACTCCTTCGGGGCCGCGCTCGTCCTCACCAAGGGCGTGGACTGGATCGCCGGAGCCTCCGGCCTGGTCGACACCTACCTGCGGGCGATCGCCTTCGGCAGCATGACCTTCGTCGCGGTGTGCGTGCTCCCGATCGTCGCCAAGTGGGTGCTCGTCGGCCGGTGGCGGCCCCGGCAGATCCGCATCTGGAGCCTGTCCTACCTGCGCTTCTGGTGCGTCAAGACCCTCATCCGGTCGGATCCGCTGGTGTTCTTCCACGGGTCGCCGCTGTACACGCTCTACCTTCGGGCACTCGGCGCGAAGATCGGACGCCGGGTCACCGTCCTGTCACGGCGCGTGCCGGTCTGCACCGACCTGCTCACCATCGGCGACGACACGGTGATCCGCAAGGACGTGTTCTTCTCCTGTTACCGCGCCGAGTCCGGGGTGATCCGGAGCGGCCCCGTTACGCTCGGCAAGGACGTGCTGGTCGGCGAGGTGACGGTGATCGACATCGACACGGTCATGGGCGACGGCACCCAGCTCGGGCACGCCTCCTCGCTCCACGCCGGCCAGCGCGTCCCCGACGGCGAGCACTGGCACGGCTCCCCCGCCCAGCCCGCCGAGGTCGACTACCGGGCCGTCGGCCCGGCCCGCTGCGGCACCGCGCGCAGGGCGGGCTACTCCCTCTCGCAGCTGCTGGGAGCGGTCCTGGTCTACGTGCCGCTGGCCGTCGCCGGCTCGGTGCTGCTGTTCGCCGCCGTGCCGCAGTTCGCCTCGCTCCTGGAGCCGGACCCCAGGGCGCTGACGACCTGGTCGTTCTACTCCGACGCCCTGGTCACCTCGGTCGCCCTGTTCTTCGGCGCGGTGGTGCTCGGCCTGCTGTTCACGGTGACGGTCCCGCGCGTGCTGAACCGCGCCGTCCGGCCGGACACGGTCTACCCCCTGTTCGGCTTCCGGTACGGGATGCACCGGACCATCGGCTTCCTGACCAACCGGCGTTTCTTCAAGACCCTGTTCGGCGACAGCTCGGCCATCGTCCACTACCTCGGCGGCCTGGGCTACCGGCTCTCCCACGTGGAGCAGACCGGGTCGAACTTCGGCACGATCATGAAGCAGGACAACCCGTTCCTCAGCGCCGTCGGCCGGGGGACGATGGTGGCCGACGGGCTGTCGATCATCAACGCCGACTTCTCCAGTTCGTCCTTCTGCGTCTCGCGCGTCACCATCGGGCCGCACAACTTCGTCGGCAACTACGTCGCCTACCCGTCGCAGGGCAGGACGGGGGACAATTGCCTCCTGGCGACCAAGGTCATGGTCCCGGTGGACGGGAAGGTGCGGGAGGGCGTCGGCCTGCTGGGCTCGCCCAGCTTCGAGATCCCGCGGTCCGTCCTGCGCGACAGCAAGTTCGACCACCTCAAGGACGGCGAGACCTTCCGGCGGCGCCTGGCGGCCAAGAACAAGCACAACGTCTCCACCATGGCGCTGCACCTGCTCGCGCGGTGGGTGTTCTTCTTCTGGGTGGCGCTCGTGGTGTCGGTGGCCGCGGACCTCTACGACGCGCTCGGGGTGTCGGTGATCGCGCTCGCCAACATCCTCACGCTCGCCTTCACGGTCGCCGACATGGTGCTGTCCGAACGCATCGCCACCGGCTTCCGCGGGCTGCGGCCGCTGTACTGCTCGATCTACGAACGCCCCTTCTGGCAGCACGAGCGGTACTGGAAGGTCACGAGCGTGAGCGAGGCGATCATGGTATTCAACGGCACGCCCTTCAAGAGCGTCATCTGGCGCTGGCTCGGCGTCCGGGTGGGCCGGCGGGTCTTCGACGACGGCTGCTACTTCCCGGAGCGTTCCCTGGTCGCCGTCGGGGACGAGTGCGTCCTCAACGAGGGCAGCCGCATCCAGTGCCACTCCCAGGAGGACGGCACCTTCAAGTCCGACCACAGCGTCCTCGGGGCCGGCTGCACGCTCGGCGTCGGCGCCCTCGTGCACTACGGGGTGACGATGGGCGACGAGGCGGTCCTCGCGCCGGACTCCTTCCTGATGAAGGGCGAGGAGATGCCGCCGGGGGCCCACTGGGCCGGCAACCCCGCCCGGGAGATGCCGGACGTGCTGCCGGTGCCCCCGGCGCACCGCGACGCCGCGACCGCGGCCCGGACCGGCTGAGCGGCGGCGCCGCGCCGCGTCCGGTGACCGGCCGGGACCCCCGGTGGCACGCGCGTCCGATCGGGCCAACACTGGTGGAGTACGGGCAAATCGACTACGGCGGGCGCCACTCAGCCGTTGTGGGCCCGCCGGACGGGTGGGCAAGGTGACGACTTCCCCCTTCGGGTCCGGCGACCCGTTCTCCGACCTCTTCAACCGCTTCTTCGGGATGAGTCCCGCGGCATCGCCGCCCGCGGTCCAGCGCGTCCCCATCGGGCGCCTGCTCAGCGACTCCTCGAACGAACTGCTGGCGGCCGCCGCGAGCCGGGCGGCCGCCGACGGCGCCGACCTCGACACCGAGCACCTGCTGTGGGCGGCCACCCGCGTACCTGCGGGCAGGCAGCTGCTGGAGCAGGCGGGTGTGGACCCCGACCGGCTGGCCGAGGACGTGGGCGCGATCCTGCCCTCGGGCACCGGCAGCGGGGAGCCGGCGCTGACCCCGGCGGCGAAACGCGCCCTGCTCGCCGCCCATGCGCGCTCCCAGGCCTCCGGCGCCTCCTACATCGGCCCGGAGCACATCCTCGCCGCGCTCGCGGACGACCCCCGCTCCGGCCTCGAGATGCGCTCCGAGGGCGCCGATCCCACGGCCCTGGCCGGAAAGGGCGGCGGCCCCCGGTCCGCGCCGACCGACACCCCGACCCTGGACGAGTACGGCCGGGACCTCACCGAGGAGGCGCGCGCCGGACGGCTGGACCCGGTGATCGGCCGGGGCGAGGAGATCGAGCAGACCGTCGAGGTGCTGTCCCGGCGGACGAAGAACAACCCCGTGCTCATCGGTGAACCCGGCGTCGGCAAGACCGCCATCGTCGAGGGCCTCGCGCAGCGCGTCGTGGCCGGCGAGGTGCCCAGGACGCTCCGGGACCGCAGGGTGGTCGGCCTCGACCTGGCCGGACTCGTGGCCGGCTCCAAGTACCGGGGCGAGTTCGAGGAACGCCTGAAGAAGGTGATCGGCGAGGTCACCGCGGCGAAGAGCAGCGTCATCCTGTTCATCGACGAACTCCACACCGTCGTCGGCGCCGGGGCGGGCGGCGAGGGCGCCATGGACGCGGGGAACATCCTCAAACCCGCCCTGGCCCGCGGCGACCTGAGCGTGGTCGGCGCCACCACCATCGACGAGTACCGCAGGTACATCGAGAAGGACGCCGCCCTCGAGCGCCGCTTCCAGCCCGTGATGGTCCCCGAGCCCTCCGTCGACGAGACGGTCGAGATTCTGCGCGGGCTGCGCGACTCCTACGAGGCGCACCACCAGGTGCGTTACACCGACGAGGCACTGGACGCCGCGGCCGCCCTGTCCGACCGGTACGTCAGCGACCGCTTCCTGCCCGACAAGGCGATCGACCTCATGGACCAGGCCGGCGCCCGCGTGGGCCTGCGCTCCCTGGACGGCCCGGGCCCGTCCGACGAGCTGGAGGAGCGCCTCACCAAGCTCCGCCGCGAGAAGGACGAGGCCGTCAGCACCGAGGACTTCGAACGCGCCGGCGGCCTCAAGGAGCGGATCCGGGAGCTGGAGAACGAACGCGCCGCGGTCACCGCGGAACGGGAACAGCCCCCCGGCGTCACGGCCGAGGACATCGCCGAGGTGCTGTCCGCGCGCACCGGCATCCCCGTCTCCCAGCTGAACGAGACCGAACGCGAGCGGCTGATGAAGCTGGAGGAGGACCTCCACCGGCGGGTGATCGGCCAGGACGAGGCGGTCGACGCCGTCGCCCAGGCCGTGCGCCGCGGCCGCGCCGGCATGGGCGACCCCGACCGGCCCACCGGCAGCTTCCTCTTCCTCGGACCGACCGGCGTCGGCAAGACGGAACTCGCCAAGGCGCTCGCCGAGCTCCTCTTCGGCGACCCCGAACGCATGATCCGCTTCGACATGAGCGAGTTCCAGGAGAAGCACACCGTCTCCCGGCTCGTCGGCTCCCCGCCCGGCTACGTCGGGTACGAGGAGGCCGGGCAGCTCACCGAGGCGGTGCGCCGCAAGCCGTACAGCGTCGTGCTGTTCGACGAGGTCGAGAAGGCCCACCCGGACGTCTTCAACCTGCTGCTGCAGGTGCTGGACGACGGGCGCCTCACCGACGCCCAGGGCCGCACGGTGGACTTCCGGAACACCGTGGTCATCATGACCAGCAACATCGCCTCCAAGCACATCCTCGACCACGAAGGGGCCGTCGACGACATCAGGGACGACCTGATGGCCGAGCTCCAGGCGCATTTCCGGCCCGAGTTCCTCAACCGCATCGACGAGATCATCGTCTTCCACGCGCTGACCCGGTCGGACCTCGTGCAGATCGTCGACCTCCTGCTGGAGCGCAGCCGCCGCAGGCTCCACGCCCAGCAGGTCGGCCTCGAGGTCACCCAGGCCGCCAAGGAGTGGCTGGCCGACCGGGGCTACCAACCGGAGTTCGGGGCGCGGCCGTTGCGCCGCACCATCCAGACCGAACTCGACAACAGGCTCTCCAACATGCTGCTCGACGGCACCATCAACCCCGGGGACACGGTCGTCGCCGACGTCAAGGACGGGCAGCTGTCCCTCGGCCTCAAGGAGGGCGAACCGCGGGAGCCGGCCAAGGAGGCGGCGGCGTCGGACGGTTGACCCCGGCCCACCGCGCAGCTTCACGGGCGGGCATCCGCCACGGGCCCGCGCCCTCCCCGGAACCGCACGGGGCGGGCGCCAGGAGGAGACGGAAATGACCGGTCACATGTACCTGGCCTACGACTACCCGGTCCTGGGCGCGTTCTGGACGATGATGTGGATCTTCCTGTGGGTGATCTGGATCTTCCTCATCGTCCGCGTCGTGATGGACGTCTTCCGCGACGACACCATGAACGGATGGGCCAAGGCGGCCTGGCTGCTCTTCGTGCTCGTCCTCCCCTTCATCGGGATCCTCGCCTACCTCCTCTTCCGCGGCTCGGGTATGGGCAAGCGCGAGGCGGAGCAGGCGCGCACCCGCCAGAAGGCGTTCGACGACTACATCCGCGAGACCGCGGGCGGCGCCGGCACGGCGACGGTCGGGGTCGACGCGCTCGCCAAGCTCTCGGAGCTCAAGGCCAGGGGCGACCTGACCGAGGAGGAGTTCCAGCGCTTCAAGGAGAAGGTCCTGCACTGAGCCGTCCCAGCCCTTCGTCCCGCGGCGGCGTCCGCCGCCGCGGGCACCGCCGGGAGACACGATGAACGCACCGTACGGACACGCCACGACGCAAGGGCCGGCCGACCCCGACGAGGTGCTCGGCAAGCTGGGGGGCTCCTGGGGATGGTCCCTGGGCTTCGGCCTCGCGACGCTCGTGGCGGGGGTGACCGTGCTCGTCTGGCCGGACGAGACGCTGCACGTGCTGGCGGTCGTCATCGGCCTGTACCTGCTGGTCACGGGGGTCTTCCACTTCGTCACGGCGTTCTCCCGCCGGGACGGCGGCAGCAGGGTGACGGCGGTGATCGTCGCGGTGGTCGCCGTGCTCGCGGGGGTGCTGTGCCTGCGGCACCCGCTGCAGACCGCCGCCGTGCTCTCCCTCGTCCTCGGCGCCTACTGGCTGGTGTCCGGCCTGCTCGTGGGCTTCATCGCCGTCGCGGGACGGGACATGCCGCACCGGGGCATGGCCTTCGCCGTGGCCGCGCTCGGCGTCGTCGCGGGGATCGTCGTGCTCGCCTTCCCCGTGCAGTCGGCGGTCGCACTGGCCCGGCTGGTCGGGCTGTGGCTCGTGCTGCTCGGCCTGGCCGAGGTGGCGGCGGCGCTCGCCTTGCGCTCCCTCGCGAAACGGTCGGCGCCCGCACCTCCGCACGTGTGATCAGGGCCCCGCGCCGTCGTAGGCGGCCCGTAGGGGCGGGACCGGGGTCTGCAGGGACTGTTCGGCCCAGATGGTCTTGCCCTCGCCGTGGTAGCGGGTGCCCCACTGGTCGGCGCAGCGGGAGACGATGAACAGGCCGCGCCCGCTCTCGTCCAGGGTGCGGGCGTGCTTCAAGTGAGGCGCGCTGGCTCCCGCGTCGCTGACCTCGCAGGTCAGCGTGGCGTCCAGCACGAGCCGCAGTTGCAGGGGAGGGGCCCCGTACCGCACCGCGTTGCCGACCAGTTCGCTGACGATCAGCTCCGTGGTGAAGGCCGTCTCCTCGTCGACCCCCCACTGCGCCAGCCGGCGCCGCGCCAACGACCGCGCGATGGGCGCCGCCTCCGCGTCGCTGGGCAGCGGGCAGGTCAGCACCCGGTCGCCGGGGAACCCCCGGGTGCGGGCGAACAGCATGAGCAGGTCCCCGGGCTGGCTGCCGTTCCTGATGGCGTACGCGAAGGCGTCGCTCAGCTCCTGCAGCGGGCCCCGGCCGTACCGCTCCAGCAGGCCGTGCAGCGTTCCCGAGCCCGGGTGGAGCAGGTCCGTCAGCGGGGAGGTGCCGAACAGCAGGGTGGTGTGCTCGGGGAGCGCGACCGTGGCGGCGGAGAACGGGGTGTTGCTCGTCTCCGCCAGCAGCGGACCGGCAGAGACGGACAGCGACTCGATCGCGCCGTCGGGGAAGACGGCGATCGGCTGCGGGTGGCCCGCGAGGGCGATCGTGCAGGTGAGGTCGAGCGGGTCGTAGACGGCGATGACGCACTCCGCGGTCAGCGGCTCGCGGTGCAGGGGGTCCCCGGCCGGCAGCGCCGCCCGCTCCTCGGCCAGCCGGGTCGCCGTGTCGCTCAGCCGGGCCAGCAGTTCCTCGGGCTGCAGGTCGAGCGCGGCCAGGGAGTGGATCACCGTACGCAACTGCCCCATGGTGGTGGCGGCCTCGACGCCCCGCCCCTTGACGTCACCGGCGACCAGCGCCGTCCGTGCCCCGGGCAGCGGGATCACGTCGAACCACGCCCCTCCGCCCTCCACGCCCGGCAGGTGGAGGTGGGACGTCTCCAGCGCGATCCGCGGCGCCGGCCGCTGCGGCAGCAGCCGGCGCTGCACGGTCGCGGCGATGGTGCGCTCGCGGGTGAAGCGCCGGGCGTTCTCGATGCACAGCGCCGCGTGGGTGCACACGTCCAGCGCCAGCCTGACGTCCTCCTCGTCGAAGAGGTCCTCGTCCTCGTGCCGGTAGAAGCTGACCAGGCCCAGCGCCTCACCGCGCACCGCCAGCGGCGCCACGATCAGGGAGTGCACGTTCTGCCGGCGGATCGCGTCGGCCCGGGCGGGGTCCGCCGCCAGCCACATGCTGTTCTCGTCCACGTGGATGAGCCGCGGCTGCAGATCGGCCAGCACGCGGGCGAACGGGGTGCCGTAGGGCAGGTGCCGGACGTCCCCCACGGGGTACGCCGAGATCTTCCCGCGGTAGGCGGCCCTGCGCAGCGGCACGTCGCGGTCGACGGGGACCAGCGGCGGCACCTCGCCGCGCACGACGTCCTCCACCACCTCCACCACCACGATCCCGGCGAACGCCGGGACCACCGTCTCCGCGAGCTCCTCGCAGACCGCGACGACGTCCAGCCGCTGCCCCACCCGCTCGCGCACCGCGTCCAGGACGGCCATCCGCCGGCGGCTCGTCTGCCGCTCGGTGACGTCGGAGGCCGCGGCCACCAGCCCCAGCACCTCGCCATGCGGGCCCTCCAGACGGAAGACGGACGTGAGGTACATGCGCCGGTGCGGCCGGCCCTCGCCCAGTGCGCCGCGCACCAGGCGGTTCACCACCGGCTCGCCGGTCTCCAGCACCCGCCGGGCGACCTCCTCCTCCGTCACCGGGTCGTCCAGCTGGAACACCTCGCTGAAGTGCCGCCCGGGGCTGAGCGCGGCATCGTGCAGCGCCCGCGTCGCGCTGTTCATCCGCACCAGGCGCAACTGGTCGTCGAGGACGTGCAGACCCACCGGGGCCTGCGAGAACATCACCTTCAGCAGCGCCATGTCCCGCACCCCGAGGGCGTCGCCGCCCGCGCGCACCTCCCACATCACGCAGGCACCGCGCAGGAGCGGCCTGACCAGCAGCTCGCTCTGGCCCAGGGCTGATCCGGGCGCGCGGACGAGGTCGGCGACGGGCCGTCCCACGGCCCGGTCGGCGGGCAGGCCGAACAGCTCCTCGGCCTTGGGCCGCCACTCGGCCACCCGCCCGTCCTCGTCGACGAGCAGGAGCACGTCACCGCCACCCGCCATCCGCACGCACCTCCCACCTCACCCTCTCCCACCCCACCAGCCCCCGCACCCTGGCGTTTCCCCCGGCGGAGGGTCCGCCGCCGCGACCGTGTCAGGAGGTGAGGAGCCGCTCGTCGGACGGTGCGGGGGAGGGCGAGGGGAACCCGTCGCGGTACTGCACCGCGATCATGGCGATGTCGTCGTCGAGCGTGATGGCGCCGCCGCCCACGTGCAGGGAGAGCCCGTCGAGCACGTGCTGGAGCAGTTCCTCCGGACGGGAGCCCGGCCAGTCGGCCACGTGGGCGCCCAGGTCGTAGAACTGGCCGTCGTCGTTGCGGGCCTCGATGGCGCCGTCGGTGTAGAGCAGCAGCGTCGCCTCACGGCCGAAGGGGAAGGTGTCGACGACGTAGTCCTCGGCGTTCAGGCTCCCCAGGCCGAGCGGGGGAGAGGGCACGGCCGGGGCCAGCAGCATGGTGTCGGACCGCTGCGCCATGTAGGGCGGGGGGTGCCCGCAGGTGACCATGTGGATCTCGGCGCAGCCGTCGGGGACCTCCAGGACCAGCGCGGTGATGAACCGTTCCACGGCGTCGCTGTCGGTGCGGCCGGTCTCCTCGAAGTGGCCGCGCACCGCGTGCTCCAGGTCGGCCACCAGCTCCGGGAGCGAGCCGAACCTGCGGGCGGCCCCCCGGAACGCCCCGAGCAGGGCCTCCGCGTCCTCGACCGCCGGCAGCCCCTTGCCCTTGACGTCCCCGATCAGGAAACGGACCCCCGCCGCGCTCCGGGCCACCGCGTACAGGTCCCCGCCGATCTGCGCGTACGGATGGGAGGCGTGGTACGTGGCCCGCACGAGCAACGGCCCGATGCGCGGGGGCAGCGGGCGCAGCAGGACGCGCTGGATGGTGTCGGACACGATCCGCACCTCCATCAGCTCCCGGACGCTGCGGTCCCGGATGCTGCGGGAGGCGATGACGAAGGCCGAGACGAGGAGGATCTCCAGCTGGTGGACGGCGGGGATGGAGGTGCCCAGCAGGTTGTCGTGGACGTCCAGCACGAAGGCGGCGACGCAGGACAGGGCGGCGCTCAAGGTCGTCGTCCCCGGTCCCGCCAGCACGGCCGTGGTGGCGGGGACCACCACCATCAGCGAGGCCAGGTGCTCGGTGGGCGGCAGTACGAAGCCGGTGACGACGATCGCGCCGATCATGAACAGGGCCAGCGCCAGTGGCCCGTGGCCCTGGGTCACCTGCGTCACCCAGGAGGGGCCGGGCCCTGAGCCCGGCGCGGCCGCCCGCCGCCCGGGCAGCCGCCACAGGCGGTGCGTGAGACTGCCCTTCATCGCGGCTCCGGGTCCCTGACGGGGCCGGGGGCCGCGGCGCGAAGGTCGTCCTCCACCGCTGGCGCTCCCATACACCGAATGTACGCCCGGCAAACATCTCCGGTCATCGCACCGCTTAATGGCAGCATTCGGAAAAAGCGGACGGAGCGAGGGAGGGCGGCGGTGCGCCCTCCCCGGAGGCCGGGGACCGTCAGCCTGTGAACGCCTCGACCAGGGTCCAGACGGCCAGGCCCGCCATGCAGGCGCCGCCGATGCGCTGGACGGTCTTCAGAGGCACCTTCTTGGCGATGAACCGGCCCACCACCAGGGCCAGGGCGGAAACCGACATCAGGGCCGCGGCCGAGCCGACGGCTGTGGGCAGCCAGCCGTTGGTGGCGGCGAGGTTGGCGGTGGTGATCTGCGTGAGGTCGCCCCACTCGCCGATGAAGACGGCCATGAAGGCGGTGGAGTACACCGGCCAGAAACCGGTCACGGTCCTGCCGGCCTCGTCGTGGTCGTCGTCGCCCCCGCTCCGCAGAAGCATCACGGCGCCGAAGGCGAACAAGGCGGCGGAGACCAGCTTCACGGCCATGTTCGGCAGCATGCTGATCAGGCTGCCGGCGCCCACCGCGATGGCCACGTGCACGATGAAGGCGGTCGAGGTGCCGAACCAGACGTACAGCGGGCGCATGCGCGTGCCCATCGCCAGTGAGGCGAACATCGTCTTGTCCGGGAGCTCGGCGAGGAAGATCAGCCCGAAGGCGGTGACGAGCGCCAGGGGGTCGAAGGTCATTCCGGTGCTTTCTGCTGGGGCCGGACCGCGGACTCGACGGCACCCAGGGGGCGACGGGAAGCGCCAACGGCCCGGCACGACGGTGCGGCCCGCACGTCGGTGCGGACCACGTCTTGCCTTGGCCGAAGGTCTCGTCCACCCCCGCACCCGGTGCGGCGGCCCGGTGGCCGGGACGTCCAGGACGTCCAGTGTGTCGACCAGCCGGTATTGCGGGACTACTCCCCTTCGCTGCGGCCCAGTGTACCCAACGCGCGGATCGTCCCCGCCGGCCCGGCGGCGGACGTGCGCGCCCTTGTGCGACGCCCGCCCGTTCGGTCGGCGGCGCGGGATACTGGCCGCATGAAGCTGACGGTGTTCTGGGAACGGATGCGCACGCACTTCGGCGAGACGTACGCCGATTCCTTCGCGCGCGACCACGTGATGTCCGAGCTCGGCGGCCGGACCGTGCACCAGGCACTGGACGAGGGCTGGGAGACCAAGGACGTGTGGCGGGCGGTCTGCGCGGCCGTCGACGTTCCGGCCTCGCGCCGCTGATCACGGGGTGGGACTGGGGTCGTGGCGGGAAGCGACGAGACGATAGCCGGGGCGGCCGCGGGTCCGCGGACGCCGGGGGAGCCCGGGGAGGGCGCGGGGGGTTCCGCGATGCCGCGGTGGCTGCCGAAGGCGATGCTGCTGGCGATCGCGCTGCTGGCCGCCTTCCAACTGGCGAACTGGGCGTTCCACCAGGTCATCGGGTTGCTGGTGAACATCCTGCTGGCCTTTTTCGGCGCCCTGGCGATCGAGCCGGCGGTGGACTGGATGGCCGCGCGCGGCATGCGCAGGGGGTGGGCGACCGGGCTGGTGTTCCTGGTCGTGCTCGCCGCGGGCGGGATCTTCGTGGTGCTGCTCGGTTCCCTGCTGGTGGACCAGATCACCTCGATCGGGCGAAATCTGCCGGAGTACGTCGACGACGTGGTCGTGTGGGTCAACCACACCTTCGGCACCGACCTGTCCGTCGGCAAGGTGCAGGAGAACGTGCTGCACTCCGACTGGCTGCGCACCTACGTGCAGCGGCAGGCGGGCAACGTGTGGGGGCTGTCGGCGACGGTCCTCGGCGGGGTCTTCCAGGTGCTGACGATCAGCCTGTTCACCTTCTACTTCGCCGCCGACGGGCCCCGGATGCGCCGTGCCGTGTGCTCGGTGCTGCCGCCCGCCCGGCAGGCCGAGGTGCTGCGGGCCTGGGAGATCGCGGTGGCCAAGACCGGCGGCTACCTGTACTCGCGGGCGCTGATGGCGCTGATCTCGGCCGTCTCCCACTACGTGCTGTTCGTGGTCATCGGGGTGCCGTACGCGCCGGCGCTGGCGGTCTGGGTCGGCGTGGTCTCGCAGTTCGTGCCGACGGTCGGCACGTACCTGGCGGGGGCGCTGCCGATGCTGATCGCGTTCACGCAGGACCCGTGGGACGCGGTGTGGGTGCTCGGCTTCGTCGTGGTCTACCAGCAGTTCGAGAACTACGTGCTGCAGCCGCGGATCACCGCGCGCACCGTCGACATCCACCCCGCGGTGGCCTTCGGGTCGGTGATCGCCGGCACGGCGCTGCTGGGGGCGGTGGGCGCGCTGGTGGCGATCCCGGCGACGGCGACGCTGCAGGGCTTCCTCGGGGCGTACGTGAAGCGGTACGCCGTCACGGACCCGCGGGCGCACGGGCCGCAGCGGCGGCCGCTGTTCCGGTTCCGGTCGCGCCGGACCGGCCGGGGGAGCGGCCCGGGCGACGGGCAGGGCACCGGTCCGGGCGGTGACGGGCCGGGCGACGGACCGGAGGGGCCCGCGGGGGCGTGAGGGACCGGCGGGACGGCCGGAACGGGGCGGACGGGGCGGGCGGCGGGGGCGACCGAGGTCCGGGAGTCGCTTGACACGAAAATCGAACATCCATTCTCATGGATGTCCCGGACCCGGTTTCCCAAGGGTTTTCACGGACTCCCGTGGGTTGTCCACAGGCCGGGGGCGGCGTCGGGACGCGTTGTCAGTGGCAGGCAGTAGCGTCATGGACGTGAAGCGAACGACTCAGACACCCAGGGTGGAACCCATGGCAGGAACCGACCGCGAGAAGGCGCTCGACGCCGCGCTCGCACAGATTGAACGGCAGTTCGGCAAGGGCGCCGTCATGCGTCTCGGCGACCGGCCGAACGAGCCCATCGAGGTCATCTCGACGGGATCCACCGCCCTGGACGTCGCCCTCGGCGTCGGCGGTCTCCCGCGCGGCCGCGTGGTGGAGGTCTACGGCCCGGAGTCCTCCGGCAAGACGACCCTGACCCTGCACGCGGTGGCCAACGCCCAGCGGGCCGGCGGCAAGGTCGCCTTCGTGGACGCCGAGCACGCCCTCGACCCCGACTACGCCAAGCGCCTCGGTGTGGACGTGGACTCCCTGCTGCTGTCCCAGCCGGACAACGGTGAGCAGGCCCTCGAGATCACCGACATGCTGATCCGTTCCGGCGCGCTGGACCTCATCGTGATCGACTCCGTGGCGGCCCTCGTGCCGCGGGCCGAGATCGAGGGCGAGATGGGTGACTCGCACGTGGGTCTGCAGGCCCGTCTGATGAGCCAGGCGCTGCGCAAGATCACCGGCGCGCTCAGCCAGTCCAAGACCACCGCGATCTTCATCAACCAGCTCCGCGAGAAGGTCGGCGTGATGTTCGGCTCGCCGGAGACCACCACCGGTGGCCGCGCGCTGAAGTTCTACGCCTCCGTGCGGCTGGACATCCGCCGCATCGAGACCCTCAAGGACGGCACCGACGCGGTCGGCAACCGCACCCGCGTCAAGGTCGTCAAGAACAAGGTCGCGCCGCCCTTCAAGCAGGCCGAGTTCGACATCCTCTACGGCCAGGGCATCAGCCGCGAGGGCGGCCTGATCGACATGGGCGTGGACCACGGCTTCATCCGCAAGTCCGGTGCCTGGTACACCTACGAGGGCGACCAGCTCGGCCAGGGCAAGGAGAACGCGCGCAACTTCCTGCGCGACAACCCCGACCTCGCCGACGAGATCGAGAAGAAGATCAAGGAGAAGCTCGGCATCGGCGTCCGGCCCGAGGCCTCGGGCGAGCAGCCCGGTGAGGACGCGGCCGCTCCCGCGGCGGTGGCCGACCCGGCGAAGGCGGACGCCGGCGCGACGGTCCCGGCGCCCAAGGCCGTCAAGGCGACCAAGGCCGCGGCCGCCAAGGCCTGACGGTGGTATCCGGGCACAAGGATCGTGGCGGCTCTTTCTCTCCCTCCTCGCCCGCCGTAGGGCAGGAGGGGCCCAGGGCGGAGCAAGAGCGCCCGCTCGACCCCGTGGAGCAGGCGCGGGCGCTCTGCCTGCGCCTGCTCACCGGGACCCCGCGCACCCGCAAGCAGCTCGCCGACGCCATGCGCCGCCGGGACATCCCGGAGGACGCGGCGGAGCACGTGCTGGAGCGGTTCGAGGACGTCGGGCTCATCGACGACCAGGCGTTCGCCAACGCCTGGGTGGAGTCCCGGCACCACGGCCGGGGCCTCGCCCGGCGTGCCCTGGCCCAGGAGCTGCGCACCCGGGGGGTGGACGCCGAGGCGATCGGCCAGGCCGTGGGGCGGCTCGACGCGGGGCAGGAGGAGGAGACCGCCCGCGCCCTCGTCGACCGCAAGCTCCGGGCCACCCGCGGCCTGGAGAAGGAGAAGCGGATCCGCCGGCTCGCCGGGATGCTCGCCCGCAAGGGGTATGCGGAAGGGCTCGCCCTGAGGGTGGTCCGCCGTGCTCTGGAGGAGGAGGGTGAGGACCCGGAGTCGCTGGAGCACTACCTGCCCGACTGAACCTCCGTTGAGGTTCCTTGACCGTTCCTCTGAGTCGACTTAGCCTCACAACCGGTGAGGGATCGCATCCTCAGAGATACGGGAGTTGGTGCCATGGGCATCGCGCTGGGGACCGAATCCGTGTTCACGGCCGTGGCCGTGGCCGTCACCGTGGTCGTCGCGGTCACCGCGGGGGTGCTGCTCCGACGGCTCCGCGCGGAACGCGAACAGCTCAGGGCGGCGGCCGAGCGTGAGGCCCGGGAGATCCGGGCCACCGCCAAGGAGGAAGTCCGCGAGATCCGGGCCGACTTGGAGCGGCGTGAGCAGCGGCTCGCCGACCGGGAGGCCCGCATCGACGCCGAGTCGGAGCAACTGCACCGGCGTCGCCGTGAACTGGCCGAGGAACGCGAGGAGCTGGAGCGCCGCCGTGCCGAGCTCAACCGGCTGGAGGAGGAGCGGCGCGATGTCCTGGAGCGCGTCGCCGCTTACACCGCAGCCGAGGCCCGTGCCGACCTCGTGCGCTCCGCCGAGCAACAGGCCAAGCGTGAGGCGGCGGTGATCGCCCGCGACATCGAGCGCGCGGCCCGCGACCGCGGCGAGGAACGCGCCCGGCGGATCGTGGCCGGGGCCATCCAGCGCGTGGCCACCGAGCAGACCGCCGAGTCCGTGGTCTCGGTGCTCCAACTGCCGGGCGACGAGATGAAGGGCCGGATCATCGGCCGCGAGGGTCGCAACATCCGTGCCTTCGAGGCCGTCACCGGGGTCAACCTCATCATCGACGACACCCCCGAGGCGGTGCTGCTGTCCTGCTTCGACCCGGTGCGCCGCGAGGTCGCCCGGCTCACCCTCGACGCGCTCGTCACCGACGGCCGCATCCACCCGCACCGCATCGAGGAGGTCTACGAGCGCAAGCAGGTCGAGGTCGAGCAGCTCTGCGTGCGCCACGGCGAGGACGCGCTCACCGAGATCGGCATCACCGACATGCACCCCGAACTGGTCACGCTGCTCGGGCGGCTGCGCTACCGCACCTCCTACGGCCAGAACGTGCTCGGCCACCTCCTGGAGTCCGCGCACATCGCGGGCATGATGGCCGCCGAACTCGGCATCGACCCGGCCGTGACGAAGCGCGGCACGCTGCTGCACGACATCGGCAAGGCCCTCACCCACGAGGTCGAGGGCAGCCACGCCCTCATCGGCGCGGACCTGGCGCGGCGGCACGGCGAGTCCGAGGACGTCGTCCACTCCATCGAGGCCCACCACAACGAGGTCGACCCCCGCACCGTCGAGGCCGTCCTCACCCAGGCCGCCGACGGCATCTCCGGGGGCCGTCCCGGCGCGCGGCGCGAGTCCCTGGAGAGCTACGTCCGCCGGCTCAAGCGACTGGAGCAGATCGCCGCCGCGCACACGGGCGTCGCCAAGGTCTTCGCCATGCAGGCCGGACGCGAGGTCCGGGTCATGGTGCGCCCGGAGGACGTGGACGACATCCAGGCGCAGGTCATCGCCCGTGACGTGGCCAAGCAGATCGAGGAGGAGCTCACCTACCCCGGCCAGATCCGCATCACCGTCGTCCGTGAGTCCCGCGCCACCGAGTTCGCCCGCTGACCGGACCGGACCGGACCGGACCGGACCGGATCGGCCCGGATCGGCCCGGACCGGATCGGCCCGGACGAACGGACCGGCCCGGCGGTTCACCCCGGCTCCGCCGGAGGTCCAGCGGGCGGAGCCGGGGACCGGCCTCCCCGGGCCCGGGCCCGCGCCCCGCCCCGTCAGTGGGGGACGCGGTCCTGGACGGGGCTCGGGGGGCCGCCGCGGGCGAGGTCGGCGTAGGCGTACAGCTCGGTCGGGCGGCAGCCGGTCATCACGGTCACCAGGTGGCCGTCCGGGCGGATCAGCAGCACGCTGTGCGCCGTCGACCCCGGGTACGCCTCCGTGACGAGCAGCTCCGCCCGGGTGGGCAGGGCCGCCACCGCCTTGGCCAGCCGAGGCATCAGGCCCGCGGTGAGCCAGTGCCGGCTCTCCCACACACCGGTGCCCGGCGCGACGAGGACGACCAGCAGGTCACGCCCGAGGCGCTCGTACAGGCGCGCTCCGGAGCCGTCGAGCGCCGTGACCGGGACGTCGACGACCGCACCGCCCGGGGGAGTGGCACAGGACCCCAGCAGCGGCGACGGCGCGGCAGCCGAGGAGGCCGAGGCCGCGGCGCCCGCCCCGCGGGGAGCGGGCAGCGCGAGCGGCGAGCGGGCGTAGACCGGCGGCGCGCCGAGCGGGCCCCGGCCGAGGTGGCCGTCGGTGAGCAGTTCGGCGTACCGCCGGGCGGAGCCGGAGAGCACGGAGCGTCGCACCGTGTGCCAGACACCGCTGGCCCGCAGCAGCGGCAGCACCTGGTCGGTGGCCCGCAGCCGGGCGCCCACCGCGCCGCGCCGCTCGGCCTGGTAGCTGTCGAGCAGCGTGTCCGAGGCGCCGTGGTGCCAGGCCAGGGAGAGCTTCCAGGCGAGGTTGTCGGCGTCGCGCAGGCCCTCCTCCAGCCCCTGCGCGCCCAGCGCGCCCATGAGGTGCGCCGCGTCCCCGGCCAGGAAGACGCGTCCGGCGCGCCAGCGCCGGGCCAGCCGCTGGTGCACCGGGTACTCGGCGGAGCCCAGCAGCTCGTACGACGGAACGCTTCCGCACCAGGCCGAGAGGGTGCCGCGGATCCGCGAGACGAGCTCGTCGGAGGTGAGCGGCTCACCGCGCGCGGGCAGCAGCCAGTCCAGCCGCCACACCCCGTCCGGCAGCGGACGGGCCGTCACCTCCGGTCCCGCGCCGGGCCCCGGCGGCTCACGGTGCAGCAGCGCCACGCCCTCGTCGGGCAGCGCGACCCGCAGTGCGGCGACGGCGTGCCGGTCGACGGCCGTGCGGCCGGGGAAGCGCACGCCCAGCAGCTTGCGCACGGTGGACCGCGGGCCGTCGCAGCCGATCAGGTAACTCCCGCGCCACCAGGTGGCGTTGGCACCCTTGGTGCGGACGCTGACACCGCGGTCGTCCTGCTCGACGGAGTCGACGCGCGCCCCCGGGACGATCCGCACCAGCGCCTGCTCGGCGAGGGCCCCGCGCAACCCGTGCTCCAGGCGCTCCTGCCCGATGTGCAGCGGGGAGGGCCCCTGCCCGCCGGACGCGCGGTCGCCGAACTCCACCCGGACGGTCTCCTGCCGTCGGCGCAGCGTCCGCCACGCCTCCCAGGTGGCGCCGGACTCGTAGAGCCGTCGGTGGCCGAGCCGGACCAGCAGCCCGGCGGTCTCCGGGCTCAGTACGGCCGTGCGTTCCGCGGAGAGGGCGGGCGGGTGGTCGTGCTCGTCGAGGACGATGCTCGGCACGTCGTGCCGGGCCAGGCAGAGCGCGAGGGCGAGCCCGACCGGACCCGCCCCCGCGATGATCACCGGGTCCACGGTGCGGTCCCGGGAAGTTGTGCAGTCACATTGCGTATGCAACCTACTGCGCGTGCGTGCGTCAAGTGACCACACCTGTCGCGCGGTGGTGCGCCTGGCGCACCGTCACTCCGCGGCGGCCTCCACCGCCTTGATGTCACCGGACTTCGGCGGCGCGCCCTTGCGGCTGCGGCGGCCGCGACGCTCGATCCAGTTGGCCAGCGAGCTGAGCGCCAGGCACATCAGGATGTAGATCGGCGCCACGATGATGATCATCGGGATGAAGGGGAAGCCCGCGCTGTTCTTCGCGATGAGGTTGCCGATGTAGAGCAGCTCCTCGTACGTGATGATGTACCCGAGTGAGGTGTCCTTCAGGGTGACCACCAGCTGGCTGATGATCGACGGCAGCATGGCCCGGACCGCCTGCGGGATCAGTACGAAGACCATGACCTGCGTCTTGCGCAGGCCGATCGCGTACGCGGCCTCGCGCTGCCCCTTGGGTACGGCGTTGATGCCGGCCCGGAAGATCTCGGCCTGCACCGAGCCGTTGTAGAGGGTGAGGCCGATCACCAGCGCCCACAGCGGGGCGGCGGTAAAGAGGCCCACGTACAGCGCGAAGATCATGATGAGCAGCGGCATCGCGCGGAAGAACTCCACGACGACGGTCGCCACCCACCGCACCGGGGCGTGGTCCGACAGCCGGCCGGCCGCCAGCGCCGCGCCCAGCACCAGCGAGAAGACCGCGGCGAGCGCGAAGGCCTTCAGCGTGGAGACCAGACCGTCGACAAGGCGCTGCTGGATGTCGGTGTACTGGAAGGGCTCCCAGAGGTACGAGGCGAACTGCCCCGACTCGTCGAGCCGCCGGTAGACGAACCACAGCAGGGCGAGGATCGCCAGGGCGGCGACCGCGCCGACGACCCGGTTGCGGATCCTGGCCCGGGGGCCGGGGGCGTCGAAGAGGACGTTCGTGCTCATCGGGCCACCGCCAGCCGGTTCTCGAGCAGTCGGAAGACCGCGCTGATGAGGAGGGTGAGGACCAGGTAGGCGATCGCCACCCAGATGAAGGTCGCGAAGACGCTGTAGCCCTTCTCACCGAGCGCCTTCTGCACGCTGAACAGCTCGGTGACGCTGAAGGCACCGGCGATCGCGGAGTTCTTGGTGAGCGCGATCAGCAGGCTGCCGATGGGCGGCAGCACGGTCCGGGTGGCCTGCGGCAGGATGATCAGCCGCAGGGTCTGGGTGAAGGTCATCCCGAGGCTGCGGGCGGCCTCGGCCTGCCCGAGCGGGACGGTGTTGATGCCCGAGCGCACGGCCTCGCAGATGAAAGCCGAGGTGTAGCAGCTCAGGGCGAGCACCGCGAGCCGGAAGTAGCTCCAGGTGTTCAGCCCCAGCCGGGGCAGCACCAGCACCGCGATGAAGAAGAGCAGGGTCAGCGGGGTGTTGCGCAGCAGGGTCACCCACGCCGCGCCGAAGGCGCGCAGGGGCGGCACCGGGGACACCCGGAAGGCGGCCATGATCACCCCGAGCACCAGGGCGATCGCCCCGCTGAGCGCGGTCAGCTCGACCGTGCCGAGGAACCCCTCGCGGAAGAGCGCGAAGTTGTCCAGCAGTACGTTCATCGATTCTCCGAAGGGGGTGCGCCGACGGCCGCTCCTGGCCGCCGGCGCATCAGGCTCGGGCTGTGCCGGGGAGGGGGGACGGGACCCGGGTCAGGCCGGGTCCCGCCCGCTTCAGGACTGGAGCTGCGGGATCTCGGCGCTCACGCCGGACTTGCCGAGCGTGGCGTCGTACGCCTTCTTCCAGTCGCCGTTGTCCTCGTGGTTCTTCAGCGCGTTGGTGATCGCCTCCTGCAGGACCTTGTCGTCCTTGAGCAGGCCCACGCCGTAGGCCTCCTCGGAGAACGGCTTGCCGACGACCTCGAGGTTGGCCGGGTCCTGGGCCGCGTAGCCCTTGAGGATGGCGTCGTCGGTGGTCACCGCGTCGACCTGGCCCGAGGCCAGGTTCTGCACGCACAGCGAGTAGGAGTCGTACTCGACGGGCTCGGCGCCGTAGTTGCCCTCCTTGATGCGCTGGATGGAGGTCGAGCCGGTCGCGGAGCAGACCTTCTTGCCCTTGAGGTCGCTCGTGCTCTTGATGCCGCTGCCCTTCTTGACCAGCAGGTCCTGGCCCGCGACGAAGTACGGGCCGGCGAAGGAGACGGACTTCTTGCGCTCGTCGTTGATGGTGTACGTGCCGACGTAGTAGTCGACCTGGCCGCCGGAGAGGGCGGTCTCGCGGTTGGCCGACTGGATCGTCTTGTACTCGATCTTGCTCTCGTCGAAGCCGAGGTCGGCGGCGATCATCTTGGCGATCTCGATGTCGAAGCCGGAGTACTTCTTGCTGCCGGGGTCCTGGTAACCCAGGTTCGGCTGGTCGGCCTTGACGCCGATGACGAGCTTGCCGTTCTTCTTGATCCGGTCCCAGGTCTTGGAGCCGGCCAGGTCCACACCGGTCTTGACGGTGTAGGTGGGCAGTTCGGCGGCGGCCGCGCTGCTGGAGCCCTTGCCGGGGGTGCTCGAGGAGGAGGGCGAGCCCTCCTTGCCGCACGCGGTGGCGGTGGCGGTCAGCGCCAGGACGGCCAGAGCGGCGGCGGCAGTGGTACGGAACCTCATGGTGATCATCCTTAGGTCGGCGAACCGTCGGTGTCGCTCTCAGTGGTGAAGGATCTTCGAAAGGAAGTCCTTGGCCCGGTCGCTCCGGGG
Organism: Streptomyces sp. PA03-5A; assembly: GCF_033792725.1. NCBI lineage: Bacteria > Bacillati > Actinomycetota > Actinomycetes > Kitasatosporales > Streptomycetaceae > Streptomyces > Streptomyces sp. PA03-5A. Next base: position 60,392 of record NZ_JARAVL010000029.1, on the reverse strand, counting down.
ATTGCTGAAGAACTGGTCGGGCGTCGCCTGCTCGACGATCCGCCCGTCCGCCATGAAGACGACGCGGTTGGCGGCGGACCGGGCGAAGCCCATCTCGTGGGTGACGACTACCATCGTCATCCCGTCGCGTGCGAGCTGCTGCATGACCTCCAGCACCTCGTTGATCATCTCCGGGTCGAGCGCCGAGGTCGGCTCGTCGAAGAGCATGACCTTCGGCTCCATCGCCAGCGCCCGGGCGATCGCCACGCGCTGCTGCTGGCCCCCGGAGAGCTGTGCCGGGTACTTGTCCGCCTGGCTGCCCACGCCCACCCGGTCCAGCAGGGCACGGGCCCGCTCCTCGGCGGCCTTCTTGGCGGTCCTGCGCACCTTGACCTGGCCGAGCGTGACGTTCTCCAGGACCGTCTTGTGCGCGAAGAGGTTGAACGACTGGAAGACCATGCCGACGTCGGCGCGCAGCCGGGCCAGCTCCCTGCCCTCCTGGGGCAGCGGCTTCCCGTCGATCGTGATCGCGCCCGAATCGATCGTCTCCAGGCGGTTGACGGCCCGGCACAGCGTCGACTTGCCCGACCCCGAGGGGCCGATCACGACCACGACCTCGCCGCGGCCGATGCTGAGGTTGATGTCCTGGAGCACGTGCAGCGCGCCGAAGTGCTTGTTCACGTCCTTCAGTACGACCAGGTCGTCGGGCGCCGGAACGGCGTCCTCGGTCACCGGCACTTCGGTCATCGGCGTGTGCTCCATCCTCGTCGGTTGACCAGACCTTGGCGATCACCCTATTGACGCTCGGCGAACCGAGTCAGCACATCTGAGGGGAACTTGAGCATCACGATCCGGTCACTGGCTGGCACAAATCCGGCACTGTGGGTGAGCCCGGCCGGTTGTGCAGCGTACCGGCTCCGTAACAGTCGCCCCGCGGGAGCGGGCTGCGCTTGACGCGCACGTGGCCCATCGGCGTGTATTCGGTGGTAGAGCATGATTGCGGGGGCGTGAAGGGCCGGACCGCGGGAGGTGAACGGATGAGACTGCTGCTCGTGGAGGACGACCACCGGGTCGCCGCCGCGCTGTCGGCCGTGCTGGCCAAGCACGGGCTGCAGGTCACCCACGCCCGCAGCGGCGAGGAGGCGCTGCACGCGCTGCTGCCCGACCACGGGCCCGGCTTCGACGTGGTCCTGCTCGACCTCGGCCTGCCCGACCAGGACGGGTTCGAGGTGTGCAGCCGCATCCGGCTGCGCACCGCCATCCCCGTGATCATGGTGACCGCGAGGGCCGACGTGCGGTCCCGCATCCACGGCCTCAACCTCGGCGCCGACGACTACGTGGTGAAGCCGTACGACACCGGTGAGCTGCTCGCCCGCATCCACGCCGTCTGCCGCCGCAAGGCGCAGGAGGCGCCCGCCGGGCCCGAGGCGGAGGGCGCGGAGGCTCCCGACGTCATCGGGCTGGGCCCGGTCCGCGTGGAGCTGGCCACCCGCAAGGTCACCGTCGACGACGAGCCGGTCGCGCTCACCCGCAAGGAGTTCGACCTGCTCGCGATGCTCGCGCAGCGGCCCGGTGTGGTCTTCCGCCGCGAGCAGATCATCAGCGAGGTGTGGCGGACGAGTTGGGAGGGGACCGGACGCACCCTTGAGGTGCACGTGGCGTCCCTGCGCTCCAAGCTGCGTCTGCCCTCCCTGATCGAGACCGTGCGCGGGGTCGGCTACCGCCTCGTCGTGCCCGCCGGCTAGGAGGCCGTCCTCCCGTGCATGCCCGGCTGCTGCCGCTGCTCATCGTGCTGATGGCCGGTGTGCTGCTGGCCCTCGGCTTCCCGCTCGCCGCCAGCCTGGCCGCCGCCCAGCAGCAGCGGGTCGTCGTGGACCGCATCGACGACACCGCGCGCTTCGCCGCGCTCGCGCAGTACGTCAGCACCGACGGCGGCGGCGAGCGGGAGAGTACGCTGCGGGCCGAACTGCTGCAGTACCAGGAGGTGTACCGCATCAGGGCCGGCGTCTTCGACCGTGACGGCAAGCCGATCTCCTCGGCCCCGGCCGGCTGGAAGCTGCCCACCGGCGGCGAGGCCTTCACCGCGTACAGCGAGGCCCTGGCCGGGCGGCGCAGCCACGACCCCACGCAGATCTGGCCCTGGCAGCGCCGCTCGCTGCCGGTCGCCTCCCCGGTCGTCCGGGACGGCGACGTCGTCGCGGTGGTGCTCACCGACTCGCCGACCGGTGCCATGCGCTCGCGCATCCTGCGCGGCTGGCTGCTGCTCGCGGCCGGTGAACTGGCCGCCATGATCGTGGCCGTCATGGCGGCCTTCCGGCTCACCGGCTGGGTGCTGCGCCCGGTCCGGGTGCTGGACCGGGTCACCCACGACATCGCCACCGGCCGGATGAAGTCCCGCGTGGCGGTGTCCGGGGGGCCGCCGGAACTGCGGCGCCTGGCACGCTCGTTCAACGAGATGGCCGACAACGTCGAGGAGGTCCTCGACCAGCAGCGGGCCTTCGTCGCCGACGCCTCCCACCAGTTGCGCAACCCGCTGTCCGCGCTGCTGCTGCGGATCGAGCTGCTGGGCCTGGAACTGCCCGACGGGCACGAGGAGATCGCCTCGGTCCGGGAGGAGGGCAAGCGCCTCGCCTCGGTCCTGGACGACCTGCTGGGCCTGGCCACCGCCGAGCACGCGGAGGCCAACCTCGCCCTCACCGACATCGCCGCCCTCGCCGCGGAACGCGTGGAGGCGTGGCGGCCGGTCGCCGAGCGCGACGGCGTGGAGCTCTCCTACGGGGGCGCCGCCGCCGTGACCGGCTGGGCCGACCCGGTGGCGCTGTCCAGCGCCCTCGACGCCGTGATCGACAACGCCGTGAAGTTCACCCCGGACGGTGAACGCGTGCGGGTCACCACCGAACTGCGCGGCCGCCCCGGCGCGATCGACGTGACCGTCGCCGACGGCGGGCCGGGCCTCACCGAGGACGAACTCGCCCGCATCGGCGACCGTTTCTGGCGCAGCCCGCGTCACCAGAACGTCGAAGGCTCGGGCCTCGGCCTGTCCATCGCACGGGTGCTGCTGGCGCAGGGCGGCGGCAGCATCGCGTATGCGCCGAACGAGCCGCACGGACTGGTGGTGACCCTCACGGTGCCGCGTACGGCTCCCTGAGTCCGGGGCCGGCCTGGCGGGCCAGCGGGTTGGAGCCGATCGAGTTGTGGATGCTGAAGTTGACGGCGTCCGAGCGGTAGCGGTCGTCCGACCACTCCACCGGGCGGCCCTTCTGCGTGGTGGTGACCCGGCGCACCCGCAGCAGCGGGCTCCCGCGCCGCACGCCCAGCAGTTCGCTGTCCCGGGTGCCGGCCGCGACCGCGTCGATCAGGTGCTCCCCGTAGGCGAAGACCAGGCCCGTGTCGTCGTACAGCCGCTGGGTGACCGACTCGCAGTCCGGCTCTATGCGCAGCACCGCGGGGGCGATCCAGTCGGCGTAGACCGTGCGCTCCACCAGGACGTGCTCACCGTCCAGTCCGCGCACCCGCAGCACGTACAGCACGTCCGCGCCCGTGCGCAGGTGCAGGCGCGTGGCGTCCTCCGCGGTGGCCGGACGGGTCTCGGTGCGGACCACGGTGCCCGAGGCGGCGCGCCCCATGGCCCGCGCCCACTGGGCGAAGCTGCGCAGCTCCGCGAAGCTCTGGCTGCGCCGGCTGGCCAGCACGACGCGGCGGGCGCCCTGACGGGAGCCGATCAGCCCCTCCGCGGTCAGCGCGGCCACGGCTTGGCGCACCGTGCCGCGGGAGACGCCGTACCGGGCGGCCAGTTCGGTCTCCGGGGGGAGCAGGGCACCGACGGTGTACTCCTCGTCGTCGATGGCCCGCCGGAGCTCCTCGGCGATCTCCTCGTGCCGCGCCGCCACCGCGCCCCCTTCCGTTCATTCACCGTCTGCGCACAACATCGCTCAGCGTAGACGAGCCGCGCGCCGATCGCGCGCAGGGGTTCCCGGCGTCCGGGGCCGCTCCCGGGGTCCTTGGCTGAAACGGGACGACTGCCCTCTGCAGGCTTGCCGAGGTTTTCCCGCCGTTTACGGAAAGGCCATTGACGCACGGCCTACTGAAGGCCAACTTGTTCGGACAAGTTGAACCGCCCCGACCTCCCTGGCCCTCAGGACCCGACTTCCCCTCCAGGAGACTTCCGTGCCCGCGTCCCTTCCGAAGGCGGCCGTACTCGCCGCCGGCCTCGCCGTGACCGCGCTGGCGCTCAGCGCCTGCGGCTCGGCCCCCACCACCCAGACCGCCGCCGACGGCAAGAACGGCAAGAGCGCGGCCACCGCGACCTCCGCCGAGGAGTTCGGCGGCATGGACGCCCTGGTCGCCGCCGCCAAGAAGGAGGGCACGCTCAACGCGATCGCCCTGCCCCGCGACTGGGCGAACTACGGCGCGCTGATCGACGGCTTCACCAAGAAGTACGGCATCAAGATCCAGAACGAGACCCCGGACGCCGCCAGCCAGGACGAGATCAACGCCGTCACCTCCCGCAAGGGCCAGGACCGCGCCCCCGACGTCCTCGACCTCGGCGCGTCCTTCGCGATCAGCGGCGCCCAGCAGGGCCTGTTCGCCCCCTACAAGGTCGCCTCCTACGACGACATCCCGGCCGCCCAGAAGGACGCCCAGGCCCGCTGGTACAACGACTACGGCGGCTACGTCTCCATCGGCTGCGACGCCAAGCGCGTCAAGAACTGCCCGACCACCTTCGCCGACCTCCTCAAGCCCGAGTACAAGGGCCAGGTCGCCCTCAACGGCAACCCGACCAAGTCGGGCTCGGCCTTCGGCGGCGTCTACGCGGCGGCGCTGGCCAACGGCGGCTCCTTCGACGACATCCAGCCCGGCATCGACTTCTTCGGCAAGCTGAAGAAGAACGGCAACTACAACCCCGTCGAGTCCACCCCGGCCACCGTCGAGAAGGGTGAGACCCCGATCAGCATCGACTGGGACTACCTCAACGCCGGCTACGCCGAGGAGTTCGCCAGCAAGGGCGTGGACTGGAAGGTCTCCGTCCCGAGCGACGGCGAGTACGCCCAGTACTACGCGCAGGCGATCAACAAGGACGCCCCGCACCCGGCGGCCGCCCGCCTGTGGCAGGAGTACCTGTACAGCGCCGAGGGCCAGAACCTGTGGCTCGCCGGCTTCGCCCGCCCCGTCCTGATGCCCGCGATGGACACGGCCGGCACCCTCGACAAGACCGCCGCCGGCAAGCTCCCCGCGGTCAGCGGCACCCCGTCCTTCCCGACCGACGCCCAGCAGAACAAGGCCAAGGAAGTGCTGGCCCAGGGCTGGGGCAAGGCTGTCTCCGGATGACCGACCCGATGACCGCCACCGCGGCGCCCGTCGCCGCCGCTGCCGGGGCCACCGCCCCGGCGCGGCGGCGCTCGGCCGGCTGGCTCGCGGTGGTCCCGCTGCTCGTCTTCGTGGCGATCGGTTTCGGGGCCCCCGCGGTCGCCATGCTCAACGGCGCCTTCACCGTCAAGGACCCCGCGACCGGGGCCACCTCGTACACCACGGCCAACCTGACCACCTCCCTGCAGGGCGCCTACCTGACCGCCCTGTGGGGCAGCGTGAAGCTGTGCGGGCTCTCCGCCGCCATCGGCGCGGTGTTCGGTCTGCTGCTCGCCCAGGCCGTGGTGACCTCGCGCTTCCGCGCGCTGCGTGAAGCCGTGCTGACGGCCTCCGGCGTGCTCGCCAACTTCGGCGGGGTGCCGCTGGCCTTCGCCTTCGTGGCGACCCTGGGCAACGCCGGCGTCCTCACCCGCCACCTGGGTCTCGCCGACCACGGCTGGAGCCTCTACAGCTTCTGGGGCCTGGTCATCGTCTACCTCTACTTCCTCATCCCGCTCATGGTGCTCACCGTGACCCCTGCGCTGGAGGGGCTGCGCGTCCAGTGGCGCGAGGCGGCCCAGAACAACGGCGCCACCAACGGGCAGTACTGGCGGTACGTCGCCCTGCCCGTGCTGGCCCCCTCGCTCCTCGGCGGCCTGGTCCTGCTCTTCGGAAGCGCCTTCGCCGCCTACGCCACCGCCGCGGCGATGGTCGGCAGCTCCGTGCCGCTGATCACCCTGCAGATCGCCGACGCCATCTCCGGCAACGTCCTGGTCGGGCAGGAGAACGTCGCCCTCGCCCTCAGCCTGGACATGGTCGTCGTCGCCGGCCTGGTCATGGCGGTCTACCTGCCCCTGCAACGACGGAGCGCGCGATGGCTGGTCTGACGAGCACCCGGATCCGGCCCTGGCGCGGCATCGTCCTCGCCGGTGCCGGCCTCTACTTCCTGGTGCCGCTGGCCGCCTCGGTGATCTTCACCGTGGACGTCCCCGGCCAGGGCATCACCTTCGACGCGTACGGGCAGATCCTGGGCGCCGAGGGCTTCACCTCCAGCCTGCTGCTCTCCCTGGAGCTCGGGGCCGCCACCATCGCCGTCGTCCTGCTGCTGATGGTGCCGGCCATGGTCGCGCTGCGGCTGTCCGCGCCCAGGCTGCGCCCGGTGGTCGAGGTCGTCTGTTCGCTGCCGCTGGTCGTGCCGCCGATCGCGCTGGTCGCCGGGGTGAGCAACGTGCTGCGCTGGGGCCCCGAGCACCTGGCCACCACGCCGCTCTTCCAGACCTTCGTGGCCATCCAGAACCCGTCCTTCCCGGTCGTCCTGGTGCTCACGTACGTCGTGATGGCGCTGCCCTTCGTGTACCGGGCCCTGGACGCCGGACTGCGGGCGGTGGACGTCCGCACCCTGGTCGAGGCGGCCCGCTCCTGCGGCGCCGACTGGCCGCGCGCGCTGGTCCGGGTCGTGCTGCCCAACCTGCGCGGGGCGCTGCTCAACGCCTCCTTCCTCACCCTCGCCCTGGTGCTCGGCGAGTTCACCGTCGCCCAGCTGCTGGGCTTCCAGCCCTTCGCGGTGTGGATCGTCACGGTCAGCGGCTCGCAGGCCCAGCTGTCCGTGGCCGTCTCGGTGCTCAGCCTGCTGGTCACCTGGGTGCTGCTGCTCATCCTGGCCGCCGTCGGCGGACGCCGCCCGACCTCACGTACCGCCTCCCGGAAGTGACCGAGACATGACCGACACCGTCCCCGCCCCGGCCGACGCCGCGCCGACCGTGCCCGGCGGCGCCACCGTCGAGTTCCGGGCGCTGCGCCGCGCCTTCGGGCCCACCGTCGCCCTCGACGGACTGGACCTGACCGTCCGGCCCGGAGAACTCCTCGCCCTGCTCGGCCCGTCCGGCTGCGGGAAGACCACCGCGCTGCGGATGCTCGCCGGATTCGAGCACCCCGACTCCGGTCAGGTGCTGGTCGACGGCAAGGACATCACCAAGATCCCCGCGCACCGCCGCGACGCGGGCATGGTCTTCCAGTCCTACAGCCTCTTCCCGCACCTGAGCGCCGCCGACAACGTCGCGTTCGGGCTGCGCATGCGCAAGGTCGGCACCGCCGAACGGCGCGCCCGCGCGGCGGAGCTGCTGGAACTCGTCGGCCTGCCGGACCACGGGGACCGCTACCCCCACCAGCTCTCCGGCGGTCAGCAGCAGCGCGTGGCCCTCGCCCGCGCCCTGGCGCTGCGGCCGCGCGTCCTGCTCCTGGACGAGCCGCTGAGCGCGCTGGACGCCAAGGTGCGCACCAACCTGCGCGAGGAGATCCGCCGTCTCCAGCTCGAACTCGGCATCACCACGTTGTTCGTGACGCACGACCAGGAGGAGGCGCTGTCCATGGCGGACCGCGTCGCCGTCATGAACGCCGGGCGGATGGAGCAGTGCGCCGCCCCCGCCGAGCTGTACGACCGCCCCGCCACCGCCTTCGTCGCCGAGTTCGTGGGCACCAACAGCCGCCTGCCGGGCCGGCTGACCGACGGCGGCACCGTCGAGGTCCTCGGCCGGCGGCTCCCCGCCCAGGGCGACGTGCCCGCGGGCACCGAAGTGGACGTTCTCGTCCGTCCCGAGGCGGTGCGCCTGACCGCCGACCCCGCCGGCGACGCGCGCGTCGTGGCGACCGCCTTCCTCGGCGCCGTCACCCGGGTGACCGTGCAACTGGCCGACGGCGCCTCCGTCAAGGCCGACGTGGCCGGCTCCGACGCCGCCGCCCTCCCGCCGGGGGCGACCGTCACCGTCTCCCTGCCCGACCGGCCCGTCCTGGTCACCGCGCGCACCGCCTGACCCCGATCGCACCTCCCATCCCCCCACACCCCCGAGGAAAGAGAGCCCCGTGACCCACCCACCGCACCACCCGCTCCAGGCCGTCCTGTTCGACATGGACGGCACGCTCGTCGACACCGAGGAGCTGTGGTGGGAGGCGGTCGCCGAGGTGGCCGCCGGGCTGGGGCACGTGCTCGGCGACGCGGACGTGGCCGAGGTCCTCGGCCGCGCCGTCGAGCACACCGCCGCCCACCTGGCCACCACGACCGGGACGGCGGCCGGTGCCGACGAACTGGCCGCCCTCCTGCACCGGGAGTTCGCCGAGCGGGTCCGTGCCCGCACGGTGCCCCGCCCCGGCGCGCTGGAGCTGCTGGACGAACTCGCCCGGCACGAGATCCCCATCGCCCTGGTCTCGGCGTCCCCGCGCGAGGTCGTGGACATCGTGCTGGCGGTGCTGGGCCGCGAGCGCTTCGCGGTCTCCCTGACCGCCGACGACACCCCCCGCACCAAGCCCGCCCCCGACCCCTACCTCGCCGCCGCCCACGCCCTCGGCGTGGACCCCGGCGCGTGCGTGGCCGTCGAGGACACCCCGACCGGTGTGGCCTCCGCCGAGGCCGCCGGCTGCCGCGTGCTGGCCGTGCCCTCCCTGGCGCCCATCGCCCCCGGCGCCGGACGCGCGGTGCTCGGCAGCCTGGAACGGGCCGACGTCTCTGTGCTGCGGGCCCTGGTCGCGCGGCCCCCGTCCTTCCTCGTGCCCGCCTTCACCAGCCGGCGCGCCCGCGTCGGCGAGCCATTCCGCGCCACGGTCGCCGGGCTCCTGCGCGGCGCCCCCGTCACCTACGCCGGGACCGCGGGCCCCGACTGGGCGCGGGTCTCCGCCGACGGCACCATCACCGGCACCCCCGACGCACCCGGCGACGCGGAGGTCGCCGTCACCGCCACGGACGCCGACGGCCGCTCCACCACCGTCACCGTGCGTGTGCCGGTCGTCGCGGCGGGTGAAACCGTCGTGCGCGAGCTGCGCGTCATGAGCTGGAACCTGTGGCTCGGCGGCACCCGCGTCGACGACCACCGGGACAAGCAGCTGCGCGTGCTGCTGGAAGCCGACGTGGACGTCGTCGGCCTGCAGGAGACGCGGACGCACTCCGCCAAGGAACTGGCCGAGGCGCTGGGCTGGGACCACCACCAGGCGGGCGACAACCTCGGCGTCATCAGCCGCTACCCGATCGTCTCCCGCCACGGCCTGCCCGCGAGCCCGTTCTACGGTGGCCTCGGTGCCACCGTCCGGCTCGACGAGGGCCACGACGTCACCTTGTGGAGCGCGCACCTGAACTACACCCCGTACGGCCCCTACGACGCCCTCCACGACCGGCAGCCGGTCGAGGTGCTCGTCGAGCACGAGGCGGCCTCGGGACGCGTGGACCAGATCCGGGACATCCTGCACGACATGGCCGGCGACCTCGCCGCCCGCGACACCACCCCGGTCGTCCTCGTCGGCGACTTCAACGTCCCCTCCCACCTGGACTGGACCGCCGAGGCGGCGCCCCTGCACGGCGGGTACGGACCCGTGCCCTGGCCGGTCACCCTCGCCGCCGAGGCCGCCGGACTGCGCGACTCCTACCGCGAGGCCCACCCGGACCCCGTGCGCGAGCCCGGCACCACCTGGTCACCCGTCACCCCCGAGCCCGAGCCGCAGGACCGGATCGACTACGTCCTGTACGCCGGGCGGGGCCTGCGGGTACTGGACTCCACCACCCTGGTCACCGGGGAGCCCCGCCCCGAACCGGACGTGGCAGGCAACGCCTGGCCCTCCGACCACGCCGCCGTGGTCACCACGTTCGCCCTGTCGTAACGGGCGGGCCCGCGCGACCGGCCGGTCGCGCGGGCCTCAGTCGCACTCGCTCATCTCGTCCAGCCGCGGCCGCTGGTCCGCCACCTCCTGTGAGGCCAGCGGCTTGAGGTGCTTGACGTACGAGGCGCGCCACGCCCCGGAGGAGATCTCGTCCTTGATGGCGTCGCATATGGCGTGCTTCAGTTCGGGCTCGTTCTGGGCCAGCCCCACGCCGTACTCCTCGGTCCCGAAGGGGACGCCCAGCAGCCGCAGTTGCCCGGTGTGCTGCGCGCGGTATCCGGCCAGGATGATGTCGTCGGTGGAGACGGCGTCGACCTTCCCCGCCAGCAGCTGGCCGACGCACAGCCCGTACGAGGTCTGCTGCTCGGTCCGTATCTGCGGGTACTCCTTGCGGAGCCGCTCGGCCGGCGTCGAGTCGGTGACGGTGCAGACGTGACGGCCGAAGAGGTCCTGCACGCTGTGGACGGGGGCGTCCTCGCGGACGAGGAAGTCCTGGCCGGCCTGGTAGTAGGGGCCCGCGAAGTCGACGGACTTCTTGCGTTCCTCCGTGATGGAGTAGCTCGCCACTATGAAGTCGACGTACCCGGCGCGCAGGAAGTACTCGCGCGACTGGGTGTCCACGACCGTGAACTGCACCTTGTCGAAGCCCAGATGCCTGGCGATGGCCCTCGCGAGGTCGATGTCGAACCCCTCGTACCCGTCCTTGGCGGTGCTGGAGGCCTCGCTGAGGCCCGGCTGGTCCTTCTTGACGCCGACCACGAGGTAGCCGCGGTCGCGCGCCGTCCGGTAGGTCGGCGAGGAGGAGAGGTCGGGGCCGTCGTCCCCCAGCCGGTCGACGGCGAACCACCCGCCCGCGGCCAGGACCGCGAGGGCGACCCCGCCCGCCGCCAGCGCGTACCAGCGTCGCCGGGAGGGGCGCGGTCGCGGGGGCCGCGGATCCTGCGACGGGGCCACGGAGTCGGGAACCTGCTGTGCGGTGCCGCCGGACCCGTCCGTCCGCGTGGCGTCCGGGTCGTAGTCCGGGTAGACGCCGACCGGGAACTGCGGGGTCTCCTGGGCCACGTGCTGCAGCAACTGCTCGGTGCGCTCCGCCGACAGCCGCGCCCCCGGCTCCTTGACCAGCAGCCCGTCGATCAGCGGGCGCAGCGGCCCCGCGTGCGCCGTCGGCGGCACCTCGGCCGTGCGGACGGCCTCCAGCACCTCGTACGGCGTCGGGCCGCGGAAGGGGGCCCGGCCCTCGACCATCTCGTAGAGGGTGACGCCCAGCGACCACAGGTCGGAGGCGGGCGTGGGCGGCAGCCGGTTGGCCAGCTCCGGTGCCAGGTACTGCGGGGTGCCGACGGTCTCGTGGACCCGCGTCACCTGGGCCGCGCCCTCGAAGGTGGCGATCCCGAAGTCCATGAGCACCGCCCGCCCGTCCCGTCGGAACAGGATGTTGTGCGGCTTCACGTCCCGGTGCAGCACCCCGGCCGCGTGCACCGCGCGCAGTCCGCGCAGCACCTCCAGGCCGATCCGCGCCGCCTGCAGCGCCGGGATCCGGCCCTGCTCGCGCAACTGGTCCGCCAAGGAGTGCGGGTTGACCTGCTCCATGACGATCCAGACCTGGCCGTCGGCCTCGATCACGTCGTGCACGGCGACCACGTGCTCGTGCCCGATCCGGGCGATGGCCTGCGCCTCCCGGCGCGCCCGCTCCACCCACTGTGCCTGCGTCTCCGGGTCCAGCGCGCCCCGGAACAGCAGCTCCTTGACGGCGACCTGACGGCCGAGCCGGTTGTCGTAGGCCTCCCACACCACGCCCATGCCGCCGCGCCCCAACTGCCGGCGCAGTTCGTAGCGGCCGTCGACGAGGGTGTGCGGCATCCCCCCAGTACTCATGCGTGTTCCCCCATCGGTACGTGGTCCGCTACAGGTTAGGGGGCTCTGACGGTGATGAACATCGTCCCCGGGGTGGTGGACGATCACATGTCGGGCGCAATGGTCCGTACCGGTCCAGGGCTCAGGGCTTCACGGACTGGTAGTAGCGCTCGGCGCCGGCGTGCAGCCTCAGCGGGTCGGTGAAGACCGCCGTCCGCAGGTCCATCAGCTGCGCGGCGTGCACCTCCTGACCGATCCGGTCACGGCTGTCGATCACCGTGCGGGTGAGGCGCTCCACCAGCCCGGTGTCCGTCCGGTCCGTGGTGATCAGCAGGTTGGCCACGGCGATCGTCTGCACCGCGCGGCCTCCCTGGACCATGGGGTACGCGTCCGCCGGCATGACGGCCTGCCGGTAGTAGGCCGACTCGTCGCTCTCGGCGTGCAGCCGGGCCACCAGGTCGCCGAGTTGCACCAGCTTCACGTTGGTGGTCTCCGCCAGGTTCGCGATGGTCTTGGTCGGCAGTCCGCCCGACCAGAAGAACGCGTCCAGCTTCCCCTGGCGCAGCATCTCTGGCGCCCGGTCGATGCCGACCGTCCGGCGCCGCACGTCCCCGGGCTCCCCGAGGTCCGCCGCCTCGAGCAGCCGCTGGGCTATCAGGCTCACCCCGGAGCTGGGCTGGCCGATCCCCACCCGCAGTCCGCGCAGGTCCTTCGCCGACCTCACGGGCGAGTCGGCGGGCACCACGAGCTGCATGTAGTCGTCGTACAGCCGGGCGCAGGCACGCAGCCGCCCCGCGCCCGGGCCGTCGTAGTCGGCGACGGCGTCGGCCGCGGCGATCGCGAAGTGGGCCTTGCCGGTCGCCACCCGCCGGACGTTGTCCACGGACCCCTCGGACCGCACCAGGCGCACCGGCACCCCGGGCAGGTCGGTGTGCAGGTAGGGCTGGAGCCGCTTGCCGTACGTGTCGTACACGCCGTTGCGCACACCGGTGGCGAAGTCGACCCGGTCCTTCGGGTACGACGGCCCGTCGGAGGGCAGCACCCACCACAGCAGCAGCGCGACCGCCGCCGCCACCGCCAGCACGGCCTGCACTGCCCTGCGTCTGCCGATACGGGGGAACTCCATCCCCGCGATAGTGCCAGGCCCGGCGCCGCGCTGGCCAGTGCCTCCGGCCGCGTCCGGTCACCGCAGGTGACGGCCCGCCCCGCGGGGAACACTCGTCCCAGGGCGCACCCCGCCCGAAGGGAGGCCCCGCCATGGGACGCAACGTGAGCTGGACGGTGGGCGACCTCGTCGTGCACCGCGTCGACGAGACCACGCTGCCCGCGGCGACCGGACGGCGGCTGCTGCCCGCCGCGACCCCGCAGGTGGTGGCGGCGGCGCCGTGGCTGCGGCCGGACTTCGCCGCCCCCGACGGCACGCTCCGGCTGGCCACCCACACCTTCGCCGTGGTGGCCGGCGGCCTGCGCGTCCTGGTGGACACCGGGATCGGCAACGGCAAGACCCGGTCCGACCCCGCGTGGCACCGGCTCGCCACCGACTACCCGCGGCGGCTGGCGGAGGCGGGCTTCCCGCCGCACGCCGTGGACCTGGTGATCCTCACCCACCTGCACACCGACCACGTCGGCTGGAACACCCGTGACGACGGCGGCACCTGGGTGCCCGCCTTCCCCCGCGCCCGTTACCTGGTCTCCCGTGCCGAATGGGACCACTGGGCGGGCACGGACCTGGACGACGACCACCGGCAGGTCTTCCGCGACTCGGTGCTGCCGGTCCGCGACGCCGGACTGCTCGACCTGGCCGACGTCGCCGACGCCCCCGTGGAGGCCGCCCCCGGCATCCGTCTCCTGGCGGTGCCCGGGCACACCCCGGGGCAGGTCGCGGTGGAGCTGCACGGTGCCGGGCGGTCCGCGCTGGTCACCGGCGACAGCTTCCACCACCCCGTGCAGATCGCCGACCCCGCGATCACCAGCACCGCCGACTCCGACGCGGCCCTGGCCGTGCGCACCCGCCGCGCGCTGCTCAGCGCGTACGCGGGTACGGACACCCTGCTGCTCGGCACCCACTTCCCGCCCCCCACCGCGGGAAGCGTCGTCCCGGGGGCGGGCGGCCACCGCCTCCTCGCCGAGCCACCCGGCACCTGATGCGGCGGGCGCCGCCCGGTGCCGCCCGGCGCCGTCCGCGCGGGGGCGGGCGCGGGCACGAGCGCGCGCGGCGCGCCCTTACCCTGGATGGGTGCAGCGTGAAGAGCAGGATGTGAAGAGCTACGAGATCCGCACCTACGGGTGCCAGATGAACGTCCACGACTCCGAGCGGCTGGCAGGCCTCCTGGAGGCGGCCGGCTACGTCCGCGCGCCCAAGGACGAGGACGGCACGGTGTCCGCAGATGTCGTCGTCTTCAACACCTGCGCGGTCCGGGAGAACGCCGACAACCGCCTGTACGGCAACCTCGGCCGCCTGGCGCCGCAGAAGGCCGCCCGGCCGGGCATGCAGATCGCCGTCGGCGGCTGCCTGGCGCAGAAGGACCGGGACACGATCGTCAAGAAGGCCCCCTGGGTCGACGTCGTCTTCGGCACCCACAACATCGGCAGCCTCCCCGTGCTGCTGGAGCGCGCCAGGATCGCGGAAGAGGCGCAGGTCGAGATCGCCGAGTCGCTGGAGACCTTCCCGTCCACGCTGCCGACGCGGCGCGAGTCGGCCTACGCGGCGTGGGTGTCGATCTCGGTCGGCTGCAACAACACCTGCACGTTCTGCATCGTCCCCGCGCTGCGCGGCAAGGAGAAGGACCGCCGCCCCGGCGACATCCTCGCCGAGGTCGAGGCGCTGGTCGCCGAGGGCGTCACCGAGGTCACCCTGCTCGGCCAGAACGTCAACGCCTACGGCTCCGACATCGGCGACCGCGAGGCCTTCAGCAAGCTGCTGCGCGCCTGCGGGAAGATCGACGGCCTGGAGCGGGTCCGCTTCACCTCGCCCCACCCGCGCGACTTCACCGACGACGTGATCGCGGCCATGGCCGAGACCCCGAACGTGATGCACCAGCTGCACATGCCGCTGCAGTCCGGCTCCGACGCCGTGCTGCGCGCGATGCGCCGCTCGTACCGGCAGGACCGCTACCTCGGCATCATCGAGAAGGTGCGCGCGGCCATGCCGGACGCCGCCATCTCCACCGACATCATCGTGGGCTTCCCCGGCGAGACCGAGGAGGACTTCGAGCAGACGCTGCACGTCGTCCGCGAGGCGCGCTTCGCGCAGGCCTTCACCTTCCAGTACTCCAAGCGCCCGGGCACGCCCGCCGCCGAGATGGAGGGGCAGGTGCCGAAGGCGGTCGTCCAGGAGCGCTACGAGCGGCTGGTCGCGCTGCAGGAGGAGATCTCCTGGGCCGAGAACAAGAAGCAGGTCGGCCGCGTCCTGGAGGTGCTGGTCGCCGAGGGCGAGGGCCGCAAGGACGACGCCACGCACCGCCTGTCCGGCCGCGCCCCCGACAACCGCCTGGTGCACTTCGCGCCGCCCGCCGAGCCGGTCCGCCCCGGGGACATGGTCATGGCGGAGATCACCTACGCCGCGCCGCACCACCTGCTCGCCGAGAGCCCGGCCTTCGGCGTCCGCCGCACTGCGGCGGGCGACGCCTGGGAGCGGCGTACCTCGGCCGCGGCGGCCAAGCCCGCGGGTGTCATGCTGGGCCTGCCGACGATCGGCGCGCCCGTTCCCGCAGCGGCGGTCGCCGCGCCGGGCTGCGGCTGCGACTGACGGAGCGGGGTCCGCGAGGACCGCGGAGACGAGGGGGGACACGGATGGCTCGTTGGGGGCTCTTCGCCGAGGAGACCGTGGGCAGCGGCGACGCCAGGCGCTGGGAGTTCGAGCTCCTCGGCCACGCCGAGGGCACGCGCGAGGAGGCGCTGGGCAAGCTGGAGGAGGCGGCGCTGGCCTACCGGCCCAGCAAGCCGTTCAGCGTGCGGCGCAGCTGGCTGTACCGCTCGGGGGAGGGGTTCGTCCAGGTCAACGAGGGTGTGACCACGACCTACATCTGCCGTTTCACGGTCGCCGAGCTGGTCCGCGACAGCAAGGACCCGAAGGTCGCCGCCACGGCCGAGCCCTGGGACCGCGTGCCCGAGGGCTTCTGAGACGGCGGACGGTAGGGTTCCGATCATGCTGGTCGCCGCCGCCGTCTGCCCCTGTCCGCCGCTGCTCGTGCCCGACGTCGCGTCGGGCGCGGCGCCGGAACTGGACCCGCTGCGCGCCGCCTGCGCCGACGCGTTGGCCGTGCTGGCCGCCGCGCGTGCCGATCTGCTGGTCGTGGTGGGTGCCGCGGACTCCGCGCACGTCTGGGAAGGCGGCGGTACGGGCTCGCTGCGCCCGTACGGCGTCAACCTGACGGTGCGGCTCGGCGACGGCAGCGACCCCGAGCCCCTGGCCCCGTCGCTGACGCTCGCGGCCTGGCTCCTGACGCAGGCGGGCTCCGCGGCGCCCCTGCACGCCTGCGCCGTGCCCGCGCACGCGCCGGCGGCCAGGATGCTGGAGCTGGGACAGGGACTGGCGGGGCTGGCCGACCGGGTGACGCTGCTGGTCATGGGCGACGGCACCACGTCCCGCACGCTCAAGGCTCCCGGCTACCTCGACGAGCGGGCCGAGCCCTTCGACGCGTCCGTGGCGCGCGCCCTCGGTGCCGCCGACACCGGGGCGCTGGCGGCCCTGGACGCACGGCTCGCCACCGACCTGGGGGCGGCAGGCCGCGCCCCGTGGCAGGTCCTGGCCGGCGCCGCGGACGGCGCCGGGCTCGGTGGCCAACTGCTGTACGACCAGGCGCCCTACGGCGTCGGCTACTTCGTGGCGGCCTGGTCGTAGACCGGCCGGTCCCCGGGGTCCGGGACCGTCCTCAGGGCGTGCCCTTGGAGCCGCCCTCCTTGAGGTGCTCCATGGCGTCCTTCGTCTTGTCCACGCCCTTGTGGATCTTCCCGCTGTACTTGTGCTTGGTCTTCTCGTCGACCGTGCGCGCGACCTTGTCCAGGCGGGAGCCGATCGACTCGCCGTGGTGCTCCATGAAGTCGCCGGCCTTCGCGCCGGCCCTGGCCTTGGCGTGCTCGGCCTTGGCCTTCAGCGTGTCCTTGAAGCTCATGCGTCACCGTCTCCCGTGGATGCCTTTGCCGGAAATGACCCCTTTCCCGTAAAGATCTTACCCGTCCACCGGTGAATCCGCGCCGCCGGAATTTGCGAAACTGTGCACGTGAGAATCGACGTCCCCCACGTGATCGCCGTCGTCGGCCCCACCGCGGTCGGCAAGTCCGACCTCGGAGTCGCCCTTGCGCAGGCCCTCGACGGCGAGGTGGTCAACGCGGATTCCATGCAGCTCTACCGCGGCATGGACATCGGCACCGCCAAGCTCACCGAGGACGAGCGGCAGGGCGTGCCGCACCACCTGCTCGACATGTGGGACGTCACCCAGGCCGCCAGCGTCGCCGAGTACCAGCGCCTCGCCCGCGCCGAGATCGACCGGCTGCTGGCCGCCGGTCGCACCCCCGTGCTCGTCGGCGGCTCGGGGCTCTACGTGCGCGCCGCCATCGACGCCCTGGAGTTCCCCGGCACCGACCCGCAGGTGCGCGCCCGGCTGGAGGCCGAGCTCGACACGCTCGGCTCCGGCCCGCTGCACGCCCGCCTGGCCGCCGTGGACCCGGAGGCGGCCCGCGCGATCCTGCCCAGCAACGGCCGGCGGATCGTCCGCGCGCTGGAGGTCGTGGAGATCACCGGCCGCCCCTTCACCGCGAACCTGCCCGGGCACGACTCCGTGTACGACACCGTCCAGATCGGCGTCGACGTCCCCCGCCCGGAGCTCGACGAACGCATCACGCTGCGGGTCGACCGCATGTGGGAGGCCGGACTGGTCGGCGAGGTGGCCGCCCTGGAGACGGCCGGCCTGCGCGAGGGGCGCACGGCCTCCCGGGCGCTCGGCTACCAGCAGGTGCTGGCCGCGCTGGCCGGGGAGTGCACGGACGCGGAGGCGCGCGCCGAGACCGTCCGCGCCACCAAACGCTTCGCGCGCCGGCAGGACTCGTGGTTCCGCCGGGACGGCCGGGTGCACTGGCTGGCGGGCCGTGGACAGGAACTGGTCGGCCAGGCGCTCGCCCTGCTCGGCCCCGCCCGGTCGGGCGGTCACAGCCTGATCACGTGATGGCATCGGGACGCCCCAGCGGCACTTGACGCCTCTTCGAGCGTGCCATCATCGAGCATCGGAGCTACGGTGTCGGACTTCTTGGGAGGGCGCGTGGCGATGGAAGCCGGCCCTCGCAACGGACCGCAGCCGGAACACACCGAGCGCACCTCTGGCGAGGAGCTCGAGCCGCGCGACCGGCTCGTGGTGGACGGCCCCCTGGAGGACCCACTGGACGGGCAGACCCTCGCGGAGGAGGAGCAGTCCTTCCGCGAGCTGCGTCCCGAGCGGCGCCTGCGCGCGTGGCAGCTCGCCCCGATCGTCGCCCTCGGCGTGCTCGGCTCGCTCATGTTCGCCTTCCCGCTGGCCTTCGAGACCGGCGACGGCGGTGCCGTCGTCGCGATGCTCGGCCTCCTGCTGGGCTGCTGCGCCGCGGGCTGGGGGATCATGGCCGCCCGGCGGGTCGGCTACACCTGGCCGGGGCTGCCGGCCCGCGGCTCCGGCCGCCGCCCGGACTGGCGCTTCGTGGCGCTGTACGCGGCGATCACGGTGGTGCTGACGCTGCTCGCCTTCTGGCGGGTCGCCCGTCTGCGCTGACCCGTAGACTCGGCGCATGACCAGCGCAGCACCGCAGGGCCTGCCCTTCCTCAAGGGGCACGGCACGGAGAACGACTTCGTGATCATCCCCGACCCCGACGGGGCCCTCGACCTGACCGCGGGGACCGTCGCGCGCCTGTGCGACCGCCGCGCCGGGATCGGCGGCGACGGGGTGCTGCGGGTCGTGCGGTCGGCGAAGCACCCGGAGGCCGCGGCCATGGCCGCCGAGGCCGAGTGGTTCATGGACTACCGCAACAGTGACGGCAGCATTGCGGAGATGTGCGGCAACGGCGTGCGGGTCTTCGCCCACTACCTCCGGCGCGCCGGTCTCACCGGTGCCGGGGACGTCGCCGTGGCGACCCGCGCCGGCGTGCGCCGGGTGCACATCGACAAGGACGGCGACATCACCGTCGACATGGGCCGCGCCGCGCTCCCCGCCGGCGAGGTCGAGGTGGCGGTCGGCGAGCGCAGCTGGCCCGCCCGCAACGTGAACATGGGCAACCCGCACGCCGTCGCCTTCGTCGACGACCTCGCCGACGCCGGCAAGCTGCTGGACCCCCCGGCCCACACGCCTGCGGCGGCCTACCCGGACGGTGTGAACGTGGAGTTCGTCGTCGACCGGGGGGAGCGCCACGTCGCCATGCGGGTCCACGAGCGCGGCTCCGGCGAGACCCGTTCCTGCGGCACCGGGGCCTGCGCCGTCATGGTCGCCGCGGCCCGGCGCGACGGCCGCGACCCGGCCGTCACCGGCCGTCCCGAGACGTACCGCGTCGACCTGCCGGGCGGCACCCTGGTGATCACCGAACGTCCCGACGGCACCGTCGAGATGACCGGTCCCGCCGTGATCGTCGCCGAGGGCGTCATCGATCCGGCCTGGCTCGGCGACGGCGGCTGAGGATACCCGCTCCGAGGGCCCGGTATTCGCTCGAACGGGTGATGCCGATCACGCTGGGCGAGAGCGTGGCAGCGGCACGTGATGGGCTCGGTAGCATCAAGCACCGGCACGGAAGCCATCCCGCCGGTGGGTGACGCTGCCGGAGGTGCCGCATGAGACCGGACAACGCAGTGGAGACCGCCCCGGGCGCCGCAGGACGCAGGCGCATCCCCCGGGCCGCGGACCTGCGCCGGCTGGGGCGCGCCGCTCTGCTGGGCCCCGGCGGCCGCGCCGGCCGGCTGCCGGAGTCCATCGAGCACATCGCCAAGGTGCACCGCGCCCGACATCCCGGCGCGGACCTCGCCATCCTGCACACGGCGTACGTGCTCGCCGAGTCCTCGCACCGCGGCCAGATGCGCAAGAGCGGGGAGCCGTACATCACGCACCCGCTCGCCGTGACCCTGATCCTCGCCGAACTCGGGGCGGAGACCACGACGTTGACCGCGTCGCTGCTCCACGACACCGTCGAGGACACCGATGTGACGCTCGATCAGGTGCGGGAGGAGTTCGGCGAGGAGGTCCGCTTCCTCGTCGACGGCGTCACCAAGCTGGAGAAGGTGGACTACGGCGCCGCCGCCGAGCCCGAGACCTTCCGCAAGATGCTCGTCGCCACCGGCAACGACGTCCGCGTCATGTCCATCAAGCTCGCCGACCGGCTGCACAACATGCGCACCCTCGGCGTCATGCGCCCCGAGAAACAGGCCCGCATCGCGAAGGTCACCCGGGACGTGCTGATCCCGCTCGCCGAACGCCTCGGCGTCCAGGCGCTGAAGACCGAACTGGAGGACCTGGTCTTCGCCATCCTCCACCCCGAGGACTACCTCCGCACCACCGAACTCATCCTGGAGCACGCCGCCCTGCCCGATCCGCTGGGCGCCGTCGCCGAGGACGTCCGCAAGGTGCTCCGCGAGGCCGGCATCAGCTCCGAGGTCGAGGTACGGCCCCGGCACGTGGTGTCCGTGCACCGGGTGCGGCTCAAGCGCGGCGGCGCGCAGCCCGGCGGCAGCGACTTCGGGCGGGTGCTGATCCAGGTCGCCGAGGACGCCGACTGCTACGCCGTCCTCGGTGAACTGCACACCTGCTTCACCCCCGTGATCGCGGAGTTCAAGGACTTCATCGCGGCGCCCAAGTTCAATCTGTACCAGTCGCTGCACACCGCCATCCGCGACGGCGAGGGCCGCATCGCCGAAGTCCTCATCCGCACACGGCAGATGCACCACACCGCCGAGGCCGGGGTCATCGCGCTCGGCAACCCGTACGCCACCGCCGAGGCGGCGGACTCCGACGAGGGCGAGCGCGTCGACCCCACGCGCCCCGGCTGGTTGGCCCGGTTGCTGGAGTGGCAGCGCGAGGCCCCCGACCCGGACTTCTTCTGGAGCACCCTGCGCGACGAGCTCGCCCAGGACCGCGAGATCACCGTCTTCTCCGCCGACGGCGGCACCGTGGGCCTGCCCGACGGCGCCACCTGTACCGACGCCGCGTACGCACTGCACGGTGAGGGCGCCCACTCCTGCGTCGGCGTGCGCGTCAATGGGCGGCTCGCGCCGCTCGGCACGGTCCTGCGGGACGGCGACACCGTCCAGCTCCTGATGGCCGAGGCCACCGACGGGGACGGGGACGGGTACGGGCCGTCGCCCGAGTGGCTGGAGCACGCCCGCACCCCGGCCGCCCGGATCGCCATCGCCCGCTGGCTGGAGGCCCACCCGGCGGCCACCGCCGAGGAGGAGCCGGCCGCCCCCGCCGTCCGCGCCGCCGCGACGGCCGCCCGCAGGGCCGCCGAACCGCTCGCGGACACCGACCCGCCCGGGACCGCTGTCCGCATGGCCCGCTGCTGCACGCCCGTGCCGCCCGACGGGATCACCGGCTTCCCCATCCGCGGCGGCACCGTCGCCGTGCACCGCAGCGAGTGTCCCGTCGCCGCGCGCATGGCCGCCTCGGGCCGCGCCAGGGTCGCCGTCCACTGGCGCTCCGACGCCCCCGTCACCGGCCATCGGGCCACCCTCTACGCCGAGGCGCTCGGCCGGCCCCGGCTGCTCGCCGACCTCACCGAGGTGATCGCCACCCAGGGCGTCGCCATCGTCTACGCGGCCGTGGAGCCGCCGCAGGAGCACCGCGTACGCCACACCTACACCGTCGAACTGCCCGACCCGGAAGCGCTGCCCGCCCTCATGCGCGCCATGCGCGCCGTCCCCGGTGTGTACGACGTGTACCGCGCCCAAGAGGCCGTGGCCGCCGCGCAGCCGTAGGGGAGTACCCGATCGGGTGGGGTGCTGACGTGCCGCCGTCGGGCGGGCACGGTGCGCTGATACCGGTATCCCATGATCGGATCCTTTGCGCGCCGTGCCACCGTCACCGCGGCGGCCGTGGTGGCGCTCACCGCGGCCGGACTGCCCGGCGACGCGACGCCCGCGGGGCTCGGTGACCGGCTCTACCCCGAACTCGGCAACCCCGGGTACGACGTCTACGACTACGACATCTCGTTCACCTACCGCGGCAACGACCGGCCCCTGGACGCGGTGACCCGGGTCGACGCGCTCGCCACGGACACCCTCGACCGCTTCCACCTCGACTTCCGCGGCGACGTCCGTTCCGTGCAGGTCAACGGCCGCCGGGCGGCGTTCAGCACCTGGCGCGAGGAACTGGTCGTCACCCCCGCCGTCCCGGTACCGCGCGGCGACCGCCTGCGGGTGACCGTCGTCCACACCAGCGACCCCGCGGTCAAGGGCGACACCGGCTGGATCCGCACCAAGGACGGCCTGGCCATGGCCAACCAGGCAGCCGCCGCCCACACCGTCTTCCCCTGTAACGACCACCCCTCGGACAAGGCCCGCTTCGCCTTCCACGTCACCGCGCCGAACGACCTCACCGTCGTCGCCAGCGGCCTGCCCGAGACGGCCGTCCGCAAGGGCCCCGTGACGACCTGGAACTACCGCACCGTCCACGTGATGGCCACCGAGCTCGCCCAGGTCTCCATCGGCCGCTCCGCGGTGCTGCGCCGCACCGGCCCCGGCGGCCTCCCGCTGCGCGACGTCGTCGGCTCCGCCGACCCCGACCGGGCCAAGCTGGAGAAGCGCCTGGCGATGACCGCCGGGCAGATCGCGTGGATGGAGCAGCAGGTCGGCCCGTACCCCTTCGAGACGTACGGCATCCTCAGCGCCGACACCGTCACCGGCTTCGAGCTGGAGACCCAGACCCTCTCGCTCTTCGAGCGGCGGGTGCTGCTGGCCCGGGAGGCCGACGCGGCTCCGGTGATGGTGCACGAACTGGCCCACCAGTGGTTCGGCGACAGCGTCTCGCCCGCGACCTGGTCCGACCTGTGGCTCAACGAGGGGCACGCCACCTGGTACCAGTGGCGCTACGCCGCCGAGCACTACCACGAGCTCACCCTGGAGCAGCTGGCCAAGGCCGCCTACGGCGCCGACGCGCGTCTGCGCCGCGACGGCGGCCCGGCCGCCGCCCCCAAGCCGCCCGGCGCCGACGGCAAGCTCGGCATCTTCCGCGGCAACGTCTACTACGGCGGAGCGCTCGTGCTGTACGCGCTGCGCCAGGAGATGGGCGCCGACGCCTTCCAGCGGCTGGAGCGGGCCTGGGTCGCCCGCCACCGCGACGGGGTCGCCTCCACCCGGGACTTCATCGCCCTCGCCTCCGAGGTCGCCGGCCGCGACCTGGGCGGCTTCCTGGGCGCCTGGCTCTACGGCCCGACCACGCCCCCGATGCCGGGCCACCCCGACTGGAAGCGCTCCGTGCCCGCCAAACCGGTGCACGGTCCCGCGCACCGGCGCAAGGCGGGGAAAGTCGCGTGACCCGGCGGCGACGACCGTGCGACCATCTAGGTGCGGCGACGGCGGCGTGCCCGGGCCGGGGGAATCCTCCGGGTCCGTTCGGCGTTGTCTCCGTACGAGGGGCGAGAGCCCCCCGTCCCGCCGATCTTTCGAGCAAAGGATCCAATGACCTCCTCTTCCTCCTCTTCTTCTGCCCGCAGCCGCCAGCGCCTCCCCGAGAGCCTTCGGGCCGACGCCCTGATGGAAGAGGACGTCGCCTGGAGTCACGAGATCGACGGAGAGCGTGACGGCGACCAGTTCGACCGCTCCGAGCGGGCGTCGCTGCGCCGCGTCGCAGGCCTCTCCACCGAGCTCGAGGACATCACCGAGGTCGAGTACCGCCAGCTCCGCCTGGAGCGGGTCGTGCTCGTCGGGGTCTGGACGGACGGCACGGTGCAGGACGCCGAGAACTCCCTCGCGGAGCTCGCCGCCCTCGCCGAGACCGCCGGCGCCCTCGTCCTGGACGGTGTCATCCAGCGGCGTGACAAGCCGGACCCGGCCACCTACATCGGTTCCGGCAAGGCCCAGGAGCTGCGCGACATCGTCATGGAGAGCGGTGCGGACACTGTGGTCTGCGACGGTGAGCTCAGCCCCGGCCAGCTCATCCACCTCGAGGACGTCGTCAAGGTCAAGGTCGTCGACCGCACCGCACTGATCCTCGACATCTTCGCGCAGCACGCCAAGAGCCGTGAGGGCAAGGCCCAGGTCTCGCTCGCGCAGATGCAGTACATGCTGCCGCGGCTGCGAGGCTGGGGTCAGTCGCTGTCCCGGCAGATGGGTGGCGGTGGCGCCGGCTCCTCGGGCGGCGGCATGGCGACCCGTGGTCCCGGTGAGACCAAGATCGAGACCGACCGGCGGCGCATCCGCGAGAAGATGGCCAAGATGCGCCGGGAGATCGCGGAGATGAAGACCAGCCGCGACCTCAAGCGCCAGGAGCGCAAGCGCCACAAGGTGCCCTCGGTGGCGATCGCCGGTTACACCAACGCCGGCAAGTCCTCACTGCTCAACCGGCTCACCGGCGCGGGCGTCCTGGTGGAGAACGCGCTGTTCGCCACCCTGGACCCGACCGTGCGCCGGGCGGAGACCCCGAGCGGCCGGCTCTACACCCTGGCCGACACCGTCGGTTTTGTGCGGCACCTGCCGCACCACCTGGTCGAGGCGTTCCGCTCCACCATGGAGGAGGTCGCCGAGGCCGACCTCATCCTGCACGTGGTGGACGGCTCGCACCCCAACCCGGACGAGCAGCTCGCCGCCGTGCGCGAGGTCTTCCGCGACGTCGGCGCGCTGGACGTGCCGGAGATCGTGGTGATCAACAAGGCGGACGCCGCCGACCCGGTGCTGCTGCAGTCCCTGCTGCGCCGTGAGAAGCACGCGATCGCCGTATCCGCCCGCACCGGGCGGGGCATCGCGGAGCTGCTCGCCATGGTGGACGACGAGCTGCCGCGGCCCGCCGTCGAGATCGAGGCCCTGGTGCCGTACACGCGCGGTGCGCTCGTCGCCCGCGTGCACGCGGACGGCGAGGTGCTCTCCGAGGAGCACACCGGCGAGGGCACCCTGCTCAAGGCGCGGGTGCACGACGAGCTCGCGGCGGAGCTCGAACCGTTCGCGCTGGTCGCGCGCCGCTAGGCGGCACGCACGTACGAGGAGGGCCCGCCCCAGGCCGGGGGCGGGCCCTCCTCGTGTCCGGCGGCGGTGTCAGCCGCGGATCGCGTCGAAGACCTCCTCGGCCTCGGCGCCCAGATGCGGTCCGGCCAGCCAGCGCGGACTGTCCTGCGGACCGATGGAGGTGTTGCTGACCAGGGCCGGCTTCCCGCCGGGCCCCCGGGCGAACCAGCCGCCGCCGGAGGATCCCGCCGTCATGGTGCAGCCGAGCCAGTGCATGGTCGGTGCCCCCGGGTCCAGCGCGAGGCGGACCGGGTCGCCCGAGCAGTGGTACTGCTGGTAGCCGAAGCCGTCGAAGGGGGCCGCGGCGGGGTAGCCGCGGATGTCCATGGAGTCGATGCTGGCCGAGGTGGGCGCGTCGAACCAGACCGGCACCGACGCCCCGACGGTCTCCTCCAGCGACGTGCCGGAGTCCGGGTTGGTCACCTTCAGCACCGCGAAGTCGTAGGGGTAGGCGGAACTCGTCTCCGAGGACTCCCCGCCCCCGTCGATCCACTGCTGGGAGGTCCCCGCCTCCGTCGCCCACCACGTGCCGTAGGGGGCGAGCTGCTCCTTGGTGGCGCTCCGCAGCGCGGCGCCGCTCAGGCCCGTGTCGTTGAAGGACGGCACGAAGACGATGTTGCGGTACCAGCCGCCCTGGGCGCCGGCGTGCACGCAGTGCCCCGCCGTCCACACCAGGTTGCTGCGGCCCGGGTTGGCCGGGTCGCCGACCACGGTCGCCGAGCAGACCGCCTGGCCGTCGGGCATGTCGAAGAGCAGCTTGCCCGTCGCCGGGGAGGCCTCGTGGTACGGGGTCGAAAGGCGCTGCGCCCGGATCGCGGCGGGCTCGCGGTCGGTGGTGCCGTCGTCCACCCGCCCCAGGTCGGGCCGTTGCTCGTCGTCCGGGGTCCCGTCGGCGTTGCGGAGCCGGTCGGCGTCCCAGAGGTCCTTGATGACGGGATTGATGAAGTCGGCCGCGTCGCGCAGCCACTTGTCCTTGTCCCAGTCCTTCCAGCCGCCGTTCTTCAGCGCGTCGGCCCACTGGTCCAGGTCGTCGAGGCTGGTCGGGAGGGCTGTCGGCAGCTGGAGGCCGCCGTCACCGGCCGTGGCGCTGGGTGTCGGGCTCGGCTTGGCGTCGGCGTTGTCGTCGGACGGGCCGCAGGCGGTCGCGGTCACGACGAGCAGCGCCGCGGCGACGGCGGCCACGGCCAACCGGCTTATCGGTGCCATGGGTTGTGGTCCCCCTGTTGTGAACATGTCGTCTGCCCGCTCAAGGGCAACGCCTCACCGTGCCCTCGAAGGGAGGACGGCGGGTGCCGCACCCGCGGTTCCTCGCCAGGATCTCGGCCCGAGACAGTTGCCGGTAAGCGCGTGCGTCGTTGGTAGCTCCGGGGACGGAGCAGACGACACCGAGGAGTGAGCACGTGGCCGCCATGCCGAGCGCCAGGAGCCGACCGGCGGTGCACGAGGGCGAGTTCGACGACACCGAGGGCATCCTGCGGCGTCAGTCGGCGCGCGAGTCCGCCGCCCGCACCTACGCCCGCTCGCTGCCCGTCGTCCCCGTGCGCGCCCGCGGCATGACCGTCGAGGGAGCCGACGGCCGC
Source organism: Streptomyces sp. PA03-5A (assembly GCF_033792725.1). Classification (NCBI taxonomy): domain Bacteria; kingdom Bacillati; phylum Actinomycetota; class Actinomycetes; order Kitasatosporales; family Streptomycetaceae; genus Streptomyces; species Streptomyces sp. PA03-5A. The sequence goes on along the minus strand of NZ_JARAVL010000029.1, from coordinate 33,832 downwards.
CGCTACCTCGACTGCCTCTCCGGCGCCGGCACCCTCGCCCTCGGCCACAACCACCCCGTCGTCCTCGAGGCCATCCGCGCCGTCCTCGACTCTGGTGCCCCGCTCCACGTGCTGGACCTCGCCACCCCCGTCAAGGACGCCTTCACCACCGCGCTCTTCGAGACCCTGCCGCGCGAACTCGCCGACCACGGACGCATCCAGTTCTGCGGCCCGGCCGGCACCGACGCAGTCGAGGCCGCCCTCAAACTCGTCCGCACCGCCACCGGCCGCAGCGGACTGCTCGCCTTCTCCGGCGGCTACCACGGCATGACCGCCGCCGCCCTCGCCGCCACCGGGGACATCGCCGTGCGGGGCGCGGCCGGCGCCGTCGACGCCCGGATCACCCGGCTCCCCTACCCGTACGGCTACCGCTGCCCGTTCGGCGTCGGCGGGGAACACGGCGCCGAACTCTCCGCCCGCCTGACGGAGAACCTGCTCGACGACCCCAAGGGCGGCATCCAGCCCCCCGCGGGCATGCTCCTCGAACCCGTCCAGGGCGAGGGCGGTGTCATCCCCGCCCCCGACACCTGGCTGCGGCGGATGCGCGACCTCACCGCGGCCCGCGGCATCCCGCTCATCGCCGACGAGGTGCAGACCGGCGTGGGGCGCACCGGGACCTTCTGGGCCGTCGAGCACAGCGGCGTCGTCCCGGACGTGATGGTGCTGTCCAAGGCGATCGGCGGCAGCCTCCCGCTCGCCGTCATCGTCTACCGCGAGGAACTCGACTCCTGGCAGCCCGGTGCCCACGCGGGCACCTTCCGCGGCAACCAGCTCGCCATGGCCGCGGGCACGGCCACCCTCGCCTACGTGCGGCGCAACGGCCTCGCCGAGCGCGCCGCCGAGCTCGGTGCCCGGATGCTCGCCCGGCTGCGGGCCCTGGCCGCGGAGCACCCCTGCGTCGGCGACGTCCGCGGCCGCGGCCTCATGCTGGGCGTCGAACTCGTCGACCCGGACGCCGCCCCCGGCCCCCGGGGCGTCCCCCCGACCGCGCCCCGCCTCGCGGCGGCCGTCCGGCGGGCCGCCCTCGACCGCGGCCTCATCGTCGAACTCGGCGGCCGCGACGCCGCCGTGATCCGGCTGCTGCCCCCGCTGACGATCACCGAAGAACAGTCAGAAGCCGTCCTCGACCGCCTCGCCGACGCCCTCGTCGCGGCGACGGCGGTCCGGGCGTGACCTCGTGCCCACCGGCCCCGCCCCGGGGCGGACCGCACCGGGCGCCGACCCCTCACGGAGCGAAGCGATGACCGTACGTCCCGGCGACGAAGCCACCGTGGCAGCCGTCCCCCAGCAGCGCGCCGCCGCGGCCGAAATGCCGGGCCGGGCCGAACCGCCGGCCCACGCCGGGCTGCCCGGACCGTCCGCCCCGTCACCCGGCGACGACCCCCTGGAGCAGGCGGATCCGTGGGCCGCCGCCGACGCCGCCGGCACGGAGGCCCTGCTGCGCTGCTGGGTCCGCGAGACGGGGCTGCCACCGGAGCCGGACGGCCGCACCCTGCGCGTGCCGCTGCCCGCCGGCGGCGCGGAACTCCTCGTCCCGGTCCTGCACTGGTCGGCCGTCGGCCACCACCGTCTCGGCGCCCCGCGCCCCGCCGCCGGGGGCGCCGCACTGGACGCCGTCACCCTCGCCGCGCTGCTCGCACGGGAGGCCGCCGCGGCCGGTCCGGACGGTCCCGGCCTCGTCGCGCGGGTCGCCGACTCCGTACGCCAGACCGCCGCCTTCCTCTCCGCACGCCGCGCCCGCCCCGCCGCCCCCCGGGGGACCCACCCCTTCCTCGACTCCGAGCAGGCCCTCGTCCTGGGCCACCCGCTCCACCCCGCGCCCAAGGGCCGGGAAGGACTCACCGAGACCGAGGCCGTGGTCTACGCCCCGGAAACGCGCGGGGCCTTCGCCCTGCACTGGCTGTCCGTGCACCGCTCGCTGCTGGCCACCGACTCCGCCTGGACCGAACGCGGCCGCCCGGTCCCCGCCGAGCACCTGCTGGCGGCCCTCGCCGGACCGGAACTCGCCCGGCGGCTGCCCGCCGGCACCGTGGCCCTGCCGCTCCACCCCTGGCAGGCCCGCGAGGTCGCCCACCGCCCGGCGGTGCGCGCACTGCTGGAGGCCGGGCTGCTCCACGACCTCGGGGCCGCGGGCGACCCCTGGCACCCCACGTCCTCGCTGCGCACGGTGTTCCGTCCGGGCGCTCCCGCGATGCTCAAGCTCTCGCTGGCCCTGCGGATCACCAACTCCCGCCGCGAGAACCTCCGCAAGGAACTCCACCGGGGCGTCGAGGTGCACCGGCTGCTGCGGGCCGGCCTCGCCGCGCGCTGGCACGCCGCGCACCCCGGGTTCGACATCGTCCGCGACCCCGCCTGGCTGGCCGTCGGCACCGCCTCCGGCGCCCCCGTACCCGGCCTCGACGTCGTCCTGCGGCACAACCCCTTCGGCCCCGGCGACGAGGTGCGCTGCCTCGCCGGGATCACGGCCCTGCGCCCCGCGCCGGACGGGGGCGCCCTGCGGTCCCGGCTCGGCGAACTGCTGGGCCGGCTCGCGTCCCGTACCGGACGACCGGTGACGGCCGTCGCCACCGAGTGGTTCCTGCGCTACCTGGACGCCGTGGTCCGGCCGGTGTTGTGGCTGGACGGCGAGGCGGGCATCGCCCTGGAGGCCCACCAGCAGAACACCCTGGTCGTCCTCGACGCCCACGGCTGGCCGGCCGGCGGCCGCTACCGCGACAACCAGGGCTACTACTTCCGCGAGTCCGCGCGCGCCGGGCTCACCGCCCTGCTGCCCGGGGCCGGCGGGAGCAGCGACACCTTCGTGGCCGACGCCGTGGCGGACGAGCGCTTCGCCTACTACCTCGGCGTCAACAACGTCCTCGGCCTGGTCGGCGCCCTGGGTTCCCAGCGCCTCGCCGACGAACGGGTGCTCCTCGCCGCCCTGCGCCGCTTCCTGGAGCAGGCCGCCCGCACCGGCCGCTCCGGCCTGCCCGCACGGCTGCTGGCGGAACCCGGGCTGCGCTGCAAGGCCAACCTCCTCACCCGGCTGCACGGGATGGACGAGCTGGCCGGCCCCGTCGACACCCAGTCCGTCTACGTCACCGTCCCCAACCCCCTCACCGCCTGACGAGAGGAGGCCGCGACCACCGTGGCGACCGCCGACCCCACCCCCGCCCCCGTGTGCCCGCCCGCGACCGCCGACCCCCGGGACCCCGGTGCCGGGAACGCCGACGACACCCTCGACCTGGAACTGCCGCCCGAGCTCCGCGCCCTCCTCGACGAGGACGTCACCGCCGACGACCGCGCCGGCGGCCCGGCCCCGCTCGACGACCTCCTCGACGGCGTCGCCGACTGGGGGCCGGTCGGCACCCCCGCGGGCACCTTCCAGCTCGTCCCCGTACGCCCCGAGCGCGACCTCCCGGTCATCACCCACTGGATGAACGACCCCGCCGTCGCGGAGTTCTGGGACCTCGCGGGCCGGCCCGAGGTCGCCGAGCGGCACCTGCGCGCCCAGCTCGACGGCGACGGGCGCAGCATGCCCTGCGTCGGGGTCCTCGACGGGGTGCCCATGAGCTACTGGGAGGTGTACCGCGCCGACCTCGACGCGGTGGCCCGCTACTACCCGGCCCGCCCTCACGACACCGGGCTCCACCTGCTCATCGGTCCCGTCGCCGACCGGGCCCGCGGCCTCGGCGGCACCCTGCTGCGGGCCGTCGCCGACCACGCCCTGCGGCAGCGCCCCCGGTGCACCCGGGTGATCGCCGAGCCCGACCTGCGCAACACCCCGTCCGTGGCCGCCTTCCTCGCCGCGGGCTTCCGCTTCTCCGCGGAGGTCGAGCTGCCCGGCAAGCGGGCCGCGCTGCTGGTCCGCGACCGCACGCTGCGTCACGTCCTGTGACCGGCCGCGCCCGCGGGCGGGCGCCGGTACGTGCGGTGGCGACCGCGGTGTCAGTGCCGCCCCGTAGGCTGGATGCCCTATGACACAGCCCGCGAAGCCCGCCCTCACCGACCTCCTCCACGCCGCCGTCACCGCGGTCGGCGGAGTGGAGCGCCCCGGCCAGGTCACCATGGCCGAAGCCGTCGCCGAAGCCGTCGACAGCGGCTCCCACCTGCTGGTCCAGGCCGGCACCGGAACCGGCAAGTCGCTGGGCTACCTGGTGCCCGCGCTGGCGCAGGGCGAACGCGTCGTGGTGGCCACCGCGACCCTGGCCCTGCAGCGCCAGCTCGTCGAGCGCGACCTGCCCCGCACCGTCACCGCGCTGCAGCCGCTGCTGCGCCGCGAACCGCAGTTCGCGATGCTCAAGGGCCGCTCCAACTACCTGTGCCTGCACCGGCTCCACGAGGGCGTGCCGCAGGACGAGGGCGACGGGCTCTTCGACCAGTTCGAGGCCGCGGCGCCGACCAGCAAGCTCGGCCAGGACCTGCTCCGGCTGCGCGACTGGTCGGACGAGACGGAGAGCGGCGACCGCGACGACCTCACCCCCGGCGTATCGGACCGCGCCTGGCAGCAGGTCTCGGTGACCTCCCGCGAGTGCCTGGGCGCCTCGCGCTGCGCCTACGGCGCCGAGTGCTTCGCGGAGGCGGCGCGCGAGCGCGCCAAGCTCGCCGACGTCGTGGTCACCAACCACGCGCTGCTGGCCATCGACGCCCTGGAGGGCGCGCCCGTCCTGCCCAGCCACGAGGTGCTGGTCGTCGACGAGGCCCATGAACTGGTCTCGCGCGTCACCGGGGTCGCCACGGGCGAGCTCACCCCCGGCAGGGTCAACCGGACGGTGAAGCTCGCGGCCAAGCTGGTCAACGAGAAGGCCGCGGACGCCCTGATGAGCGCGTCGGAGGGCTTCGAGCGGCTCATGGAGCTGGCCCTCCCCGGGCGTCTGGAGGAGCTGCCCGAGGATCTCCGCTACGCCCTGATGGCGCTGCGCGACGCCTGCCGTCAGGTCATCACCTCGCTCGGCGAGACCCGTGACCGCTCCGTGCAGGACGAGGACGCCGTGCGGAAGATGGCCCTCGCCGCCACGGAGAACGTCCACGAGGTCGCCGAGCGCATCGTGGAGGGCTCCGAGTACGACGTCGTCTGGTACGAGCGCCACGACCGCTTCGGCGCCTCGCTGCGGGTCGCCCCGCTCAGCGTCTCCGGACTGCTGCGGGAGAAGCTGTTCACCGAGCGATCCGTCGTCCTGACCTCGGCCACGCTGCGGCTCGGCGGCGACTTCAACGGGGTCGCGGCCTCGCTCGGGCTGGCCCCGGAGGGCACCGTGGCCGCCGAGGGCGAGGAGGAGCCGCCGGTGTGGAAGGGCGTCGACGTCGGTTCGCCCTTCGACTACCCCCGGCAGGGCATCCTCTACGTCGCCCGTCATCTGTCGCAGCCCGGCCGGGACAGCGGCCGCGAGGACATGCTGGACGAGCTCGCGGAGCTGATCGAGGCCGCGGGCGGCCGTACGCTCGGGCTGTTCTCGTCCATGCGTGCGGCCCAGGGCGCCGCCGAGGTGCTGCGCGGCCGCATCGACCACCCGGTCCTGCTGCAGGGCGAGGAGACCCTGGGCGAGCTGATCCGCCGCTTCGCCTCCGACGCCCGCACCTGCCTGTTCGGCACCCTCTCGCTCTGGCAGGGCGTGGACGTGCCCGGGCCGAACTGCCAGTTGGTCGTCATGGACCGGATCCCGTTCCCCCGCCCCGACGACCCGCTGATGAGCGCGCGCCAGAAGGCGGTGGAGGACAGGGGCGGCAACGGTTTCATGGCGGTCGCGGCCACGCACGCGGCCCTGCTCATGGCGCAGGGCGCCGGCCGGCTGGTGCGGGCCTCCGGGGACCGCGGGGTCGTCGCCGTCCTCGACCCCCGGCTGGTGACGGCCCGCTACGGCGGCTTCATCAAGGCCTCGATGCCGGACTTCTGGCAGACGACCGACCGCAACCAGGTCCGCCGTTCGCTGGCCGCCATCGACGCCGCCGCCTCGGCGGCCGAGTGACGCCACCGGGCACCCCCGGCAGAGCACGACAGCAGCCCCGGCACACAACGGGGCCCCGGAACCGGCGCAGAGGTTCCGGGGCCCGGTCACGGGCGGGTCCTTGGCTCAGACCCGGCGCAGTACCGCCACCACCTTGCCGAGGATGGTCGCCTCGTCACCGGCGATGGGCTGGTACGCGGCATTGTGCGGCATCAGCCACACATGCCCGTCCTCGCGCTTGAAGCGCTTGACCGTGGCCTCTCCCTCGATCATCGCGGCGACGATGTCGCCGTTCTCCGCGACCGGCTGACGGCGCACGGTCACCCAGTCGCCGTCGCAGATGGCCGCCTCGATCATCGAGTCGCCCACGACCTTCAGGACGAACAGCTCGCCGTCGCCCACCAGCTGGCGGGGGAGCGGGAACACGTCCTCCACGGACTCCTCGGCGAGGATCGGGCCACCGGCGGCGATCCGGCCCACCAGGGGGACGTACGACGCGGACGGCTTGCCCGCGGTGTCCGTGGGCTGCGCCTGCGCGGAGTCGGAGGCGCGTACCTCGTAAGCGCGGGGCCGGTGCGGGTCACGCCGGAGGAAGCCCTTGCGCTCCAGCGCCATGAGCTGATGGGCGACCGACGAGGTGCTCGACAGCCCGACGGCCTGGCCGATCTCGCGCATGGACGGCGGGTATCCGCGCCGCTGGACGGAATCCCGGATCACCTCGATGACGCGCCTTTGGCGGTCGGTGAGTCCGGAACTGTCCGCCCGGATTCCTGGAGGTCGTCCGGGTAGCGCTCGCGCGGGCTTTGGCGTCTCGTCGTTCATCGCTTCCATCGGGCGTAGCCGGTCCTGGGGGCGGTCATGGGCGGTCAATGTGGCGCTGTCGGCGGTGGTGGTCACGGCGGCCCCTCTCGAGATGTTCTCCCTAGTAGGACAACGGTAGTTGCTTTCGAAAGGTTGCGCCAAACACACGTTCGAGTGAATTTGCGCGGATCCGGTGACGCGATCAAGGTGTAGATGGTATTGATCGAATATAATTTCGAATTCAGCCCGCATTCGGGATCCGAACGCCGTTTCCCCGGGCCGGTATTGCGGTGTCGCCCCGGTCCGCCCGCCCGGTTCCATGATGCGCGAGCCGTGACGATCCGTACACCCAGTGTGTCATCCGCGCCCCGGCTCTCCCGGGAGGCCGCGCGTCGCGTAGGCTCCCGTCCCGTCGGCGGGCCGCGACACGCGGTCCGCGCGATGGGTGCATATGGCCGCCACGCCACCAGATCTAGTGGTTGGATGGGGTCCAGCCCCCACAAGTAGTGGTCCCCGGGTCATCAAGCCCTCCCGGATCGCCTATGCTTGTGGCTGCTTCGCGGGGCCGTGACCGGCCCCTCGGGCTCAGAAGTCGTGCGCTCACCGTGGGTGAGGGAGGGAGAGGGAAACGATGCACTGCCCCTTCTGCCGACACCCCGACAGCCGCGTCGTCGACAGCCGGACCACCGACGACGGCACCTCGATCCGTCGTCGCCGGCAGTGTCCCGACTGCGGCCGCCGCTTCACCACCGTGGAGACGGCCTCGCTGATGGTGATCAAGCGCAGCGGGGTCACCGAACCCTTCAGCCGTAACAAGGTCATCGCCGGAGTCCGCAAGGCCTGCCAGGGCCGGCCCGTCACCGAGGACGCCCTCGCCCAGCTCGGGCAGCGCGTCGAGGAGGCGGTGCGCGCCACGGGCAGCGCCGAGCTGTCGACCCACGACGTCGGACTGGCCATACTCGGCCCGCTGAAGGACCTGGACCTGGTCGCCTACCTCCGCTTCGCCTCCGTCTACCGGGCCTTCGACTCGCTCGAGGACTTCGAGACGGCGATCGCCGAGCTGCGCGACCAGGGACCACCGGACGACACCGGTGGGCGGGACCGGGACGGAGCCGTCCCGACCGCCGCCGTCGCCGCAGAGTAGCGGCGGCACACCGGTACGAGACTTGCCGGGCACCCGGGGGTGTACCGGCCGTGAGAGACACAGACGCGGGAAGACCGCGGCGCTTCAGGGCGTTTTACCTGTAATGCCTGTAATGGGAGGCGGCACATGACAGAGACGACGAGCGGCCCGGCACGGAGCTCCCGAGCCAAGGCCGGCAAGGCGGCCGCGGCGGCTCCGGCCGCCAAGGGCCTGCGCATCGAGCGCATCCACACCACCCCGGGGACGCACCCCTACGACGAGGTGGCCTGGGAACGCCGTGACGTCGTCATGACCAACTGGCGCGACGGCTCGATCAACTTCGAGCAGCGCGGCGTGGAGTTCCCCGACTTCTGGTCGGTGAACGCGGTCAACATCGTCACCAGCAAGTACTTCCGCGGTGCCGTCGGTTCCCCGCAGCGCGAGAGCAGCCTCCGCCAGCTGATCGACCGCGTGGTCACGACGTACCGCAAGGCCGGCGAGGACCACGGCTACTTCGCGTCGCCCGCCGATGCGGAGATCTTCGAGCACGAGCTCACCTGGGCCCTGCTCCACCAGGTCTTCAGCTTCAACTCCCCGGTCTGGTTCAACGTCGGCACCGCCCAGCCGCAGCAGGTCTCGGCGTGCTTCATCCTCTCGGTCGACGACTCCATGGAGTCCATCCTCGACTGGTACAAGGAAGAGGGGATGATCTTCAAGGGCGGTTCCGGCGCGGGCCTGAACCTCTCCCGCATCCGCTCCTCCAAGGAGCTGCTCTCCTCCGGCGGCAACGCCTCCGGCCCCGTCTCCTTCATGCGCGGCGCGGACGCCTCCGCCGGCACCATCAAGTCCGGCGGCGCCACCCGCCGCGCGGCCAAGATGGTCGTCCTGGACGTCGACCACCCCGACGTCGAGGCCTTCATCGAGACCAAGGTGAAGGAGGAGGAGAAGATCCGCGCCCTGCGCGACGCGGGCTTCGACATGGACCTGGGCGGCGACGACATCGCGTCCGTCCAGTACCAGAACGCCAACAACTCCGTCCGCGTGAACGAAGAGTTCATGAAGGCGTACGAGAACGGCGAGAAGTTCGGCCTGCGCGCCCGGATGACCGGCGAGGTCATCGAGGAGATCGACGCCAAGGCGCTGTTCCGCAAGCTGGCCGAGGCCGCCTGGGCCTGCGCCGACCCCGGCATCCAGTACGACGACGTCATCAACCACTGGCACACCACGCCGGAGACCGGCCGCATCACCGCGTCCAACCCCTGCAGCGAGTACATGCACCTGGACAACTCGTCCTGCAACCTCGCCTCGCTCAACCTGATGAAGTTCCTCGACGACGACGGGAAGGGCAACCAGCGCTTCGACGCCGTGCGCTTCGCCAAGGTCGTCGAGCTCGTCATCACCGCGATGGACATCTCCATCTCCTTCGCGGACTTCCCGACGCAGAAGATCGGCGAGACCACCCGGGCCTTCCGCCAGCTGGGCGTCGGCTACGCCAACCTCGGCGCGCTGCTCATGGCGACCGGCCACGCCTACGACTCCGAGGGCGGCCGCGCGCTGGCCGGTGCCATCACCTCCCTGATGACCGGCACCTCGTACAAGCGCTCCGCGGAGCTCGCCGAGGTCGTCGGCCCGTACGACGGCTACGCCCGCAACGCCACCGCCCACAAGCGCGTCATGAAGCAGCACTCCGACGCCAACGCGGTCGCCACGCGGATGGACGACCTGGACTCCCCGGTCTGGGCCGCGGCCACCGAGGCCTGGCAGGACGTCCTGCGCCTCGGCGAGAAGAACGGATTCCGCAACGCGCAGGCCTCCCTGCTGGCCCCGACCGGCACCATCGGCCTGATGATGGACTGCGACACCACCGGGATCGAGCCGGACCTCGCCCTGGTCAAGTTCAAGAAGCTGGTCGGCGGCGGCTCCATGCAGATCGTGAACAACACGGTCCCGCAGGCCCTGCACCGCCTGGGCTACCAGCAGGAGCAGATCGAGGCGATCGTCGCCCACATCTCCGAGCACGGCAGCGTCATCGACGCGCCCGGCCTGAAGTCCGAGCACTACGAGGTCTTCGACTGCGCCATGGGCGAGCGCTCCATCGCGCCGATGGGCCACGTCCGGATGATGGCCGCGACCCAGCCGTTCCTGTCCGGCGCCATCTCCAAGACGGTCAACATGCCGGAGTCGGCGACCGTCGAGGAGATCGAGGAGATCTACTACGAGGGCTGGAAGCTCGGCCTGAAGGCGCTCGCGATCTACCGCGACAACTGCAAGGTCGGCCAGCCGCTCTCCGCCAAGAAGAAGGCGGACGAGAAGAAGGCCGAGACGGCGGAGGCCCCCGCCGCGGTCGAGAAGGTCGTCGAGTACCGCCCGGTCCGCCGCCGGCTCCCCAAGGGCCGTCCGGGGATCACCACCTCCTTCACGGTGGGTGGCGCCGAGGGCTACATGACCGCGAACTCCTACCCGGACGACGGTCTGGGCGAGGTCTTCCTGAAGATGTCCAAGCAGGGCTCGACCCTCGCGGGCATGATGGACGCCTTCTCCATCGCCGTCTCCGTCGGCCTGCAGTACGGCGTGCCGCTGGAGACCTACGTCTCGAAGTTCACCAACATGCGCTTCGAGCCGGCCGGTCTCACGGACGACCCGGACGTGCGGATGGCGCAGTCGATCGTCGACTACATCTTCCGCCGCCTGGCGTTGGACTTCCTGCCCTTCGAGACCCGCTCCGCCCTCGGCATCCACTCCGCCGAGGAGCGCCAGCGCCACCTCGACACGGGCTCGTACGAGCCCGCCGCCGAGGAGGTCGACGTCGAGGGCCTGGCGCAGTCCGCCCCGCGCCAGACCGAGGCGCCCAAGCCGGCCGCCACGGCCAAGCCCGAGGTCGTCGCGGTGACCCCGGCGCCGAAGACCGCGCACAACTCCACGGAGCTGCTGGAGATCCAGCTCGGCCTCAACGCCGACGCCCCGCTCTGCTTCTCCTGCGGCACGAAGATGCGCCGCGCGGGCAGCTGCTACCTCTGCGAGGGCTGCGGCTCCACCAGCGGCTGCAGCTGATCCCGGGCGGTCGTCACCCGAAGGTGCCCGCGAGGGGGATCCGGATTCGTCCCGGATCCCCCTCGCGGGTTTTCCCGTCGGCACCGCCCGGGGCTCGCCGGCACCTGAAGTGAGGCCGGGCCGTCAGGCCGGCAGCGGCCGGTAGGCGGTGCCGGCCAGGACGCCGCTCGTCGAGGACGGGCCCCGGCCCTCCTCGATGAGCGGCGCTCGGCCGGCCAGCGCCTCCGTGGACCTCCGGCCGGATTGCTTTTCCTCCGGTATTCGTGCCGCCGAGAATGGCACGCACCTTCTATTCCCCTGCGTCGCGACGCGATTAGGGTCGAGGGGGTTGTCGAATTCCCGTGACGGTGAGGCGTTTTCCCTCCTCCGGCGATCGGCGCTCCCTTCCCCGCACGCCAAGGAGTTGCCGTTGTCCACCGATCCCCTCGCCGACACCGTCGCCTCGCTGATCCCGGCAGCGCGGGACGAGCTCGCGGAACTCGTCGCGTTCAGGTCGGTCGCGGACCCGGCCGTGTCACCCCCCGAGGAATGCCACAAGGCTGCCGCCTGGGTGGCCGGCGCCCTGCGGGACGAAGGATTCGACGACGTACGCGTCCTCGACATGCCCGACGGCCACCAGTCCGTCCACGGTCACCTCGCGGGGCCGGCGGGGGCTCCCACGATCCTGTTGTACGCGCACTACGACGTCCAGCCGGCCCCGGACGAACAGGCCTGGCGCACCCCGCCGTTCGAGCTGACCGAGCGCGACGGACGGTGGTACGGACGCGGCACCGCGGACTGCAAGGGCGCCGTGGTCATGCACCTCCTGGCCCTGCGCGCGCTCAAGGCGCACGGCGGCGTGCCGCTGAACGTCAAGGTGATCGTGGAGGGCTCCGAGGAGCAGGCGACGGGCGGCCTGGAACGGTACGCGCGGGCCCACCCCGAAGTGCTCGAAGCCGACGTGATCCTCATCGGTGACGCCGGGAACTTCCGCCTCGGGATGCCGACCGTCACCGCGTCGCTGCGCGGCATCACGATGCTCCGGATCGGCGTCGAGACCCTGCGCGGCAACCTGCACTCCGGCCAGTTCGGCGGGGCCGCGCCCGACGCGCTCACCGCGCTCGTGAAGATCCTCGGCTCGCTGGTGGACGACGACGGATCGCCCCGGGTCGAAGGCCTGGAGACCGGCGGCGCATGGCGAGGACTGGCCTACCCCGAGGCCGATTTCCGCGTGGACGGCGGGGTACTGGACGGGGTGGACCTCGTCGGCACCGGCTCCGTGGCGGACCGGCTCTGGGCACGGCCGTCCCTCAGCGTGATGGGCATCGACTGTCCCCCCGTCGTGGGTGCCACCCCTTCCGTCCACGCAAGCGCGCGGGCGGCGATCAGCCTGCGCATCCCTCCGGGCGTCGACGCCGCGCAGGCCACGGAGCTGCTGACCGCCCAGATCGAGAAGCACACCCCGTGGGGCGCACGGGTGTCCGTGGAGCAGGTCGCCCAGGGCGAGCCGTTCCTCGCCGACACCTCGAGCCCCGCCTACACCGCCATGGCCGAGGCCATGCGCACGGCCTACAGCGGTCGCGACCTGAACATCGCGGGGCTCGGCGGCGGCATCCCCCTGTGCAACACCCTCGCCTCCCTCTACCCACGGGCGGAGATCCTCCTGATCGGGTTGTGCGAACCGGAGGCACAGATCCACGCCGTGGACGAGAGCGTGTCCGTCGACGAACTGCGGCGGCTCGCCGTCGCCGAAGCCCATTTCATGCGCCACTACGCCGGAACGGGAATCCGCGGATAGCGGGCGGATCCCATGAATCAGGTGCCATTACCGAGGGGAAGCGCCGTCGTCCACACCGCGGCCCCCGATCCGCGATCCGTCACTGATCCCGCAGCACCCGCGGCGACCCGCTGCCCGGAGGCATCCGCCGTCCGGCGGCGCGCGCCGCGGCTCGCCCGCCTCCTGGAGCACCCGGTGCGGAAAGCACTCGTACCCGCCGTACTCGCCACCGCCGTACTCGGTGTGTTCGCCGTCGTGCAGCCACGCGGTTCCGACGCGCACGGGGCGGCGGTCGAGGCCGCCCCGCCGGCCGGTCTGCGGGTCGGCGCCGTCTGCTCGTCGGACATCGACTACGCCACCGAGGTCTCCTGCGGGCTGGGGAACTTCGGCGACGTCCGCTTCCGGTGCGGGTCCGCGGGCACCGCGGCCGCTCCGTGCCCGCGGACCCGCACCGTCACCCTCGAGAACACCGGGCGTACCGCCCTGCGGCTCGTCACCGTCAGCGGCTCGGCGCCGGGTGAGCGGCACGAGACCGTCTCCCGCCTGCTGCGCCCCGGGACCCGGACGGCCCTGGGGCCCCGGGCCGGCGACACCTACCTCTACGACATCGTCCTGCGTTTCGACGCGGGCCCGGCGCAGGCACGGGTCGTCGCCCTGTCCTGAGCCCGGCCGGTCGAAGGGACCCGTCAACGGATGACCAAGGAGAATCGCGCGATGTCCGAGCTCGGACGCCTGGTGGCCGGGAGATACCGGCTGGTCGAGCGGATAGGCCGTGGCGGCATGGGTACGGTCTGGCGGGCCGAGGACGAGCTGCTGGGCCGTGCGGTGGCGGTCAAGCGCCTCCACCAGCCCCAGCCGCACCTGCAGGACGACGAGCTGGAGACGTTGTTCGAGCGGACCCGGCGGGAGGCGCGCAGTGCGGCGCGGATCAGTCATCCCAATGTCGTGGTGGTGCACGACGTGGTGGACGACGAGGGTCTGCCGACGATCGTGATGGAGTACGTGCCGTCGACGACCTTGGGCGATCTGCTGAAGGAGCGGGGTCCGGTGGCGCCGGGGGAGGCGGCCCGGATCGGCCGGGGGATGGTGGCGGCGTTGCGTGCGGCGCATGCGGCGGGGGTGCTGCACCGGGATGTGAAGCCGGGCAACGTGCTGTTGTCGGCGTCGGGGCGGGTGGTGCTGACGGACTTCGGGATCGCGCAGGCTTCGGGGACGTCGACGCTGACGCGGACGGGTGAGCTGATCGGTTCGATCGACTTCCTGGCTCCGGAGCGGCTGACCGGTGGTGCTCCGGGGCCTGAGGCGGATCTGTGGGCGTTGGGGGCGACGTTGTTCCAGGCGGTGGAGGGGCGTTCGCCGTTCCGCCGGGACACGGCGATCGAGACGGCGTACGCGATCGCCACCGATGAGGTGCCGGTGGCGGGCCGGGCGGGGCCGTTGGCGCCGGTCATCGCGGGGTTGCTGGTGCGGGAGCCGGAGCGGCGTCTGTCGGCGGCGGAGGCCGAGCGGGTGCTGCGGGCGAGCGCCGCCGAGACCGAGACCGAGAACGTGTCGCGGGACGGCCTCGCATCCCCGGTCGGGCCGGCCCCTGCCGTGCGCCCCCGGAGCAGCGGCACCACGACCGCGCCCGTCCGCTTGCCGCGCCCCCGGCGCCGCGGCGCCCCGTTGTGGACCGCCGCCGCCCTGGTGCCCGTCCTCGCAGGCGGGGTCGTGTACGGCGTGCCGCACTTCGGCGACCGGCACCACGGCACGGCGACCTCGCCCTCGTCCCCGCCCGCGGTGACCACGCCGGGCACGCCCTCCGCCTCCGCCGCGGCCGGCCCTTCCCCGTCGGCGGCACCCTCGTACGCACCGCCCCCCGTCCCGGACGGCTACCACCTTGTCGAGGAGCGGGACCGCGGCTTCTCCGTCCCCGTGCCGGACGGCTGGAAGCGCCAGGTGAGCGACGGCGGGCGGCAGTTCGTCTACGTCGACCCGACGGGGCTGGTGGGCCTGCGGGTCGCCGCGCTCGACTTCGCGGGCCCCAGCCCGCTGCAGCACTTCGAGGACGTCGAGGAGCAGATGGTCCCCGACCTGGAGGGCTACGAGCGGCTGCGGATGCAGAGCACCCGGTGGCGCGGGAGGCCCGCCGCCGTATGGGAGTTCACCTTCAAGGGGACGGCCCGGGACTTCCGGGCCGTCGACCTCGGCTTCGGGCAGCCCGGGGAAAAGGAGTTCACCGTCTACCTCTCCGCTCCGTCGGACCGGTGGGGCTCCTACCGGGCCGTCTTCGACAACGCGGTCGCCGGACTCCGCCTCGACGACTAGGTGCGCTGTGCGGGGTCGCCGGCTTCGGCCGCCCCGGCCGGTACCGAGGGGGCGGTGTCCGCGAGGGTGCGCAAGTGCGGCCGGCGGTCGCGGCGGAGGTCCCCGGCGACGAGGGCGACGACCGCCGCGGAACCCACGAACTCCAGCAGGCTCTGGGACGTGTCCACGAGGGACTGCGGCACCGTGCCTGCCGCGTGCGCCCACAACTCCGTGAGCGCCGACGGCATCATGAACAGCGACAGACCCACGGAGAAGCCGGTCGCGACGGGGCGGCGCCGGGTGGCGAGGAACACGCCGGCCCCGCACAGCACCGTCAGGCAGGCCCACTGGTAGGGGGCGGAAACGCCGAGGACCGCCCGCCCGGTGCCCTTGCCGACGAGCAGCTCGCCGAGCGTGCCGGGGCCCACCTCGAAGGCCGTCACCGCGTTCCGGCCGATGTAGAAGACGTTGAGCACCGCCAGCAGCAGGCCGGAGGTCGTGGCCGTGACCTTCACCGGGCGGATCCCGCCACCGGAGACCGCGTCCGCGGCGGAGGCCCCGTACTCCATCTGCCGCGCCAGGACCAGGAGCCCGCCGAGGACGAGGGCCAGCACCACGGCGACGGCGGCGGTGCCGCCGACGGCGCTCACCGAGGCGCCCTTGAGCGTGCCGAACCACGGGTCGGAGGGCGAGTCGAGCAGGAAGTACCAGACCGCGGGCAGCCGGAAGCCGAACGTCACCGCGCACGCGGTCACCAGCAGACCGCCGGCGCCCCGGGTCTGATGGAGCGCCGCCAGCCCGGCGGCCAATTGCAGCGCCGCAAGGCCGAGGTCCAGCGAGGACGTCGCCGACAGGCCGGGCGCGTCACCGGCCGTCCACAGCGCCCATGCACCCGGCAGGCCGCGCACGACGACGTCGCGCACGAGCCAGATCGCCGTCTGGGCGAACAGCGCGAGGCTCAGCACGGCCATGGTGACGCGCACCTGATGAAACGACACGCGCGGATGGTTCACGGTGTGCGGTCTCCTTCGACCTCGGACGGCGGTTGACGCACCAGGGACCGCGCGGCACGGCGATGCGCGAGGCACAGGGGGCGGCGGGCCATCAGCATGACAAAGCGTCAGAGGCGATGGCCAACACCCCTGAGATATCGGCACATCCCTTCCATCGCCGGGCGCGGATCTTCCAATCGGGCGTGCCGGGAAGCCCGGTCGGGCGGGACCCGCGTCAACCGGCCGAGGACGATTCGTCAACGCACAGTCGACGAGGCGTGAACACCCACCGGGTTGACTGATGGGAGCGACAGCACACCACGAACGAAGACGACGGAACGGACACATGGTGGACGTCAAGAACTTCCAAGGGCGCCGTGGAAGCGCCGGCAGGCGGATCTATTTCCCGTGCGCCGGCGGCACGGGCTGAATGCATGCGCATCTATTTGGGTGCCGAGAATTTCTGCGGTGTCATCGGTCGGTAACCGATCACGGATGAGGTCGTCACAGGGTCCCTGCGTGCCTGGTCCGGTGCCGGGTGAACGGCCAGAGTGAGGGACATGGCGGGGAGGGGCCTCGCCGGCGTCAAGAAATTGGGGTTATTCCGATGCAGGTTTCGACTGTCCGCCGTGCCGTTCCCGTTCTCGCTCTGGTCGTGGCCGGTTTCGCCGTGACGGCGTGCGGACCGGATACGAAGGACGCTTCCGGAGCCGGCTCCTCCCCGTCCTCCGCGGCGGCGCCCTCCGGGATCACGTCACCGGCCCGCGGAAATTCGGGCGACGCCGGTTCGGACGGGGAGGACCGGGATTCCGAGGCCGGGTCGTCCGACCGTTCCGCGGGACAGGATTCCGTCGCCGATTCCGGCTCGGGGCGTGAGGGCGGAGCACAGCGGTGCGCGTCCTCGCAGCTCTCGGTTTCCATCGGGGACAAGGAATCCGGCGCGGGCACGACGCATTTCCAGCTGGTCTTCCGGAACACGGGCAGGGCGGCGTGCACGCTCACGGGCTTCCCCGGGGTGTCCTTCCACGGGCGTGACGGCGGGCAGGTGGGCAACGCCGCGGAACGCACCACGGGGACGCCGGTCGCCACGGTGACCCTGGACCCGGACGCCCGCGCCGTCGTCGACGCGCAGGCGCCGAACGGGCAGGCCGGGTACTCCGACGACGCGTGCGCGCTGCGGAGCGTCAACTACCTCGGCGTGTTCCCGCCCGGTTCGAAGGACCAGATCAACGTGGCGTGGAAGGCCTCGCAGTGCAGCGGCCGGGGCGCGGGCGGCCTGAAGGTCGGCCCGGTCCGGCCCGCCCGCTGACCCGCGCGTCCCGGGGGGGGGCCGGCCACCGGGCCGGCGGCCGGATCCCCCAGGCGGCCCGGGGCCGTGACGCATGGAAGCGGAGTGCCGGTCCCACGCTCCACGCGGACGCCGATCTGGCACGGTCGTACTATTCGGTGAGCGGTGCCGTCGGAAATAATGCCGACGAGCAGCCGTCGACGCGCCCGTGGCGTGTCGTACGAGCTGTGCCCGCCCCCGCCGTGCGGTGTTGCCGTCGGCTGACGCGCACTCCCGGCGCCGGGCGCACCCGGTCGTGAACGACCTCACGGGCAATGAGGCCCGTCTCGGTGACAACCTTGTCAGAGGTGCCGGAGCGCGCTGTGGCCCTCTTGGGCACGGGGCGCCCTGGTGCGGCGTCCGCATCGTCGGGAATCGGCTGAGGTGCTCGGCATCCCTTTGCGGGTGTGTAGACCGGGCGGCCGATCGGGGGTGAACAATATCAATTCAGGTTTCACGTCGATCGCTCAACGCGTTCTGCGGCGGGTGACGGGGCGATCGCGGGAGGATGCGGGTGGAAGGTCAGCGGACGGCGGGCTCGGTGAATTCATGGCCGGTTCACGACAGCGCGATAAAGTACCGGGAGAGAATGAGCCTCACGGCCGAACAGGCACAAGTTTCTGAGCGCCATTTCACGCAATGGGAGCGGGGTCCGTTCTCCCACCTCATACGCCTGGCCGTTCCTCGTCCCGCCGTTCACCGCGGTTTTCGATTCGCCGCGAACGGGCACCTCATCGACGGCCTGCTGTCCGCCCAGGTGTACTGCGATTCGCTGACCGGGGTATCGGGCAACAACCACGACCGTGATCCGATCGTGGCCGATCTGGTGACCTCGGGATGGATCGAGTTCCTGGGCGGGAAGAAAAGGCATGCGGTCAGGCCCGGGCAGATCTGCATACGCGACACCAAGTCCTCCTGGGAGTTCTCCTGCTCGCCGGCGACGACCGCGCACGTCATATCGATCCCGCGGCACCTCGTCGTTCCGCGCCTCGGATCGCTCAAGGCGCTCAGCGACGCGTACGTGTCGGACGTCGACGTCCCCGAGGTCCGGTTCTTCGTCAACTTCCTTGAAACGATCAAGAGGAGCAGCGGCGAACTGGCCGGTTCGGTCGCCGCGCAGCGGATGGCCAGGGACGCCGTGGCCACCCTGTTCTCCCGGATCATCTCGGAGCGCCCCGGTCCTGGGCTGGACGACCACCCCAGGGCCGTCGTGGTCGCCGCCAAGAACGTCATAGAGAAGCACCTGGAGAGCGGCGACCTGTCCCCTCCGATGGTCGCCCGGAGCGTCGGGGTGTCCCTGCGGACGCTGCACCGGTGCTTCTCGGCGTCGGACGACTCCGTCATGGCGTTCGCCCGGCGGAGGCGGCTGCAGAGGGCGCACGACGAGCTCATGAACGTGGGCGGCGCGGCCGGGATGTCGGAGATCGCGGCGCGTTGGCACTTCTCGGACGCCAGTCACTTCATCAGGCACTTCAAATCGTTCTACGGGGCCACTCCGGCCGCCTACTTGAGAGACCAGAGAAAGGTCGGTCCGTCATGACCCGAGTCCAGGACCCGCTCGCGCCGGTCGCATCCGCCTACACCGACGTCGTGGAGGGACTGGCCGGCGCGGCCACCGGACGCACCCGCAGGGGTGCGGGCGGCACCCTGCTGGCCGTCACCGGGGCGCCGGTCGCCTCGCTGAACGGCATCCTCGCCCCGGCGCTGGAACCGGATGCGGTAGAGATGGCCGCGCTGGCGGCCTCCGAGCCGTGGGACGTCCCCTGGAGCATCTACGTGCGCGGGGTACCCGGAGCCGAGGTCACCGAGGTGGCGGCACAGTACGGGCTGACCCGGTTCGACCGCACACCGCTCATGATCAGGAACGCAGCCGAGGGAATGCCACCGGAGCCCGTCGACGGGTCCCTGACCGTCCGCGCGCTGGGCGGCGGCGAACTCGGCCTGTACGCCGAGGTGATGGCGGAGGGCTTCGAGGCACCGTACGAGTTCTTCGGCATGTTCGCCGATCCGGCCGTCGCCCGCATCGAGGGGTTCACCTGCTACCTGGCCGAGGTGGACGGCGTGCCGGTGGGGACGGGGCTGGGAGCCGTGTCCGGCGGTCTGACGGGGATCTTCAACATCTCCACGCTCCCGGAGTACCGGCGCCGCGGCTACGGGAGGGCCGTCACCATGGAGATCGTGCGTGCGGGCCATGCCGCAGGTGCCACCACCGCGTACCTCTACGCGAGCAGCATGGGCGAATCCGTGTACGCCTCGGCCGGCTTCCGCACCGAGGAGCAGCTGACCATGATCTCGGCCCCGCCGCAGGCGTGACGACCGGTGCGGCCCGGCCCGGACGGTGTCCCGCGCCGCCGCGCCGGGCCGGGGCACCTGGAGTCCCCGCCCTTCACGGCCGCCGGGGGAAGTCGTGCACCATCGCCACCCTCGGCTCCAGGACCTGCCGCGGCACCGTGTGGTCCGTGTGGACCGCCACCGGCATGGTCACCACGACCTCCAGCGAGGGTTTGAGCTCCCCGCCGAGGGCGGACCGGGTGTCCGCGCTGGATCGGGGCTCGCCCTGCCGGGTACCGATCACGAGGGGAACGGTCAGACCGAGGTCCGCCAGGGCTCCTCCGAGGTACCCGGCCGGCAGTGACTCGTGGGGGAGCAGGCAGGACAGGACCGCGGAAAGGAGCCGGTGCTCGTCCTCGGCGCGGTCGGCCCACGCCGTGAGCAGGTACGACAGCCGGAACCAGCGGGGCGGTCGCCGATGCGCGGTGAACGTGCCGGCGGGATCGCGCAGTGCCGCCGCACCGTGCTCCCGAGCGGCCGTCTCCTCCCGCACGTCGTAGAGGTGCGCGTTCACGGTGGGAGCCCCGCGCCGGGTCGCCCAGGCGCGGGTGGGAGCGTCGAAGACGATGTCCGCGGTCCCGCCGGGCAGCGCCCGCGCGGACAGCAGGCGCCGCAGCGCCTCGTCGACCTCGTGGATCACCGGTGGGCTTCCGGGGTGCCGGCGCGTGCGCCCGTTGTGAGGCGGGGCCGCGGCCGCCGGGTGATCACCCCGGCCGCCCTTCCTGCCGTAGCTGCCGCACTTGTCATACCTGTCGTACCTGTCGCGTGTGCCGCCATCGTCGTCACCGTCCTGTCCCACGCGTCCCGGGCGCCGGGCCGGTGGGGGTCCGGCCCGGCGCCCGACCGGCCGTCAGTCCTTGCTGTCCTTGGCCTTCGTGCCGTCGGGGGCGACGGCGAACCAGGTGCCGCCGACGCCCTCGCCCTTGGTGTCCCCGGCCGCCGTGTCCTTGGAGAACTTGTAGACCGGCCAGCCCCCGATGGTCAGCTGATGCGTGCCGTCGGGCCTGGTGACCGCGGAGATCGTGGTGCTGTCCAGCCCCTTGAAGGTGATCTCGTCGTTGACGAGGACGGGCGGCCAGGTGACCGCGCAGGCGTCGACGCAGGTCGCCTTCGAGGGATGGGCGGAGTCCGGGTCGAAGCGGTAGAGCGTCCTGCCCTCACCGTCCACCACGGTGCTGCCGAGACCGTCGTTGTGGCCGAGCTGCACGGTGGCGGGCCAGTAGCCCCCCGACGGGTTGGTCGCCCCGGCCCCCTGACCGCCGGAGGCGCCGTTCCCGGTACCGCCGTTCGCGGTACCGCCGGATCCGGCGTCCTGCGAGGCGGCGGCGGGTGCGGCGGGAGCCTGGGACGCGGATCCGCCGTCGGGGTCACCGCATCCGGCGAGCAGCAGGACACCTCCGAGTGCTGCGGCCATGCCGAGCGATGCGTAGGAACGCGACATTGCTTCTTCCCTTGCTGTGTTCGTACGAGCAGGTGTACATGGCACGCGGGGGCGCAGCGCCCACGGGACGCTGCCGTGCCACCGACAGACAACCGAACGGGCATCCACGTTCCATGGACGTCTCGTTGACGATCCGTTCACGGGCGACCCGGCGCGGCTCCCGGGGGCGGCCGGGGAGGCGGGACCTCACCGCCCCCGTCCAACTCCTTGATCCTGGTCCGGATGTCGTCGCCCCGCCCGTGGCCCATCGCGTCGAAGACGTCCAGGGCGTCGCACCAGGCGTCCCGCGCGTCCGCCGGCCGGCCCATGCTCAGGTAGGTGTCGCCGAGCCGGCCGAGGGTGTCGGCACTGCCGTACAGGACGCCGATCGCGCGGTAGCGGGAGAGGGCTTCCCGGTAGGCGGACACGGCCTTCTCGTGCTGGCCCAGTCGATGGTGGGCATAGCCGATGCTGTCGTGGGTGTCCGCCGAGCCGCACACGTCACCGACCGCGTCGTGCAGGGGCACGGCCTCCCGGCAGTGGACCAGGGCCTGGTCGTACTGTCCGAGCAGGGCGTGGTACCAGCCGACCGCGTTGAGCGAGCGTGCCGTCGTCACGGCGTCGCCGCTCGCCCGGCTCAACTCCAGCGCCCGTGAGGCGTGGTCCAGCGCGCCGCGTACGTCGCCCTGGCGCTCGGCCAGCCATCCGGCCTGGCGGTAGGCGTTCCCGGCGGTGGCGGCGTCCCCGGTGCCGACGAACAGCTCCACCGAGCGCGCCATGTGCGCACGGGCCTCCTCCATGCGGCCGAGCGTCGCCGTCGCCCGGGCGAGCCCCAGGAGGGTGTGCGCCTCGGCGAGCAGGTCCCCCAGGCGGCGCGTCGCGCCCAGGGCCGCCCGGTGGGTCTCCTCTATCTCGTGCCATCCGAACCGGCGGTCCAGGTAGGGCCTGACGGCCCAGGCGAGTCGCCACGCGTGCGTGTCGAAGGACCGGTCGGAGGCCAGGCCAACGCAGGCGACCAGCGCGGCGTGCTCGGCGTCGAACCATCGTCGTGCCGCTTCGCCGCCGCCCCCGCGGGCGAACTCCTCGACGTACGCGCCCGGCGACGCCGGGGGTATGCCGATGTCGTCCCGGCCCGAGGTGAAGAGCCGCCTCGCGTGGCCGGCGCTGTGCAGGTAGTGGTCCAGCAGCCTGCGGCGCCCCGCGTCCTGCTCGTCCTCCGTCTCCGTCGAGTCGAGCAGTTCGGATGCGTACGCGCCCAACAGGTCGTGCGAGACGAACCGGCCGGGGCTGCGCTCGTCCACGAGGTGGGCCTGGAGCAGTTCGTCCAGCAACCGGCGCGTGTGCGCCATGGAGAACCCGCCGAGGCTCGCCGCGGCACCCGTCCCGGCGTCGGGGCCGGGATGGAGCGCGAGCATCCGGAACAGCCGCGCGGCATCGGCGCCGAGGGCGCGGTAGGAGCAGGCGAAGGCGGCGCGGACGTCGGCCGCGGCGTCGCCGCTGCGGAAGGCGTCGAGGTCACCGGCGCTGCCGTGCAGTTCCGCCGCGATGACCGACAGCGGCATGGCCGGGCGGGTCACCGCACGGCCGGCGGTGATCGCCAGCGCCAGCGGCAGCCGGCAGCACATCGCGACGATGTCCGCGACCGCCTCGGGCTCGGCCGCCGTCCTGGTACCTCCGAGACGACGTGTCAGGAGGCTGTGCCCCTCCGACGCCGACAGCACGTCCAGGGGGATCGGCCGGGCACCGTCGACGGCCACCAGGCCGGCCATCTGGTCGCGGCTGGTCACGATCACCAGGCATCCGGGCGCCCCCGGCAGCAGGGGCCGGACCTGGGCGGCGTCTCGCGCGTTGTCCAGGAGCAGCAGCACGCGCTTGCCGGCGAGCCAGGTGCGGTGCAGGGCCGCCAGCGCGTCGACGTCCTGCGGCTCGCTCCCGACGGTGGCACCCAGGGCGTCCAGCACCGTGCGCAGGGCCTGTTCCGGGCCGAGCGGAGGACCCGCGTGGTCGAAGCCCCGCAGATTGAGGTAGATCTGCCCGTCGGGGAAGCCGTCGGCGACCTGCCGGGCCCAGTGGACGGCGAAGGCCGTCTTCCCGACGCCCGCCATGCCGGTGACGACGCTCACCGCCGCCGCCCCGCTCTCCGCCGGCAGGCCCGTCGCGGCGGACAGTTCGGCCTCCCGGCCGACGAACGTCGCGGGGCCCGCGGGCAATTGGGCCGGCGTCGCCGCCGCGGTGGGAACCTGCCCGCGGGCGGTGTCCACCTGCTCCGTACGGGTCTGCTCCGTACGGGCCTGTTCCGTGCGGGCCTGGGCCGTACCCGTCCGGGCCGCCGGGGCGACGAGGTCGCCGTCCGCACGCAGCACGCGCTGGAACATCCGCTGGAGGCCCGGGCCGGGGTCGACGCCGAGCTCCTCCGCCAGCAGTTCCTGTCCCTCCCGGTAGGTGGCCAGGGCCGCCGCCTGCCGTCCCGACCGGTAGAGGGCGAGCATCAGCATCTCCCGGAACCGCTCGTCGAGCGGGTGCTCGCTCACGAGGCCGGTCAGCTTGCCGACCGCCTGCACGTGCGAACCGAGGTCGATCTCGGCCCTCATGAGCATCGCCTCGCCGGACAGCCGTTGTTCACCGAGCCTGTGCCGCTGGGAGTCCGCGTACGCGCCCCGGACTCCCGACAGGGCGGATCCCTGCCACAGCGCCAGGGCCGCACGTGCGTGCCCGGCCGCCTCCTTCGGGCTCCCCGCGTCGAGGGCGCGCTCCGTCCGGGTGAGCAGCTCCTGGAAGATCCCGAGGTCGAGTCCGTCCGGTGGCATGCGGAGCTGGTAACCGCGTCCCACGGACTGGATCGTGGAGGACGCGCCCTCCCCACCGGGGTCCAGTGCCCGGCGCAGCCGGTGCACATAGGTGCGCAACGTGCCCAGCGCCGAAGCGGGCGCCCGCGTGCCCCACACCGCGTCGATCAGTTCGCCGGCCGAGACCTGGGCACCGTCGGCCAGCAGGAGCGCGGCCAGCACCGCCCGCTGCTGGGGCGGTCCCAGGTCGACCTCGTCCGCACCCCGCCATGCCCTGACCGGCCCCAGGACGGCATAACGCAACTGGTCCTTCAATGGTCTTCCTTCTGGGCATCCCTGATGCCACGCCGTGTGCGGCGGGCCGCCCGCGCCGTGGCCGGCCCGCGCGAACCGCCTTACGTGCCGGTCGGTCGCCAGGTCCAGCTCGGCCGCTGGTAGGCGATCCCGAAGCCGTACCGCAGCATGTTCCGGTAGGAGGGGTTCGGGTCTTCCGGGGTCGAGGGCCCGGTCTCCACGACGAGCCACTCGCAGCCCGCCTCGCGGGCCGCCAGGGCCCGGGCGTGGATGAGGGCCCCCTGCGCCCCGAGGTTGCGCGCCTGCGGCAGGGTCCCTCCCGCGAAGAGGGAGGCCACCCGGCCGTGGATGCGGAGCTTGCCTCCCGCGACGATCTTCCCCCCGCCGTCCCTCACGCCGAAGGGACGCCATGAGGGATGTCCTGCCGTGGCGACGGCGGCGGGTGGGAAGCACCGTCCGCCGATCCCCATCGCGGTGGCGACCGTACGTGCCCACTCCGCGGCGTGCTGCGGTCGTACGACCTCCACGGACAGGCCGTCACCCAGGCGGAGGGAGCGGCCGGCGGCGATGACGTCCTCCACCGGAGCGGCGAACTTGACCACTCCCGCGCCGCCCTGCAGCGCGAACTTCTCGGCGATCCGGTCCCAGTCCGCCGGCAGCACGGAGGGCGCGAACTGGAGAACGGCCAGGCCGGGCCGGTGAGCCGTGTAGAAGTCGAGCACGTCGGCGACGAGGCCCGCGGTGACGGGTGTCCCGAAGCCGAACCCGAGCGCCCTGCTCCAGCACCTGTCGGGGTCGTCACCGACCGACAGGCAGACGCCTCCGTGGAGCCGTGCCGCCGCCATGGCCAGGTCGACGCGGTCCTGGCCGGACACCAGACCCTCGAACTCGAACATCTCCTCCGCCTCCGCCGACTCCAGGAGGGGAAGGACGTCGCTCGGAAACCTCATGGAACCCCCGTGATGCGCCGCTCGCCCCGTGCCGCCCCCGCGCCCGCCCGGACCGTCCCGCGGTGCGCGGGGCCGCCCGGCGAGGGCGTGTCCGAGGGCAGGCCGAGGTGTCCGCGACCTGGGCGAAGTCTTCAGGCCCCAGTTTTCCCGGCCGTCGCGGTGATGAATAGAACGGACGTGCCATGTTCGCCTCGCCGTGCACACCTTTTGGCGTGGGGAGCTCTCCGGCCGCCTCACACGACGGTGGTGACGACCGCGTGACGGTCGCTCAGGAGCGGGATGACGCGCTCCAGGGCGAGGTCGCGGAAGTGGGGGCTGTCGCGGTGGGCCTGGAGGGCCGCCCGGTCCTCGTAGCGCTCGACCAGCACGATGTCCCCGTCGTCGGTCCCGTCCGGGTGGAAGACCTGGTAGCCCAGGCAGCCCGGTTCGTCCCGGGAGGCCCGTACCAGTGCCGTGAGCGTGGCGAGGACGGTGTCGCGGCTGCCGGGCGCGGGGTTCCACCGGGCGATCACGACGACCTGGCCCGGCTGGGCGTCGGTCAGCGGCCACGTCGCCTCGGGGGTGTCGTTCATCGGCTCGGTGCTCCCGTCGTCCGCGGCGTCGGTGGCGCGCACACCGGCCACCCAGGGGCATGGTGGCACCCGTCAACGGGGAGGCCGGTGCCCTGGGCGGCGTGTCCCTTCCCCTTCGCCCGGAGGCCGGACGGCTATTCGAGTCCGGCCGACCGCGAACCCGACCTGGCACGCCGGGGCCGGCCCGCCCGAAGCGGGCCGGCCCCGGACCCGGCTGCCTCAGACGGCGGCCCCGGCCGGCTGCCGGGGAGACTCACGCAGTGCGCTCTCACGCTTGGGCAGGGCGACGCAGGCCAGCGCGGTCAGCAGCGAGACCGCCGCGGTGAAGAGCGCGACGGGCCAGGAGGAACCGCCCAGTGACAGGAGGTAGGTGGCGACCATCGGGCCGAAGCCGCCACCGACCGCGGCGGCCAGGTGGTAGCAGAGGCTGCTTCCCGTGTAGCGGACCTCCCGCGCGAACAACTCCGCCACCTCGCCGGCGAGTACGCCGTACCCGGACCCGATGAAGACCATCGCCCCGCCCACCGCCACGTAGAGCAGGGCCGGCTCACGCGTCTGCATCAGCGCGAAGGCCGGGAACGCCCAGACGAGCAGCGCGGACGTCGAGATGACGGCCACCCGGCGAGCCGTGATGCGACGGGCCGCGAGGACGCCCCCGTAGATGAAGGCTCCCTGGACGACGGCCGCGATCAGGTTCGCGGGGAGCGCGATCGAGGCCGGCATGGACAGCGTCGTCGTGGCGTAGCTGAGGACGAACGAGGTGAGCAGGTAGTAGGTGAGGAAGACCCCGGAGAAGGCGAGCGTGCCGATGAGGACCTGCCGGGACCCGCTCCTGAGGACCTGGAAGAACGGCACCCGGGCCCGCTCCTGCCGCTCCGCCGCCGTGGCGTACTCGCGGGTCTCGGACACCTTCACGCGGATGTACAGGCCGACCGGGACGAGCAGCGCCGACGCCAGAAAGGGTATGCGCCATGCCCAGTCCCGGAGTTGCGCCGTCCCGACGGAGGTGCTCAGCACGGTGAAGACGGTCGTCGCGAGCAGCAGACCGCCGGGGCTCCCCAACTGTGCGAAGGAACCGTAGAGCGTCTTCTTCCGCTCGGGGGCGTTCTCCGTGGCGATGAGCACGGCCCCCGCCCATTCGCCGCCGACCGCGAGGCCCTGCACGAGCCGGAGGACGATGAGGAGGATCGGGGCCGCCACGCCGATGGCGGCGTAGGTGGGCAGCAGGCCGATGAGGAAGGTCGCGCTCCCCATCGCCAGGAGCGTCACCACGAGCGTGCTCTTCCTGCCGAAGCGGTCACCGAAGTGGCCGAACACGACGGCCCCCAGGGGACGTACGAAGAAGCCGACCGCCAGCGTCATGAACGACAGGAGTTTTCCGACCAGGGGGTCTTCCGAGGGGAAGAACACGTCGTTGAAGACCAGTGCCGTCGCGGTGCCGTAGATGAAGTAGTCGTACCACTCGATGGCCGTGCCCACGAACGAGGCGGCGGCTATGCGGAGCGGGGACGTGGTCGAGTGGGTCGCGCTGGTGCTCATGAGTCACCTCTCGTCGGTGGCGCCATCGTCAGTGAGCCGATCCGTAGCCGCCGCCACCGCCGGTGCGGACGGTGATCCTGTCTCCGCGGTTGAGGATCTCCTGGTACGTGCAGTCGAGGACCTCGACGCTGCCGTCGGCCCGCTCGATCGTGAAGTTGCCCGTGCCGCCCTGGTCGCCGCCCTTGATCCCGGCGGCTCCGACCGTGTGCCGGTCCGCGTACCCGGCGACCGAGACTCCGTCGGTGGTCGCCACGTAGGTGCGGCTGATGCCGCGTCCGCCGCTGTGGGCGCCGGCCCCACCGGAGCCGTCCACCAGCGCGTACTCCTCGATCCGAAAGTGGTCGAAGTCCGTCTCCAGGGCCTCGACGGGAGCGTTGGCGCAGTTGGAGATGGGGTTGTCCAGAGCGTCGGGCCCGTCGTGATCGGCGCACGCGCCCCAGCCGCCGCCGAGGATCTCCAGTGACACCTGGTAGCCGTCGGTGCCACGCTTGCTGACCGCGATCGCCGTGGTGGTGTCGAATCCGGTCGCCACGGCACGCTCGGGCAAGGCCTGTCCGAGCGCCCGGACGACCGCGTTGAAGACCCGGGAGGCCGGCGTCAGCCGCGCGCGTACGGCGGCCGGTGGCCGCGGATTGAGTACGGAGCCGTAGGGGGCCGACACGGTGATCGGACGGTTGCAGCCCTCGTTGAAGCCGATGTCGGGCGAGTCCAGCATGCATCGGACGGCCGACTGGACGGCTGAGACGGTCGACGCCATCGGGCAGTTGACATTGCCGAGGATCTGTTCGGAACTGCCGCCGAAGTCGACGGAGATCTCGGTGCCCGAGACGGTGACCTCGGCCTCCACCCGGGCCTGGCCGGCTCCCCACGGGGTGGCGTCGAACGTCTCCACGGCGCGGTAGACGCCGTCCGGGATGAGGCCGATGGCCGCACGGACCCGCTTCTCCGCGTAGTCCTTGACGTCCGTCATCGCCTGGAGCACCTCGTCCCGGCCGTGCCGTCGAACGAGATCGGTCAGCCGCCGCACCGCCGTGCCGCTCGCGGCGAACTGCGCCTGGAGGTCCCCGATCACCGCATCGGGGACCCGTACGTTGGCCGCGATGATCTGGCGGACGAAGCCGTTCGGATCGTCGAAGTCCCGCGAGACCGAGAAGCGGGAGAGCGGCAGCCGCAGCCCCTCCTGGTACAGCTCCGTGGCGTGCGCCGAGAGTCCGGCGTGCGAGCCTCCGATGTCGACGTGATGCGCGGTCGAGGCACCGAAGCCGATGAGTTCCCCGTCGACGAAGACGGGGGTCAGCAGGTAGATGTCCTGGAGGTGCTGGCCGCCGTGGTACGGATCGTTCATCAGCAGCGCGTCGTCCTCCGTCAGGTCCGCGAGGTCGATGCGCCGGGAGATCCCCTGCAGTGCGAGCGCGATGCCCGCGGTCATGATCGGTATGCACTCGGCCTGGGCCACGACCTCGCCCTTGGCGTCGGTCAGGGCCACGGAGAAGTCACGTGCCTCGCGGACGATGGACGAGATGGCCGAGCGGCGCAGGTTGACCGCCATCTCGCGGCCGATGGCATCCAGACCGGTCTTGATGACGCTCAGCTGGCTGGGGGCGAGATGCATGGTCAGTTCCGTTCCAGGAGGAGGTTGGTGTGGGCGTCCACGGATGCCGACCAGCCCGTCGGGACGAACGTCGTGGAGGTGCCGTCCTCGATGACGGCAGGGCCGATCTGCCTGCCGCCGACCGGCAGGCTGCGCCGGGAGCGGAAGACGGCGTCCACGACGGCGCCGTTCTCGGTGACCGGGTGGGTGCTGACGGGCAGCTCCGCGTCGATGTCCACCCGGGGCAGCACCAGTGGCGGCCGCGGTCGGGTCACGGTGAGCCGCACCGTGACCACCTGGACGGGACGGTCGCTCTCCGCGTGGCCGTACCGGCGGCCGTGCACCTTGTGGAAGTGCCCCACCAGCCCGTCGACCGTCGTCGAGGGCCCGTCGGGCAGGTCGACCGGTACCTCGAAGCCCTGCCCGCCGTACCGCATGTCGGCGGCGAAGGAGAAGCCCGCGTCGTCCAGGGCGACACCCTGGGCCCCGAGCTGCTCCTCGGCCGTGGCGCGCAGACCGTCCATCACCGGCCGCAGGCATTCCTCCCCCAGTGCGGCCGCGTCGCTCAGGTACGTCTGGGAGAACTCCCTGCGGAATCCCGCCGTCAGCAGGCCGTAGGCCGACGCCAGGCCGGCGTGCGGCGGAACGATCACCCGCGTCATCCCCAGGTCCTCGGCCACGGTGGCGGCGTGCAGCGGTCCCGCACCGCCGTAGGCGACTAGGGTGTAGGACTTGACGTCGTGACCGCGCTCGGTCGTGGTGACCCGGATGGCTCCGGCCATCGCCACGCTCGTCAGCAGGTAGACGTCCTCGGCGATCTGCTCCACCGTCCGGCCCAGCCGCTCCGCCAGGGGAGCGAGGGCCTCCCGGGCGGCCGAGGTGTGCAGGGTGTGGCGTCCGCCGAGGAAGGTCTCGGGGCGGAGCAGCCCCCGCACCGCGTTGGCGTCGGTGACGGTGGGCCGGGTGCCGCCCCTGCCGTAGCACACCGGTCCCGGGTCGGCACCGGCCGATCGGGGGCCGACCGTCAGCAGACCACCGCTGTCGACGTCCACCAGGCTGCCGCCGCCCGCTCCGACGGCTGTGATGTCGACCATCGGCACCCTGACCGGAAGCCCGTCGGCGAGCACCTCGGTGGTGAGTTCCGTCCGTCCCTCGTGGACGACGGCGACGTCCGTGCTGGTGCCGCCCATGTCCATGGTCACGATGTTGCGGACGCCGGCGTTCTCGGCGACGGCTATGGCGCCGGCCACGCCGGCCGCCGGCCCGGACCGCAGCATGCTCAGCGGGGCCGACGCCGCCGCGCGGGCCGGGACCATGCCGCCGTTCGACTGCATGACGTGCA
This sequence comes from Streptomyces sp. PA03-5A, assembly GCF_033792725.1. NCBI lineage: Bacteria > Bacillati > Actinomycetota > Actinomycetes > Kitasatosporales > Streptomycetaceae > Streptomyces > Streptomyces sp. PA03-5A. The sequence continues at coordinate 3,708 of NZ_JARAVL010000029.1, read as the reverse complement.
GCTCGGCGACGCCGCCTTCGTGGGCCGAAGCTTCCAGATCCGCCAGGTAGCGCTGGATGCGGGGGCGCAGGAACGCGTCGATCGTCGTGGTCGTGGTGCGCTCGTACTCTCGGAACTCACGTGCGCAGGAGCTGGAGAGGGACACCACCAGGCCGGGGAACTCCGCCGCGGCCAGCTCCGCGATCCGCTCCTCGTGCGCCGGTTCGGCGTAGGAGTGCAGCAGGCTGACCGCGACCGCGTCGGCCCCGCGTTCCGTGAGGTCCGCGAGCGCGGCACGCACGCTGTCCTCGTCGAGCGGCTGGAGAACGGCACCGGAGCGGTCGAGGCGCTCCGACACCTCCGCGACCAGTTCGCGGGGCACCAGCGGGGCCGGCTTGCGGTAGGCGAGGTCGTACATGCTGGAACGGTCCTGGCGCTGCAGCTCCAGCAGGTCGCGGAAGCCCCGGGTCACGATGAGCCCGACCCGTGCGCCCTTCCGTTCGATCAGCGCGTTGGTCGCGACGGTCGATCCGTGGAGGAGCACCGCGTGGTCACGCAGGGCGGGATCGAGGTTCCGCAGACCGGTGGTCACCGCCCGGTCAGGATGGGAGGGGGTGGAGAAGACCTTGTCGGTCGCGCGGAGGACCCCGTTGTCGTCCAGCACCACGAGATCGGTAAATGTGCCGCCGCATTCGACGCCGATGCGCATGTTGTGTCCTCGCTGATGGTTGAGGTCAGTAACTGGGCGGTGCTATCGCCCACAAGACCGTGGCTGTTGCGTTTCCGACCTCTCGGACGCGATGGGGTTCGCTGCTCGAGTAGGTGATCGAATCGAGTGCGGACAACCGGTGGACGGCCTCGGCGACCGTCACCTCGACTTCGCCGGAGATCACGAGCAGCAGTTCCTCCGAGTCGCCGTGGCTGTACGGTTCGACGCCTGTCGAGCCGCCCGCCTCGAAAACCCCGATGAAGGCTTCGAGGTGGTTGAAGTGCTTCGGGGTGAGCCGGAGCTTGCGCCCGTCGACCCCGAAGGAGAATCCCTGCTGATCGGTGAATCTGGTGACCGCCGGCCTGTTGTCCCAGGAAGCGGTGAAGAGATCACCCACCTCGAGCCCCAGCACCTTCGCGATCTTCTGCAAGGTCGCGATGCTTCCCGAGTGGACGCCCCGCTCGAGCTGTGACACGAAGCCTTCCGACAGGCCGGCCGCTTCCGCCACGTTCCGCAGCGTCAGCCGGAGAGCCAGCCGCCGTTGCCTGAGCCGAGCACCGATGTGATCGGCCTCCATGTCCTGCTTGGCGGTCGATGACTCCGGGGACTTGACCATGACCCTCCGATCGTTGAGGTGAAATTACATACGGCTGAGCCCGTGCACAAGAGCCTTGTGGAATTGCCTCAGATCTCTGAGGTGAGCTCAAGGTGCGCCCACCGCCGCGAGGTTGGCGCTGGTCAGCGGTTTCGCCGACGAGTCGGTCGTCGATCCACGGCGACGCCAGGATGGCACGCGGGTTCTATCGACCGACGGTGCGCTCGGGGATAGTGGGAGCGGCTGTCGCCGGCGGGTCGGCCCTGCCCTGCCCCGGACGTGATGCGGCCGTTCGGACGGGGTGGATTCCCGGGTCGGGACGGGCGCCGGCGGGGAAAGGCCGTGCGGGCGCCGGCACCTCGGTCCGGTGCGCCTCGTCGTCGCCTGCCGCGCGTGCGGCCGGCCGCGGCTTGCGCTTCCGGATCGCGCGGTGAAGCCCTCTCACCCCCCGGATGTTGGAAGGATTCGATGGCAGCCTCTCCTGACGAGCCGACGGCTGCGGACGACGAGGCGGGGGCCGTGCGCCGCCGCGGCCCGTCGCCGTTGCCCCGGCGGACGCGGAGGACGAACGCGATCGCCGAGGCCGACGCCACCCGGAGCCAGGACCCCCCGGACTGGACCACGCACAGGACCGAGACGCTGCGCGCCAGGCAGGCCGCCGCCCTTCCGGTCGAACCCGAGGACACGTCCGGAGGGTCGCCGTCCGGCTATGCGGACGGATTCGCGGCCGGGCTCGCCTTCGCCTCGTACCCCGAGGTGCCCGTGGCCGAGGGCGGTCCGACGCCCGGAGCTGAACCGCACGGGGGCGCCGGCCGGGAGGGGACCGCGCTCGCGGCCCCCCGTACCCGCGGGCCCCGGCGGCTGCTGCTGGCGGGCGCCTGCCTGGTGGCCGGCCTGCTGCTGTGCGTCCCCTTCCTGTTGCGGGGTTCGGACCCCGGCGAGGGCGGTTCGGCGGCCGCTCCCCGCCCCGGCTCCGTGCCGGGCACCGGGTCCTCCTCGGTCGGCACCGTCCCGGCGAGCCCGCTCGACGTGACGCGCCCGTCCCCGGGACGGGCTCCGGGGCAGTCGTCCGCGGGCGATGCCGAGAGCGAACTCCCGCCGTCCCCTCGGGATCCCGAACCCGGTGAGGCCGCCCCCGGGGCGGAGAGCGGCGAGGTTCCCGTTTCCGCGAGACCCTCCTCCTCCGAGGTGGCTCCAGGTGTGGCGATACGCAGTCACGCTTCCCGAAGGTGCATCGACGGCGGCCCCGTGGAGGGCGCGCTGCTGAGGCTCCGGGACTGCACGGTCAGCGCCGGACAGTCATGGCGGATCGTGCCGGAGGACAGGAGCATCAGGATCTCGGGCACGTGCATGGACGTCGCGGGCGGATCAACGGCCGACGGTGCGGCCGTCCGACTGGCCGACTGCAGCGGCGCCGCCTCCCAGAGGTTCCGGCTCAACCCCGCCCACGACCTGGTCAACCTCCAGGCCCACAAGTGCGTGGAGGCCACGGACCCGTACGGAGGCAACGGCACGGCGCTGCGGCTGTGGACCTGCACGGGCGCGGACAACCAGAAGTGGAGTTCGGGCTGATCCCTCGGCCCGCGGGTCACGCGGAGGGGGAGGGGGGCAGCGGCACGCATGATCAATGGAATTGTCTCCCTCGTTCAATGAAGTCCAGGTGGGAGGCACTACGTTTGAAAGTGGCACCCCGCGTGCCGCTTCCACGTGTCCGGCCCCTCGTACGGCCGTCGGCCCCCGGCATTCTTCGTGGCGACGAAGCCGCCGCAGGTGTCCGGGGGACGCGTGAAATTCCGCTCCCGTGCCGCATCGCATGACGACCGGGTGCTTTTCGTCCCCCGCGCGTATTCCTGACGTGCTGAAAGTCTGAGGAGAATGCAGTGTCCGAACAGCGGACCGACGGCCCGGCACGGCCACCGGTGGTGACCACCGCTCGCGCGGTCGCCGGTGTCTGCCTCGTCATCCCCTTCGTCGCCATGCTCTGGGTCGGCTCGTACGCGAAGCTGACGCCGGAGTTCATCGGCATCCCGTTCTTCTACTGGTACCAGGTGCTGTGGGTGTTCGTGTCCTCCGGGCTGACGTACGCCGCGTACGTGCTGGTCCGTCGTGAGGAGCGGGCACGGAAGGAGGCCGCGAAGTGAAGGACGGGGTCAACGGCGTCGCGCTCGGCGTCTTCATCTTCTTCTTCCTGGTCGTGACGGTCCTGGGTTTCCTGGCCGCACGCTGGCGCAGGGCGGAGAACGCGCTGCACCTGGACGAGTGGGGCCTGGGCGGCCGCAGCTTCGGCGGCTGGATCACCTGGTTCCTGCTCGGCGGTGACGTCTATACGGCTTACACGTTCGTGGCGGTGCCGGCGGCGGTGTACGCGGCGGGTGCGTCCGGCTTCTTCGCCGTGCCGTACACGATCCTGGTCTACCCGCTGATC
>NZ_JARAVL010000028.1:0-132143 GCF_033792725.1 Streptomyces sp. PA03-5A | reverse complement strand
CGGCGGTGCCACGGCCGGACCGCCGAACGGGGAGCGCGGGGGCCCCGGCGGCGGGGGCGTGGACGAGCCGCCCGGGTAGCCGTAGGCGCCGGGCCCGGGAGCCGGTGGGGGCGGCGTGCCGGCGCCCGCGCCGGGGTAGCCGTAACCGCCCTGCACCTGGGGCCGCGGCAGCGGCGTCCCGGCCTCCGCCACACCGGGCAGCCGCTCGGTGCTGGCGTCGGCGCTCGTCATCGGCGGCGGGGTGTGGGCGTCGTCCGAGTCGCTGATCGGGGGCGCGTAGACGGTCGCCGGCGGCGGCACGGACGCCCCCGCGCCCTGGCTGTCGTTGGCGTCCCGCCACGCGGCGGGCGGCGGGGTGGGCGCGCCGCCGTACGGGGTCGGCATCGGCGGGGTCGGGGTCGGGACGTACGGCTGGGTGGGCGTGGCGGGACCGGGCGTGCTGACCGGGGCCGGGGCGCGCGGCGGTGTGGGGACGGTGTCGGCCCGACCGCCGTCCGGAACGTCACGGCGGTCGGGGATGCCGAGCCGGTCGGCGGCGTCCTGCAGCCACTGCGGCGGGCTCAGCAGGAAGGACGTCGCCTCCAGGTCGATCCGCCGGGGCCGCTCCGGCACGGCGTCCGCGACCGCGCCGGCCGCGGCGCCGTAGATCTCCTCCCAGCGGCGGATGATCTCGCCCACGGGCAGCGCGGGCCAGAGCGTGGCGTCGCCGCTGTCCCGGGCGATGACGATGCGGGTCTCCCCGTCGTCCGAGGTCGGACCGCCGTCCCTCGGCTCGGACCAGACCACGAAGCCCCGGTCGAACTCCCGCACCTGCACCTCACGTGCGAGGTAGGCCGGGACGTCGGCGTTGATCCACCGCTCGGCGCGTTCCTGCGCCTCCGCGAACGTGACCATGTCCTGCCTCACCCCTCCACCGGGACGGCGCGGGCGAAGCCGCCGTCCACCATCAGGTTCGCCACCGTCTCCAGCTCCGGCGGGTCGCCGGCGAGCGCGGCGAGGAAGGCGTCGAGGTCCTCGCCGCAGGGCAGCAGCAGCCCGGTGACCCGCTCCTCGGTGGAACCGAAGGCGCCGTCGGCGTCCCGCACGTCGTCGTACGGGCACAGCCACATGGAACCCAGGTCGGCGCCGCGCGCCTTCACGGCGAGCACACCGCCCTGGACGTAGGAGATCGCCAGGTAGTCCTTGGTGAGGTGGTCCCGCAGGCACTTGTTGACGTAGCCGAGGTCGTTGGCCGCCGCCTCGTCCCGCACGGTGAAGAAGGGCTGGTCGACCAGGAGTCCCAGCATGGGCAGCAGGGCCACACCGCGCGGTGCGCTGCCGCCCGCCGCCTTGAGGAAGGTGCGGTACGCGCCGGGCAGCCGGTAGCCGAGCTCCTCCTCGACGTCCCGGACCTGCTGCTCGGTGACGGCGACCCCGTCCTTGCGCACGCCGAAGTGGACCGGCCGGGTCTCCTGGAGCGGCCGGGTGCCGCGCTTGTCGTGGTCGGCGGAGGCGGTGGTGGCCAGGCCCCCGTGGTGCCGCAGCAACGACTTGACCTCGGCGGGGATCAGCTCCAGACGGCGGCTGCCGGCGACGTGGTGCCAGCTCCACCCGTGCGGCGTGGCGACGGGGGACAGGCTGCCCCACAACTCGTGACCGGCGGCGTGCTGCGCGGCGTTGGCCGACACGTAGTCGGTCAGCCGGAGTTCGTCGATGCCGAAGCCGTCCGGCGGTTCGGCGATCTCGGCCGCCGCGCGGGCGTACGGCGAGAAGTCGGGGAAGCCGCGCTCGTCCACGCGTACGCCCTGCGGGTGGCGGGCGCGCCGCACCGGGTCCGGGAAGTGCACGATCTGACCGGCGTAAGCCGCGTTCGGTGGCGCGGCCCGATACCCGGGCCGACCTGTCGTCATTGCCGATGCCCCCATGCTGGATCCGGTGTTGGGCACAGCCTATGGGGTGTGGCAAGAGGCGCTTGAGCTGGTTCCGGTCACGGCTGGACGGCGGCCGCGGCGAGTTTCCCGTGCTGGGCGCGCGCGACGGCCAGGGGCGGTCCGGCGGGGTCACCGGACCGCTTGACCGTGACGTAGGTGGCCGTGCTGCCCCCGGTGCGCACGACGGTGACGGTGGCGGTGCCTCGCGTGGCGTCGGCGGTGTCGGTCATCACGTAGGCGACCGCCTCGTCGCCCACCGCGGGGGCCCGCGCGGGACGGACGGCGAAGTGCCGGGCGCCTCCCTCCCCGTCCGTCGTCCCGAAGGAACGGCACTGCCTCAGGGCGGCGGTGATCCCGGCGACGACCTCGCCCGCCTCGCCGGGCCGGTGGGCGGCGAGCAGCAGCAGGTCCAGCCCGCCGTCACCGCCGAGCGCCCCGCGCGTGGTGACGGCGGCCGTCACCTGGGCCGTACGCGGCCGGACGGGGCGGCTGCTCACGGGGTCGGACAGGGGACGGCACCCGGGCCGGTCCGCGGTCAGCGACTCCTCGGGGACGGGCACGCCCGCGCCGCCCGTCACCACGTAGCCGGGCACATCGGCGGAGGTGATCAGCGCCGCCTTCAACCGGGCCGCGGTGAGCGTGCGTTGTGCCCCTCCCGTGGAGGCCGTGGTCGAATCCCGGCCGTTCTCCGTGGGCTTGGCCCCTCTCCCGTCCGACCCGGCGCTACTATCCGTACAACCAATGGCCAACGCAAGGAGCGCCACTGCGGCAGCACACCGGACGACGATACGCATCTCCCCACAGTGCCGTGACATCCGGCACAAAGTAAACCTCTCACCTCACAACCGACTTCCGTAACGCCTTGTCCGTTTGGCAGTCTTACGCACATAGGGGGACGTCCTCGGCGCGAGGACGGATCGGAGGGCCGTACGAAGATGCTGACGAGAGACGCCGCGGATCCGCGGCTCAACTGGGGAGCCGACGAAGCGCCCGCGCCACCGGCGCTGCGCCACCGGCGCGACGGGATCCTGCCGGCGGTCGCCGCCGCGCTGTCCGTCAAGGACGAGGTCCTCACCTGCACCGGCGCCAAGGCGGACCAGCCGCCCCCGCTCCACCCGCTCGTCCAGGACGTCCTCGACGCCCTCCCCGTCGCCCAGCGTGAGCGCTTCACCGGGCGATGTCCCGAGCCGGTGCTGCTGTCCCGCCACCTCACCACCGTCGACGGCGCCCGCAGCAAGCGCGCCGCGCGCAAGCCGCTCACGAACGGCGAGGCCCGCAAGGCCCTCAAGGGCGCCAAGCTCACCGCCCGCCGCATACGCGAGGACGGCGACCCCGCCCATGGCACCTACGCCCCGCCCTGCCGCTCCTGCGAGGCGCTGCTCGCGCACTTCGGCGTCCGCGCCTTCGACCCGGGAGCCGACGCCGAATGAACTCGACCCGCTTCCCCGTCGGCGTCGACGTGGCCCTGCGCGCCGCCGGCTGGCAGCCCGGCCGCTGGGACATCCGGCAGGCCGAGGTCTGGGCCGACACGCTCCGCGCCTACGTCTCCCCCGGCGGCCACCGCCACAGCGTCTTCCCCGCCGCCGTAGAGGCCTGGGCCGAGTTCGGCGGCCTCACCGTGCCGGCCGTCACCTCCCCCGGCCGCCACGTCGCACCCAGCACGGTCCGCGTCGACCCGCTCCACGGGCTGCACCTCGCGCGCACCCTCGGCGACCTCGGCAGCGCGCTCGACACGGAGGTCGCACCGCTCGGGGAGGAGTCCGCGGGCCACGGGCAGCTCGCGATCGACGCCGAGGGGCGCGTCTACTGCCTCGACCACACCGGCGACTACTACCTGGGCCCGACCATCGACGCGGCCCTCGGCGCCCTCACGACGGGCTCCCGCCCCCACCGCCTCACGACCTGACCGCGCCGCCGGGTCGTTGCGTTTGCGGTGCCCCTTGCGGCCGGTTGTTGTGTGCGGGTGCGTTGCGCCTGCGGCGGGCGGTTTCCCCGCCGCCGCCCCTCCCCCAGCCTTCGGCCGGGGGGACCCCCATCCGGCGCGGTCAGTGACCGCCTCGCGCGGTCGTTGTGGGGTCGGTGCCGCGCCGGCGCACTCCCCCAGCCTTCGGCCGGGGGGACCCCCATGGCCGCACGCCGCCCCACCCCCTCCCGTGTGTTGGGGCGCATGACGGCCGGTGGGGGGTGAGTAAGGCACCTGCGGCAACCCCGGACCGCTTTCTGAACCCCCACCGGCCGTTGGCCGCCCGGCGATACGGAGGGGGCGGGTCGTTGGGGGCACCCCCGGCCGAAGGCTGGGGGAGGGTGGGCGTTCTGGACGCTGACGTGTAGGTGTTGTGCGGCATCCGGGGTCCGACCTGGACCGCCCGCCGCAGGCGCAACGAACCCGCACCCAACAACGGGCCGCGAGGGGCACCCCGGGCCGTACCGCTACGCGGGAAGCATCGCGGAGACGCGGAACCCGCCCTCGTGGGTCGTGCCGGCGGCGAACCCCCCGCCGAGCGCCGTGACGCGCTCCTTCATGCCGACCAGCCCGTTGCCCCCGCTGGGCAGCACCAGCGCGGGCGCCCCGTCGGAGGGCCCGTTCTGCACCAGGACCGCGACCTCCGCCTCGCGGTAGGCGAGGCGGATGCGGGCCCACGCGCCGGGCGCGTGCTTGTGGACGTTGGTGAGCGCCTCCTGCACGACGCGGTAGACCGTGGCCTCGACCCGCGCCGCCAGCGGACGCTCCTCCCCCTCCACCGTGAGCTCGACGTCCATCCCGGTGGCCCGCGACTCGTCGAGCAGCCGCCTGAGCTCGGCCAGGCACGGCCCCTGCTCGTCCTCCGTCTCGGCGTCCCCGGCCGCGGCCGGGGGCGGGGACGGGGCGGGCGCAATCGTTTCCGCAGCGGCCACGACACGGACCGCCGCACCCGCCGACGCCGCCCGCGCCGCCATCACCGGCTCCGCCCGCAGGACGCCCAGCATCTCGCGCAGCTCGTTGAGCGCCTGCCGCCCCATGTCCCCGAGGAGCTGCGCGCTGGCCGAGGCCTTCTCGGGGTCCTTGACGGCGATCGCCTGCAGCGCGGCCGCGTGCACGACCATGAGGCTCACCCGGTGTGCGACGACGTCGTGCATCTCGCGCGCGATGCGGGTGCGCTCCTCCATGCGGGCACGCTCCGCGGAGCTCGTGGCCGTCTCGGCCAGCAGGGACAGCTCCCGCTCCAGGCCGTCCGCCCGTTCCCGCAGGCTCTCCACGAGCCGGCGCCGGGCGCCGACGTACAGGCCCAGCAGCACCGGCGGCGCGGTGACGCCGACCGCCGCGAGCACGGAGGTGAGGACGACCACGGCCAGCGGCGCGTGGTACGCCGCGCCGCCGAGGTCACCGTGCATCTCCAGGAAGGTGACGATCAGCATGCCGAGCATGGTCATCCCCGACAGCACCGCGATGATCCGCCGCGGTACGTCGGAGGCGGCCAGGGTGTAGAGGCCCACGATGCTCAGCAGGATGCCCATCTGGGCCGGCGTGACGGCGATGGAGACCAGGACGACCAGGACCGGCCAGCGCCTGCGGAGCACCAGCACCGAGCCGACCAGCAGGCCGAACAGACCCGTGACGACCGGCGAGACCCCGGACTTCTCGGCGAAGGCCGCGCCTTCCAGGAGGCATTCCACGGCCGAGACGAAGGCCAGGGACACGTCGAGCACCATGCTGCGCCGCCTGGGCCACCACCACGGCCCGGCGACCGCCCGGCTTCGTCCGCCGGCCCCGTCCGGTACGTACTCCCCCGTCGTACTCATACGGACCAGCCTAGACGCGACGGTGTCCGCCTGGCGGTCAGCCCCGGTCCGTGGGGCGGCCCCGACCTATCCTTGTGCCGTCGGACAGCGCGGTCCGGACAATGCCGCCGACCATTCCACTGCACGAGGAGCCGCACCTGTGAGCAGCGCCGACAACACCACCGGCAGCGCCCCCCTCCGCGCGGACATCCGCCGCCTGGGAGACCTCCTCGGCGGGACGCTCGTCCGGCAGGAGGGCCCGGAGCTCCTCGATCTCGTCGAGAGGGTGCGGGCGCTGACCCGCAGCGACGGCGAGGCCGCCGCCGCCCTGCTCGGCGAGACCGATCTGGAGACCGCGGCCAAGCTGGTACGGGCGTTCTCCACCTACTTCCACCTCGCCAACGTCACCGAGCAGGTGCACCGGGGCCGTGAGCTGCGTTCCCGCAGGGCGGCCGATGGCGGCCTGCTGGCCCGTACGGCCGACCTGCTCAAGGACGCCGACCCGGAGCACCTGCGGCAGACCGTGCGCAACCTCAACGTGCGTCCGGTCTTCACCGCCCACCCGACCGAGGCGGCCCGCCGCAGCGTGCTGAACAAGCTGCGGGTGATCGCCGCGCTGCTGGACGAGTCCGTCGAGGGGGGCGGGGACCGCCGCCGCAGCGACCTGCGTCTGGCGGAGAACATCGACCTGCTCTGGCAGACCGACGAACTGCGTGTCGTGCGCCCCGAGCCCGCCGACGAGGCGCGCAACGCCATCTACTACCTGGACGAGCTGCACGCGGGCGCGGTCGGCGACGTGCTGGAGGACCTGGCGGTCGAGCTGGAGCGGGTCGGTGTGCCGCTGCCCGCGGAGACCCGCCCGCTGACCTTCGGCACCTGGATCGGCGGCGACCGGGACGGCAACCCCAACGTCACCCCGCAGGTCACCTGGGACGTGCTGATCCTGCAGCACGAGCACGGCATCACGGACGCCCTGGAGCTCGTCGACGACCTGCGCGCGGCGCTGTCCAACTCGATCCGCAACTCGGGCGCCTCACCCGAGCTGCTGGCCGACCTGGAGCAGGACCTGCAGCGCCTCCCGGAGATCAGCCCCCGCTACAAGCGGCTGAACGCGGAGGAGCCCTACCGCCTCAAGGCCACCTGCATCCGGCAGAAGCTGCTCAACACCCGGGATCGGCTGGCCGGCGGCACGCCGCACGTGCCCGGCCGCGACTATCTCGGGACCGGCGGCCTCCTGGCCGACCTGCGTCTGGTGCAGGACTCGCTGCGCGCCAACCGCGGTGAGCTGATCGCGGACGGCCGTCTGGACCGCACCATCCGCACGCTGGCCGCCTTCGGTCTGCAGCTGGCCACGATGGACGTCCGCGAGCACGCCGACGCCCACCACCACGCCCTCGGCCAGCTCTTCGACCGGCTCGGCGAGGAGTCCTGGCGGTACGCGGACATGCCGCGGGACTACCGGCGCAGGCTGCTCGCCAAGGAGTTGCGCTCGCGGCGGCCCCTGGCGCCGTCCCCGGCGCCGCTGGATGCGGCGGGGGCGAAGACGCTGGGCGTCTTCGACACCGTGCGGGAGTCCTTCGAGCGGTTCGGGCCCGAGGTGGTCGAGTCGTACATCATCTCGATGTGCCTGGGCTCCGACGACGTCTTCGCGGCGGCGGTGCTGGCCCGCGAGGCCGGGCTGATCGACCTGCACGCGGGGATCGCCAAGATCGGCATCGTGCCGCTGCTGGAGACCACCGACGAGCTGAAGGTCGCCGACAGGCTGCTCGACGAGATGCTCTCCGACCCCTCGTACCGCAAGCTCGTCTCGCTCCGCGGCGACGTGCAGGAGGTCATGCTCGGCTACAGCGACAGCTCGAAGTTCGGCGGCATCACCACCTCGCAGTGGGAGATCCACCGGGCGCAGCGGAGCCTGCGTGACGTGGCGCACCGCCACGGGGTGCGGCTGCGGCTCTTCCACGGCCGCGGCGGCACCGTCGGCCGGGGCGGCGGCCCGACGCACGACGCGATCCTGGCGCAGCCGTGGGGCACGCTGGAGGGCGAGATCAAGGTGACCGAGCAGGGCGAGGTCATCTCCGACAAGTACCTGATCCCGTCCCTGGCGCGGGAGAACCTGGAGCTGACGGTCGCGGCCACGCTGCAGGCCTCGGCGCTGCACACCGCGCCCCGCCAGTCCGAGGAGGCGCTGTCCCGCTGGGACGCGGCCATGGACGTGGTCTCCGACGCCGCGCACTCCGCTTACCGGCGGCTGGTGGAGGACCCGGACCTGCCCGCGTACTTCTTCGCCTCCACCCCCGTGGACCAGCTGGCCGAGCTGCACCTGGGCTCGCGCCCCTCGCGCCGCCCGGACAGCGGGGCGGGCCTGGACGGGCTGCGGGCCATCCCGTGGGTGTTCGGCTGGACGCAGTCGCGGCAGATCGTGCCGGGCTGGTTCGGCGTCGGCTCGGGCCTGAGGGCCGCCCGCGAGGCGGGCCGGGAGGCGGACATCGCCGAGGCGTACGAGCAGTGGCACTTCTTCCGGAACTTCCTGTCCAACGTCGAGATGACGCTGGCCAAGACCGACCTGCGGATCGCCGAGCACTACGTCGGCACCCTGGTGCCCGACGGGCTCAAGCACGTCTTCGACGTCATCAAGGCCGAGCACGAGCTGACGGTCGCCGAGGTGCTGCGGATCACCGGTGAGGCGGAGCTGCTGGACGCGCAGCCGGTGCTCCAGCAGACCTTCCGGATCCGGGACGCCTACCTCGACCCGATCTCCTACCTCCAGGTGGCGCTGCTGCACCGGCAGCGCGAGGCCGCCGCCCGCGGCGAGGAGCCCGACCCGCTGCTCGCCCGCGCGCTGCTGCTGACGGTGAACGGCGTGGCGGCCGGCCTGCGCAACACCGGCTGACCACCTGCCGCAGGACACGACGAAGGGCGGTGCCCCCCGCGGGGGGGGCACCGCCCTTCGTCCTGTGCGTGCAGAGCGGGGCGCGGCATCAGTTCTTGCGGTGGCCGATCAGCCGCGGCCTGGGCTCGAGCCCGGACAGGCCGTTCCAGGACAGGTTCACCAGGTGCGCGGCGACCTCCGCCTTCTTGGGCTTCTGGGCGTCCAGCCACCACTGCCCGGTGAGCGCCACCATCCCGACCAGCGCCTGCGCGTAGAGCGGGGCGAGCTTGGCGTCGAAGCCGCGCTGCTTGAACTCCATGCCCAGGATGTCCTCCACCTGGGTGGCGATGTCGCTGATCAGTGAGGCGAAGGTGCCGGTGGACTGGGCGACGGGCGAGTCCCGCACGAGGATCCGGAAGCCGTCGGTGTACTGCTCGATGTAGTCCAGCAGCGCGAAGGCCGCCTGTTCCAGCAGTTCGCGCGGATGGCCACCGGTGAGGGCACCGGTGACCATGTCCAGCAGGCACCGCATCTCGCGGTCCACGACGACGGCGTAGAGGCCCTCCTTGCCGCCGAAGTGCTCGTACACGACGGGCTTGGAGACGCCCGCCTTGTGCGCGATCTCCTCGACGGAGGTGCCCTCGAAACCGCGTTCGGCGAAGAGCGTGCGCCCCACGTCGAGGAGTTGCTCGCGGCGCTCCTTGCCCGTCATGCGGACCCGTCGGGCACGCCGCGACGGCGTGCCCTCGCTGCCCCTGCTGCTGCTTCTGCCGTCGCTCACCCGTCAATCATGCCGCTTCGCTGACGCTCTCCTTACGGCGGGCGGCGATCCGGTCAGCGGTCGGCCACCGTACGTCACTGGCCCACCCGAGCAGTTCGAACCAGCGGATGATGCGGGCGCTGGAGTCGACCTGGCCGCGGAGCACGCCGTGCCGGGCGGAGGTGGGGTCGGCGTGGTGGAGGTTGTGCCAGGACTCGCCGCAGGACAGCACGGCCAGCCACCAGACGTTGCCGGACTTGTCGCGGGAGCGGAAGGGCCGCTTGCCGACCGCGTGGCAGATCGAGTTGATCGACCAGGTGACGTGGTGCAGCAGGGCCACACGGACCAGGGAGCCCCAGAAGAAGGCGGTGGCGGCGCCGGTCCACGACATCGTCGCCAGGCCGCCGATCAGCGGCGGGAGCAGCAGCGAGACGGAGGTCCAGAGCCAGAAGTCACGGCTGATCCGGCGGATCGCCGGGTCCTTGATCAGATCGGGGGCGTACTTGTGCTGGGGGGTCTGCTCCTCGTCGAACAACCAGCCCATGTGGGCCCACCACAGGCCCTTCATCAGCGCGGGGACGGTCTCGCCGTAGCGCCAGGGGCTGTGCGGGTCGCCGTCGGCGTCGGAGAACTTGTGGTGCTTGCGGTGGTCGGCGACCCACCGCACGATCGGTCCCTCGACGGCCATCGACCCGGCGATGGCCAGGGCGATCTTCAGCGGGCGGTTGGCCTTGAAGGAGCCGTGGGTGAAGTGGCGGTGGAAGCCGATGGTGATGCCGTGACAGCCGAGGTAGTACATCCCCACCATCAGGCCGAGGTCGAGCCAGCTCAGGCCCCATCCCCACGCGAGCGGGATCGCCGCGACGAGGGCGAGGAAGGGGATGCCGATGAAGAGTCCGAGGGTGATCTGCTCGAGTGACTGCTTCTTGTCACCACCGAGCGTGGCGCGGGGAAGCGGGGCCCCGGAGCCGGCCCCGGGTTCCGGGGACTCGGTGATCACGTCGGTCTGTGTGGTCATGGTGGTCCCTCAATGAAGGTCGGGGGCTACGCCACCGTAACTTACGGCTTCGTAAGTATGGCAGGGCTAAGTGAAGGCCGAACAGAGCACGCGTGTCGGCGGGAATACGGCTCTTGGCACTTGTACCCACCTTTCACGAGGGGAAGTACCGATCTTTCTCGTCGCATTGGAGGCCGCCGGTGCGGCATAGTGGTGGAGGCCAGACGGGCACCCTGACCGGATGTCCTGTTCGGCCGGGGTTTCCTTCCGCTGTGGTGTAACGGCAGCACTGAGGGTTTTGGTCCCTTAAGTCCGGGTTCGAATCCTGGCAGCGGAGCACTGACCGAAGGGTCGCGGCAACCGTCGCGACCCTTCCGCGTTCCCCGCCCGAAACGCCCCGGTATCCTTCGGGTGACCTTCACCCCACGCCGAGGAGTCCGTTCCGTGAGCGCCCACCGCCCGGCCGCCGTCATCGTCCTTGCCGCGGGTGAGGGCACCCGTATGAAGTCGGCGACCCCCAAAGTCCTGCACACGATCAGCGGCCGCTCCCTGGTCGGACACGTCGTGGCCGCGGCCCGCGCCCTGGAGCCCGAGCACCTGCTGGTCGTGGTCGGTCACGCCCGCGGGCAGGTGACCGCCCACCTGGCCGGGACCGACGCCGAGATCCGCACCGCCGTGCAGTACGAGCAGAACGGCACCGGCCACGCGGTCCGGGCGGGCCTGGCGGAACTCCCGGAGCTGACCGGCACGGTGGTCATCACCGCCGGCGACACCCCGCTGCTCACCCCGGACACCCTGCGCGCGCTGGTCGAGGCCCACGCCGCCGACGGCAACGCCGTCACCGTGCTGACCGCCGAGGTCCCCGACCCGACCGGCTACGGCCGCATCGTGCGCGACGCCGACGGCTCGGTGCTGGCGATCGTCGAGCAGAAGGACGCCACCGACGAGCAGCGGGCCATCCCCGAGATCAACTCCGGGGTGTTCGCCTTCGACGCGCAGTTGCTGACCGACGCGCTGGCCAAGGTGACCACCGACAACGCCCAGGGCGAGGAGTACCTCACCGACACCCTCGGCATCCTGCGCGAGGCCGGCCACCGCGTCGGCGCCTCGGTCGCCGGGGACCACCGCGAGATCGCCGGCATCAACAACCGCGTGCAGCTCGCCGAGGCCCGCCGCATCCTCAACGACCGCCTGCTGCACCGGGCGATGCTGGAGGGCGCGACGATCATGGACCCGGCGTCGACCTGGCTGGACGTCACCGTGGAGTTCGAGCCCGACACCCTGGTGCTGCCGAACACCCAGCTGTACGGCGCGACCCGGCTCGCCTCGGGCGCCGTGGTCGGCCCCAACTGCACGCTGACCGACACCCTGGTCGGCCCCGGCGCCACGGTGAGCAACACCGTGGCCGTCAGCGCGGAGATCGGCGAGGCCGCCTCGGTCGGCCCGTTCGCCTACCTGCGCCCGGGCGCCAAGCTCGGCCCCAAGGCGAAGGCCGGCACCTACGTCGAGATGAAGAACGCCACCCTCGGCGAGGGCACCAAGGTGCCGCACCTGTCCTACGTCGGCGACGCGACGATCGGCGATCACACGAACATCGGCGCCGCCAGCGTCTTCGTCAACTACGACGGGCAGGCCAAGCACCACACCACGATCGGCTCCCACTGCCGCACCGGCTCCGACAACATGTTCGTGGCCCCCGTCACAGTCGGGGACGGCGCCTACACCGCCGCGGGCTCCGTGATCACCAAGGACGTGCCGGCCGGTTCGCTCGCCGTCGCGCGCGGCCAGCAGCGCAACATCGAGGGCTGGGTGGCCAGGAAGCGGCCCGGCAGCGCGGCGGCCCACGCCGCCGAACAGGCCCAGCAGGCCGCGCCGGAGGCCTGACCGGCGGGGGAGCGCGTGCGGGGTGGCCTTCCCCACGTGCGCGGTCGCGCCACGCAGCGCGTACCGTGTGAGGTGCACACAATTCCGCCAGCTCCCTCACCGAGGGCGAAGCTGCGTTGAACACCAAGGAGACGGTGCAGTGACCGGGATCAAGACGACCGGTGAGAAGAAGCTGATGCTCTTCTCCGGCCGCGCACACCCCGAGCTCGCGGAGGAGGTGGCACGTGAGCTGGGCGTCAACCTTGTGCCGACGAAGGCCTTCGACTTCGCGAACGGTGAGATCTACGTCCGCTTCGAGGAGTCGGCCCGCGGCTCGGACGCTTTCGTCATCCAGAGCCACACCGCTCCCATCAACAAGTGGATCATGGAGCAGCTGATCATGATCGACGCGCTGAAGCGGGCCTCCGCCAAGCGCATCACCGTGGTCGTGCCGTTCTACGGTTACGCCCGCCAGGACAAGAAGCACCGCGGCCGCGAGCCGATCTCGGCCCGCCTCGTGGCCGACCTGATGAAGACCGCGGGCGCCGACCGGATCCTCACGGTCGACCTGCACACCGACCAGATCCAGGGCTTCTTCGACGGCCCGGTCGACCACCTGTTCGCGCTGCCCATACTGGCGGACTACGTGGGCGCCAAGGTCGACCGCTCGAAGCTGACCGTCGTCTCCCCCGACGCCGGCCGGGTGCGCGTGGCCGACCGCTGGTGCGACCGCCTGGGCGCGCCGCTGGCCATCGTCCACAAGCGGCGCGACCCGGACGTCGCCAACCAGGTCACCGTGCACGAGGTGGTCGGTGACGTGCGCGGCCGCATCTGCGTCCTGGTGGACGACATGATCGACACCGGCGGCACCATCTGCGCCGCGGCGGACGCCCTGTTCGCCAACGGCGCGGAGGACGTCATCGTCACCGCCACCCACGGTGTCCTGTCCGGCCCGGCCGCGGACCGGCTGAAGAACTCCAAGGTGAGCGAGTTCGTCTTCACCGACACCCTGCCGACGCCGGGTGAACTGGACCTGGACAAGATCACGGTGCTGTCCATCGCGCCGACGATCGCCAACGCGGTCCGCGAGGTCTTCGAGGACGGCTCCGTGACGAGCCTCTTCGAGGACGCGCACTGATCACCGTCTGATCGATTTCCGGGGCGGCCTCCCCGCCGGGTAGACTCAGCGAGTTGCTCGGCGAGGGAGGCCGTTCCCGTTTCGGCGGCGGACTCCGTTATCGACGCGCTCCTCGTAAGTGGAACGGCCCGTCGTGGGCTGGGCGACCGACCGAAGTCCCGTCGTCATCACGAGGAGTGTGATCCCCATGTCCGAGGTGAAGATCTCCGCGCAGCTGCGCACCGAGTTCGGCAAGGGCGCCGCCCGCCGCATCCGCCGCTCGCACCAGGTCCCCGGTGTCATCTACGGCCACGGCCAGGACCCCAAGCACGTCGCCCTGCCCGGCCACGACCTGCTGCTCGCCCTGCGCACCCCGAACGTCCTGATCAGCCTGGACATCGAGGGTGACGGCAACGAGCTGGTCATCCCCAAGGCCGTGCAGCGCGACCCGCTGAAGGGCTTCCTGGAGCACGTCGACCTGCTCGCGGTCAAGCGCGGCGAGAAGGTCACCGTCGAGATCGTGGTCAACACCGAGGGCGAGCTCGCCCCCGGCGGCAACCTGCTGGAGCACGTGCTCAACGCGCTGCCGGTCGAGGCCGAGGCGACCCACATCCCCGACGGCGTCACCGTCTCCGTCGAGGGCCTGGAGGCCGGTACCTCCATCCTCGCCAAGGACATCCCGCTCCCCAAGGGCACCACCCTGGCCGTCGACGAGGACACCGTCGTCCTGCAGGTCGTCGCCGCCCAGGCCGAGGCTCCCGCCGAGGGCGAGGGTGAGGGCGCCGAGGGCGAGGGCGCCGAGGCCGCTGCCGAGTAAGTACGGCAGCACCCGCAGTTCCCCGTCCGCCGCCCCGCTCCGCAAGGAGCGGGGCGGCGGTCCTGTTGAATGGACGACATGAGCATGAGCGCAGCGGAAAGCGCCCCCGAGGGGCCCTGGCTGGTGGCCGGTCTGGGCAACCCCGGACCGGAGTACGCCGGCAACCGGCACAACATCGGCTTCATGGTCGCCGACCTGCTCGCCGACCGGATCGGCGGGCGCTTCAAGACCCACAAGAGCCGGTCCCAGGTCGTCGAGGGGCGCATCGGCGGCCGCCGCGTCGTGCTGGCCAAGCCGATGACGTACATGAACCTCTCCGGAGGCCCGGTGACGGCGCTGCGCGACTTCTACAAGGTGCCGCTCGGCAACCTCGTCGCGGTCCACGACGAGTTGGACATCGACTACGCCACCCTGCGCCTGAAGAAGGGCGGCGGCGACAACGGCCACAACGGCCTGAAGTCGATCACCAAGTCCCTCGGCCCCGACTACCTGCGGGTCCGCTGCGGCATCGGCCGCCCGCCGGGGCGGATGCAGGTCGCGGACTTCGTCCTGAAGGACTTCTCCTCCACCGAGCGCAAGGAGCTCGAGTGGTTCGTGGACCGGGCGGCCGACGCGGTCGAGTCGCTCGTCTGCGAGGGGCTGGAGAGGGCGCAGGGCACCTACAACGGTTGACCATCGAAAGGTTGACCGAGTGCCATGCAATGGCCAAGGATCGCCCGCATGGTCAAACGGAGTCTCGCCCGCCGCACCGCCGAGAGCGCCTGGGGGCTGCTGCTGGTCGGCCGCATCGTGGTGCTGAGCGCGCTGGTCCTGGTCATGCTGGCGGCCGGGGTGTGGACCTCGTGGAAGACCGCCCAGCACGTCATGCTCACCAAGGGCCGCGAGCAGGGCACGATGACGGTCTCCACCTGCGGCGCCGACACCTGCACCGGCCCCTTCGTGCCGGAGGGTCTCGGCTCCCTCCGCGGGAAGGTGACGATCGACAAGGCGGTCACCCACCGCACCGGCGAGCGGATACCGGTCGCGGTCAAGCCCGGCACGGACGACGTGGTGCGCACCGGGCTCGCCGGTGTGCTGCACGCCTGGGTCCCGCTGGGCGGCGCCCTGCTCCTCGCCTCCCTGGTCCTGGCCGGGGGGCTGCGCTGGCCCCGCACCGCCTGGACCGCCGCCCTGGCCGGCGCCGCACTCCTGGGGGCGGCCTTCCTCACGCTGTGACGGCTGTACCGGTTGTGCCGCCCGGCGGCGCCGGGCCCCCGCGGGGTGACCGGCGCCGCCGGGGCGTCACACGGCGTCGACGGGCTCCAGGAACTCCAGACGGTTGCCGAACGGGTCGTCGGTGTAGAAACGGCGATGGCCCGGCAGGTCACCGTCCCAGACGACCGCGGCGCCGCGGGACTCCAGCCGGTCCGCGTAGGCCCCGATGCCGCTCACGCGTAAGCCCGGATGGGCCTTCCGGGCGGGGCGGAAGTCCTCCTCCACGCCGATGTGCAACTGGACCGGGCCCGCGGCGAACCAGCAGCCGCCCCGGGCGGCGAGCACCGGCGGCTTGGGGACCTCGCTCATCCCCAGGACCCCCGCGTAGAAGGCGCGCAGGATCTCCTCGGAGCCGGGCGGGGCGGCGAGCTGGACGTGGTCGAGAGCGGTGATCATCGGGATCACCCCGCTTTCCGTGCGACGGCGAAGATCCGCCGGAAGGGGAAGACGGTGCCGTGCGGCCCCGCCGGGTAGGCCTTGCGCAGCAGGTCGCGGTACTGGCCGAGGAACTCCCCGGTGGCCTCCGGGTCGTCCTCGAGGGCGGTCAGCACCGGGCGCAGCGCCGTTCCCTTCGTCCATTCGAGCACCGCGTCCTCGCCCTGCAGGAGCTGTACGTACGTGGTCTCCCAGACGTCGACGTCCACCTCGACGTCGGGGATCTCGATGAGGCGCTCCAGGTAGCCGGGGGGCTGGAGGATGTGGACGTAGCGGCGGCCGTGGCCCTCGCCGAGGCGGTCGCGCCAGGCCGGGGAGTCGCAGAGGTCGCCGAGCAGCGCGTGACTGGGCGAGGTGAAGTTGCCGGGGACCTGGAAGGCGAGGACGCCGCCGGGAGCGAGGTGCTCGACCCAGAGGGGGAAGCGCTCGGCGTGGCCCTCGACCCACTGGAGGGCGGCGTTGGAGACGATCAGGTCGTAGGTGCCGTCGGGGACCCAGTGTCCGGCGTCGGCGGGGCGGAAGGTGAGGCTGCCGCCCCCGGCGGTGGGGCCTTCGTAGGCCCGGGCGGCCTCCAGCATCTCGGCCGAGCTGTCGAGGCCGGTGATCCGGGCATCGGGCCAGCGCTGCGCGAGCAGGGCGGTCACGTTGCCGGGACCGCAGCCGACGTCCGCGATCCGCGGGCTCGCGCCGGGCAGCTCCGGTATCCGGGCCAGCAGGTCGTGGAAGGGGCGGGTGCGGTGGGTGGAGTGGTGGAGGTACTGCTGGGGATCCCAGGCTGCTGCGGGCATGTTGCGAACTCCCTGGCGAGAGATGGATCTCTTCCTGCCGCCGACCTTGCCCACAAGGTTCCAGAGCTAATCTCTTGATGTCAAGAGACTTCATGTCGACACAACCCTTACACTGATCTCCATGGAGGACGAGGTCGATCGGCTGGTCGCTGCGTGGCGCAGGGAGCGCCCTGACCTCGACGTCGAACCACTCGAGGTGCTCAGCCGGGTCAGCAGGCTGGCGAGGCATCTGGACCGGGCCCGTCGGCTGGCGTTCTCCGAGCACGGTCTGGAGCCCTGGGAGTTCGACGTGCTGACCTCCCTGCGCCGCGCGGGCGCGCCCTACCAGCTCTCCCCCGGACAGCTGCTGACCCAGACGCTGGTCACCTCGGGGACGATGACCAACCGGATCGACCGGCTCACCAAGAAGGGGCTCGTGGAGCGGCTGCCCGACCCCTCGGACCGGCGCGGCGTCCTCGTACGGCTCACCCCGGAGGGCCGGGACCGGGCGGACCAGGCCCTGGCGGGCCTGCTGGCCCAGGAGCGGGCCATCCTCGGCGAGCTCTCCGGCCGCCAGCGGGGGGAACTCGCGAACCTGCTCCGACAGTTGACCGCACCCTTCGACAACGTCCCCGGTTGACGGCGATTACCCGGCGTAACCGCCAGGGAATGATCACAAACGGCCACGCTCCGCCACCGGTTGCGCACACAAAGTGGCGCACTTAGCGTGATGACCGTGAACGCCGCATAAAGGCTCAAATGGCCACTTTTGCGGCTGCCGGCGCACCACATTCCGACAACGTCAAGTGGAAGGCGGTCGGGGCGCGTCCGGCTTCCATTTCCCTGGACCCCGCCGGGTCCCGCTCCACCTTGGAGATGCAGATGACTCTGCACACCCGCGCAAGCAAGATAGCCGCAACCGCGGTGACCGGCGCCTTGGCCGGCACCCTCGCCATCGGCACCATGGGCACCGCCTTCGCCACCGACGGCCGGCCTGCCGCCGGGGTGCCTGCCGCTCCTGGACCGGACGGCCAAAGTGAACTCGTTTCCCCCTCGGAGCGTCTCCGGGACCTGTCCCGTGAAGTGGCGGTGAAGTCCGCACGCTCCCCCAACGCAGCCCTGTTCCAGGGCCGCGTCGTCGCCCGTACGGGTCTGCGGGTCCGCAGCGGACCGGGCGTCCAATTCGCCAGCGTCGGCGTCATCCCCTTCAACGCCCTGGTGGCCATCGTCTGCAAGTCCGTGGGCAGCCCCATCGGCGGCAACCCCCGCTGGTACCAGCTCAGCGGCAACCTCTGGGCCTGGTCCTCGGCCCGCTTCGTCGCCAACGTCGGTCCCGTGCCCGGCTGGTGCAGCGGCACCGGTGGGGTAGGCGGCGTCGGCGGCGTCGGCGGCGTCGGCGGTGTCGGCGGCGTCGGCGGCGTCGGTGGCGTCGGTGGGGTCGGCGGGGTCGGCGGAGTCGGTGGCATCGGTGTCCCCGGCTTCGTCGGTGGTATCGGCGGCATCGGCATCTGCCGCAACAACGGGCACGGCGGCCGCGAGCACGGCCGCGGCGACGAGCGCTTCAACGGCGTGGACGACCCGTTCCGCGAGGACACCCGCGCCGAGGAACCCCTGGACAGCGTCGCCCTCGCCAAGCGCAGCGACGGCCCCGGCGGTCGCGGTGGTCCCGGCTTTGTCGGTGGCGTCGGCGGTGTCGGTGGTGTCGGTGGCGTCGGCGGAGTCGGCGGCGTCGGCGGTGTCGCCGGTCCCGGCTTCGTCGGCGGTCCCGGTGGCGTCGGCGGGGTCGGCGGCGTCGGTGGCGTCGGCGGAGTCGGCGGAGTCGGCGGTCCGGGCTTCGTCGGTGGCGTCGGCGGAGTCGGCGGTCCGGGCTTCGTCGGCGGTCCCGGTGGCGTCGGCGGGGTCGGCGGCGTCGGTGGCATCGGCGGAGTCGGCGGTCCGGGCTTCGTCGGCGGCATCGGCGGCATCGGTGGCGTCGGCGGTATCGCCGGTCCCGGCTTCGTCGGCGGTCCCGGCTTCAACGGTGGCTTCAACTGCCGTGACAACGGCCGGGGCGGCAACCGCGGCGACAACGGCCGGGGCGGCAACCGCGGCGACAACGGTCGCGGCGGCAACGGCGGCAACGGCGGCAACGGCGGGGACAACGGTCGCGGCGGCAACGGCCGGGGCGACAACCGCGGCGACAACAACCGCGACCCCTTCGACGACGCGGGTGACAACCACCGCGGCGACAACAACGGCCGCGACCCGTTCGACGGCCTCAATGACCGCGGTCAGGAGAACGGTCACCGCGACCGTGCCAACGACCGTGACACCAGCCGCTCGGCGCCGACCACCGGCGTCAGCGGTGACCGCCCGGCGCCGGCCACCGGCGTCGGCGGTGAATGACCGCGGGTATCCGCGGTGACCCGGCGGGTCGCTCTCCCCGGTCACGGGGAGGGCGATCCGCCGCGCTCCATGCCGTCAGACGTGCTGCACCGGGGCCGCGGAACCCACCCGGCCGCCCTCTCCGTCGGCCGGTGGCACCCCGGCCCGCCGGGCCAGCGCCACGGCGGCCAGCGTCGAATGCACACCCAGCTTGCCCAGCACGTTCTGCATGTGGGTGCGGACGGTGTGCGGCGACAGGTACAGCCGCTCGGCGACCGCCTTGCGGCCCAGGCCGGCCACCATGCAGCGCAGCACCTCCTGCTCGCGCGGGGTGAGCGACTCCACCAGCCGCTCGCTCTCCGTCCGGTGCCGGCGCGCGGCGGTCAACTCCCGCAGCACGCCGGTGAGCAGGGCGGGCGGCAGATGCGTCTCGTCCCGCAGGACGCCGCGCATCACGGCCAGCAGCCGGGACAGCGAGCAGTCCTTGGCGACCCAGCCGCAGGCGCCGGCCTGCAGGGCGCGGGCGGCACGGCGCGCGTCGTCCCGCTCGGCGAGCACGACCGTCCGGGTGGCGGGGTGTTCGGACCGTACGCGTTCCACCAGGGCGATGCCGTCGAGCCCGGCCTGGGCGCCGCCGTCGGCCGCGCCGAGCGGGGCTGCCCTGGGCGCGCCCATCACCCGGGCCCCCACGGCGGACGTCGTCCCCAGGTCGGCGTCGACGAGGAGCACGTCGTAGCGGCGGCCGTCGGAGGCCGCGCGTTCCAGGCAGCGCTGGGCAGCCGCCCCGCTCCCGGCGGCCGAGACGTCGACATCGGGCTCGGCCGCGAGGGCGGCCGCAAGCGATTCGGCGAAGATGCGATGGTCGTCGACGACGAGAACGCGGATTCGTCCCACGGGCCCCACTCCCGGCATTCGGCACTTCCCCCCACGGACGAGGTCGATGTGCACGGAGGCCCGGCACCTGGAGCGGACGCCGCACGCCGCCGGGCTAGCAGCCGTCCCCAACCAGGTGCCGAACCCTTGTGTCTCGCCCCCTGATGCCGCCGGCCCCCACCGGCGCTGCCAAAAAGCGTAGGGGCAGGAGCAGACAAAGGCGCCCGAATGGAAAAACTTGCGGGACGGAGTTCCCCGGGACGTGCCGAACTGTGGCCCACGGTGCGGTTTTCCACAGCGGTGGACGGAGGAAGGCGTGCCGAGCCGCGGCAGCGCCGGTGGGGGCGCGGACCGTGGGCTCCCCGGCGTCGTCCACGCGGTGCCCGGCCACCCGCCGGGCGTGACGGACTTCCTGCCGTGCAGGCCTCCCACGGCAGGGAGCCGGCCCCGGGACCGGGGCCGGCTCCCTGTCTCCGCAACGGGTCAGACCAGCCGGCGGGCCCCCGCGGACGGCACCGCGGTGAAGATGCGCGGCTCGCGGTGGCCGGCCGTGGCGAAGGCACCGGCGATCGCCTCGGCGGTCTTCTCCGCGGCGGACTCCTCCACCAGCACGATCGCCGAACCGCCGAAGCCGCCGCCGGTCATGCGCGCGCCGAGGGCACCCGCCTCCACACCGGCCGACACCACCAGGTCGAGCTCCGGGCAGGAGACCTTGAAGTCGTCGCGCAGCGAGGCGTGGCCCTCGGTCAGCACCGGCCCGATGGCACGGGCGTCGCCCGTCTCCAGCAGTTCGACGACCCGCTCGACCCGGCGGTCCTCGGTGACCACGTGCCGTACCAGCGGCCGCAGTTCGGGGTCCTCGACGCGGGCGAGGGCCTCGTCGAGCCCCTCGTACGGGATGTCCCGCAGCGCGTCCACGCCGAGCAGCGCCGCCGCCTCCTCGCAGCCCGCCCGCCGCTTGCCGTACTCGCCCTCGCTGTGGGCGTGGGTGACCCGGGTGTCGACGACGAGCAGCCGCAGGCCCTGGGAGGCCAGGTCGAAGGGGATCTGGCGCTGCGACAGGTCGCGGGTGTCGAGCCACAGGGCGTGCCCCTCGGTGCAGCACGCCGAGGCGGTCTGGTCCATGATCCCGGTGGGGGCGCCCACGTAGACGTTCTCCGCGCGCTGGCAGAGCCGGGCGATCCGCCACCGCTCCAGGCCCAGGCCGTAGAGGTCGTTCAGGGCGACGGCGGTGACGACCTCGAGGGCTGCCGAGGAGGACAGGCCGGCGCCGGTGGGGACGGTGCTCTCGAAGTGGATATCGGCGCCGGTGATCTCGTGCCCGGCGTCGCGCAGCGCCCAGATGACGCCCGCGGGGTAGTCGGCCCAGCCGGCACCGCCGCCGGGTGCGAGTTCGTCGACGTGCAGTTCGACGACGCCGGCGGGGACGTCCGGCGAGCCGCTGTGCAGCCGCAGCCGGCCGTCGGCGCGGCGGGCGACCGCGGCGACGGTGGTGTGCGGCAGCGCGAACGGCATCACGAAGCCGTCGTTGTAGTCGGTGTGCTCGCCGATCAGGTTCACCCGGCCGGGGGCGGCCCAGACCCCTTCGGGGCCGGTGCCGTACGTGGCGCGGAAGCCGTCCTCGCTCACTTGGCGTCCTCCCGGTCCCGCAGGTCCTGGGCGAAGGTCCAGGCGTCGCGGACGATCTGGGCGAGGTCGGTGCGCGAGGGACGCCAGCCCAGGCGCTCCTTGGCCCGCTCGGCGGAGGCCACCAGGACGGCCGGGTCGCCGCCGCGGCGCGGGGCGACGACCTCGGGGACGGGGTGACCGGTGACCTGGCGGACGGTCTCGACGACCTCGCGTACGGAGAAGCCGTTGCCGTTGCCGAGGTTGCAGATCAGGTGCTCGCCGGAGGCGGGCGCGTCGACGGCGAGCAGATGCGCCTCGGCCAGGTCGGCGACGTGGATGTAGTCGCGGACGCAGGTGCCGTCGGGGGTGGGGTAGTCGTCGCCGTAGACCGAGATCGCCTCCCGGCGTCCCTGGGCGACCTGCAGCACGAGCGGGATGAGGTGCGACTCGGGGTCGTGGCGCTCGCCGAACGTCCCGTAGGCGCCCGCGACGTTGAAGTAGCGCAGGGAGACTGCCGCCAGGCCGTGGGCGACGGCCTCGCTGGTGATCATGTGGTCGACGGCGAGCTTGGACGCGCCGTACGGGCTGGTCGGCAGCGTCGGGTCGTCCTCGGTGATCGGGACGGACTTCGGCTCCCCGTAGGTGGCGGCGGTGGAGGAGAAGACCAGCCGCCGGACCCCGGCGTCACGCATTGCCGTGAGCAGGTCCAGCGTGCCCACCACGTTGTTGCGCCAGTACTTCTCGGGGTGGACGACGGACTCGCCGACCTGGGAGCTGGCGGCGAAGTGCAGCACGGCGTCGTAGGTGGCGTCGAGCACCTTCGCCGCGTCCTGGACCCGCCCCTCGACGAAGTCGGCGCCCTCGGGGACGCCGTCCCGGAAGCCGGTGGACAGGTCGTCCAGGACGGTGACCCGGTGGCCCGCCTCCAGCAGATGGGCCGCCACGACGCTGCCGACGTAACCAGCGCCTCCGGTGACCAGAACCTTCTTCGTGCTCGGGTCGCTCACAGGGTCACAGCCTTTCTCGGGTTCGACTCGGGGCCACGGTAGCGGCGCCGGATGAACACTCGCCGGTAGGGGGCGGGGTGACGATCACGGGTGCGCCGCTCACGGGGAGGCGACCTCCCTCAGGCGGCTCGCGGCGGTCTCCGGCGGCACGTCGTTGATGAAGACGCTCATGCCGGACTCGGAGCCCGCGAGGTACTTGAGCTTCCCCTCGGTGCGGCGGATCGTGAACAGCTCCAGGTGGAGCGCGAACTCCTCGCGCTGCGCGCTGCTGAACGGCGCCTGGTGCCAACCGGAGATGTACGGGGTGGGCGGCGCCCCCTCGGGACCGAACAGCCGGTCGAAGCGGCGCAGCAGTTCCAGGTAGAGCCCGGGGAACTCGGCGCGGGCCGCCTCGTCCAGGGCCGTGAGGTCCGGCACCCTGCGGCGGGGGTAGAGGTGCACCTCGTACGGCCAGTGCGCGGAGTACGGCACGAACGCCGTCCAGTGCTCGCCCTCCAGGACGACACGGCTGCCGTCCTCGCGCTCGCGCGCCACGAGGTCGTCGAAGAGGTTGCGGCCGCCGGTGGCCTCGCGGTGCCGCTCCAGCGAACGCAGCATCAGCTCGGTGCGCGGGGTGGCGTGCGGGTAGCCGTAGATCTGGCCGTGCGGGTGGCCGAGGGTGACGCCGATCTCCTCGCCGCGGTTCTCGAAGCAGTAGACCTGCTCGACGCCGGGCAGCCGGGAGAGTTCGGCCGTGCGGTCGGTCCAGGCGTCGAGGACCAGCCGCGCCTGCTCGGGGGTGAGGTCGGCGAAGGACCTGTCGTGCCGGTCGGTGAAGCAGACGACCTCGCAGCGGCCATGTTTTCCGCTGAGCGAGGGAAAGCGGTTCTCGAAGACGGCCACGTCGTAGTGGTCCTCGGGGATCTCGCTCAACCGGCCGTCCCGGGAAGGGCACAGCGGGCACTCGTCCGCGGGCGGGTGGTAGGTGCGGGCCTGACGGTGGGAGGCGATGGCGACGAAGTCACCGAGCAGCGGGTCGTGGCGGATCTCCGAGGCGCTGGTCACCGGGTCCAGCGGGCGGCGGTCGACGGCGTCGCGGGGCTCGTCGTCGCGCAGGTCGTAGTAGATCAGCTCGCGCCCGTCGGCGAGCCGGGTCGATGTCTTCTTCACCCTGCGGGCTCCTCACACCACGCCAGCAAACAGAACCAAACACAATGAACCACAACGCAACAGCAACGTCAACGGAGACCCCGTTGCGGGGAGTGATCACACCATGCAGAACCTGGCAGAAGGGCTACGGCTCCCCACGAACGCGCTCGACTACTCGATCCTCGCGATCTACTTCGTCGTCGTCCTCGGCATCGGCTTCGCCGCCCGCCGCGCCGTCCGGACCAGCCTCGACTTCTTCCTGTCCGGCCGGTCACTGCCCGCCTGGGTCACGGGTCTGGCGTTCATCGCCGCCAACCTGGGCGCCACCGAGATCCTGGGGATGGCCGCCAACGGCGCACAGTACGGGGCGTACACGGTGCACTGGTACTGGATCGGCGCCATTCCGGCCATGGTCTTCCTCGGCCTGGTGATGATGCCGTTCTACTACGGCTCCAAGGTCCGCTCCGTGCCGGAGTTCCTGCTGCACCGCTTCGGACCGGCCTCGCACCTGCTCAGCTCGATCATCTTCGCGGTGTCCGCGCTGCTGATCGCGGGCGTCAACCTCTACGCGATGGCGATCGTGCTGGAGGCGCTGATCGGCTGGCCGCAGTGGGTGGCGATCGTCGTCTCCGGCTTCTTCGTGCTCTTCTACATCACCCTCGGCGGCCTGTCCTCGGCCATCTACAACGAGGTGCTGCAGTTCTTCGTGATCCTCGCGGCGCTGATCCCGCTCACCGTCGTCGGCCTGAAGCGGGTCGGCGGCTGGTCCGGGCTGACGGACTCGCTCACCGACTCGCACGGCGCCGCGTTCCTCACCGCCTGGGACGGCACCGGCATCGGCTCGTCGAACCCGCTGGGGGCGAACTGGCTGACCATCGTGCTGGGCCTCGGTTTCGTCCTCAGCTTCGGCTACTGGACGACCAACTTCGCCGAGGTGCAGCGCGCCCTGTCCGCGAAGAACCTCTCGGCCGCCCAGCGCACCCCGCTCATCGCTGCGTACCCCAAGATCTTCATCCCGCTGATCGTGGTCCTGCCGGGACTGATCGCCCTCGTCATGGAGCCGGACATCGGCAAGCCGGGCAGCGGGCTCCAGTACAACGACGCGATCCCGGTGCTCATGCGCGACCTGCTGCCCAACGGCGTCCTCGGCATCGCGATCACCGGGCTGCTCGCCGCCTTCATGGCCGGCATGGCGGCCAACGTCTCGTCCTTCAACACCGTCTTCACGTACGACATCTGGGGCGCCTACGTACGGCGCGACCGGCCCGACCGGTACTACGTCACCACCGGCCGCGTGGTGACCGCGATCGGCGTGCTGATCGGCATGGGCACGGCCTTCATCGCCTCGTCCTTCAGCAACATCATGAACTACCTGCAGACGCTGTTCTCGTTCTTCAACGTGCCGCTGTTCTGCGTCTTCATCCTCGGCATGTTCTGGAAGCGCTCCACCGCCGCGGCCGGCTTCTGGGGGCTGCTGAGCGGCACGGTCGCCGCGATGATCAACTACTTCTGGTTCTACAAGGGCGGCCTGATCTCGATCCCCAGCGACCAGGGCGCCAACTTCGTCTCCGCCATCGCCGCCTTCGTCGTCGGCGGTGTCGTGATGGTCCTCGTCTCGTGGTTCACCCAGCCCAAGCCCGTCGAATCACTGGCCGGACTCGTCTACGGGACCACCTCCCCCGGCATGGCCGAGCCGCCCGCCCAGGGCGACGACGCCTGGTACCGCAGGCCCGCTCTGCTGGGCTGGGGCGCCGTCCTCCTGGCCGCGCTGTGCTACATCCCCTTCTCCCTGTGAGGTGACGCGTCGTGAGCGAGTACGGCAACGAGCCGGATTTCCAGCACCGCATCGAGGACCTGGAGCAGAAGTCGGCCTCGGCGGCACGCCTGTTCGACGTGCGCCGTGTGATCGGCGGCCTCTTCGTGGTCTACGGGGTGATCGTGACCATCGCCGGGATCACCGCGTCCGACGCGGACATCGCCAAGGCCCAGGGCATCAACATCAACCTCTGGACCGGGATCGGCATGCTGGTGCTGGGACTGCTCTTCCTCCTGTGGATGAAGCTCAGTCCCCCTCCTCCCCCGCCCGCTGCGCAGGAGACGCCTGAGGCGGGATCGCACCGCCCGGGAGATGGTGACTGACCCGGTCCAGCAGCCCCGTGCGGGCCGCCAGGGCGGCGGCCTCCAGCCGGGAGCCCACCCCCAGCTTCATCAGCACCCGCTGGACGTGCGTACGGGCGGTGCTCGGCGCGATCCGCATGCCCGCCGCGATCAGCCGGGTGTCCTCGCCCTCCGCGACCCGCAGCAGCACCTCGACCTCGCGCGGGGTGAGCATCTGCAGCAGCCTGGTGCCCTCGTCGTCCGGCTCGGCCACCGGGTTGAGCAGCTCGGCGAATGCGCCCTGCAGCAGCGCGGGCGCGACCGCCACCTCGCCGGCACGCGCCTTGGCCATCGCCCGCTCGACGCCCTCGATCCGCTCGTCGTGCCGTACGTAGCCGGAGGCGCCGGCGGCGAACGCGGCGGCTATGCCGCGCGGGTTGGGCACCGGCCCCAGGACCAGCACCGCGACCCCCGGCCGCTCCCGCTTGATGCGGACGACCGCGTCGAAGGCGCCCGGCTCGGCCGGCGCCGCCGTCCCGATCAGGCACACCTCGGGCGACCGGCTCAGTACGAGATCCGCCGCGCCCGACGCGGGCGCGGCCGCCGCGAGCACCCGGTGCCCGCGCAGCTTCAGCGCCGAGGCGAGCGCCTCGGCCAGCAGACGATGGTCGTCGACGACGACGAGCCGTACGCCCATGGGCGTCCCCCTCATCCCCCCATGGACTGGTGCGGGCCTGCCCACCGAGTCCAAGCCGGTCCCCCTTCACATGCCGCGGCGAAGCCCGTCCGGCATACCGCCTGTGCCCCCGCTGCGGCCCCGGGCCATGCCCGGGAAGGTACACGCTTGTTCGACGCTTTGCGCCCCCTACTCGGCAGAAGCCTCCCTAAATCCGCATTATCTCCAAACATGGCCGACTTGCGACCGGGTGTGCTTGTTCGCGGGCCCGCGTTCCGTCCCCCTCCCCCCGGCCCGGTCAGCCGAAGGCGGCGATGGACCGGTCCGTCAGGTTGGCGGAGGCGGAGATGTGGTCGGAGGTCAGGAAGAAGTGGTCCTGGTACAGCCACCAGCCCGAACCGCTGTCCAGGAAGTCGTTCTCCAGGTCCTTGCCGCTCTCCGGCAGTTCCATGAAGACGGTGAACCCGCGGGTCGCGGGATCGAGCCGCAGCAGGCGGCCCGGCTTGTCGTAGGTGTTCTTCTGGTACGCGACGACCTTGCCGCCGCTGATGCCGACGATCTTGAGCTCGCGCTCCTGGTCGGGCTTGGCGAGCCACTTCGGCTTGCCGGTGGTGAGGTCGAGCGCGGCGATCTCGTTCGTCTGGGAGTAGGAGGTGCCGCTGCCCGAGTGGGTCTTGGTGGGCAGGTAGATGGTTGTGCCGTCGACGGCGACGTTGGTGCACCGGTTGTCCTCGCAGTGGATCCGGTACGTGGCGTCCGCGCCGCCCGCGCCCAGCGAGATGCGGCTCTTCATCTTGCCGCCGTCCAGGTACACGACGTCGGTCATCGACAAGCTGCCCGCCGACAGCCCCACGACCACCGGGTCCGTGGAGATGACGCTGTACACCTCACTGCCGCTCGGCACCTGCCAGGACCACTTCTTGGCGCCGCCCTCGCCCAGGCCCTGCACGTACTCGTCACCGCCGAAGCCGCCGCACTCGACGACCGCGACCAGCGCGGCGCCGCCGTGGTAGCCCTTGTCGGTGCACTCCGAACCGGCCTTGGGCGTCCACAGCACGGCCCCGGTGCTGATCTTGTACGCGACCGAACCGCCGATCCAGGAGACGGCCGCCGTGTCGCCCGTGAGCGCGATCTGCGAGTAGCTGTGCGAGGTCCGGCCGTCCGGGTCGGGCAGCTTCTTCGCCCACAGCTTCTTGCCGTGGGCGATGTCGACGGCGATCACGCTGTCGCAGTCCGTGCCGTACTGCAGCACCAGGCGGTCACCGGCCGCCGACTCCGGGCCCGGGCAGGACTCCCCCTCCAGCGGTATCGACCAGTTCTCCTTGCCGCTGTCGATGTCGAAGGAACGCAGCGCGTCCGGCATCGTCTTGACGACCGCGTCGCCGGTGAACCAGGCCTCCGCCACCGGGGCGGTGATCTCGGCCTTGGACGGCCGCACCGCTCTCTTGTCCCACAACGCGCGGGCCTTGAGCGGGCCGTCGCCGGCCGGCCGGGTGCTGCCGCCCTTCGACGGGGTGTCCGAGGGCTCGTCGTCGCCACCGTTCGCGACCAGGAAGACCCCCGCGCCGACGACCAGCAGCGCCGCGATCGCCGCCGCCACGATCCCGGCCACCTTGCCGTTGCCGCGCTTCGGCGGCTGCGGGTACTGCGGGTACGGCTGGTAGCCGTACCCGGGGAGAGGCTGGGTCGGCGCCTGGGCGTACGGGTTGGGGCCGTACGGGCCCGGCGGCGGGGGCGGCGGCTGCTGTCCCTGGGGGTGGGCCGGTGGCTGGGCGTAGGGGTTGGGCTGCTGCGGCGGGTAACCGTACTGAGGCGGCTGCGGCCCGAATCCGGGCTGGTTGCCGGGGGGAGGCGGCGGCTGCGACATCAGCGGGCACCTTTCGGGCACAGGTGTGCGGGGCGGACGGTGACCCTCTTTGTACCACCGGTGACGCACCGTTCCGCCCCGCGCCGAAGGACCGTTACGGCACTGCTACACCTCGTCCGCCAGCTCCAGCCAGCGCATCTCCAGTTCCTCGCGCTCGGCGGCCAGCGACCGCAGTTCCATGTCGAGTTCGGCCACCTTCTCGAAGTCGGTGGCGTTCTCGGCGATGGCGGCGTGCAGCTTCGACTCCCGCTCGCCGATCTTGTCCAGCTGCCGCTCGATGCGCTGCAGTTCCTTCTTGGCCGCGCGGCTGTCGCCGCCGCCCTTCGGCTTGGCCGGGGCGGGGGCGGGGGTGGCGGCCTCGACGGCGGCGCGGCGCCGCTCCAGGTACTCGTCGATGCCGCGCGGCAGCATGCGCAGCGTCGCGTCGCCGAGCAGGGCGAAGGTGCGGTCGGTGGTGCGCTCCAGGAAGTACCGGTCGTGGGAGATGACCACCATCGAGCCGGGCCAGCCGTCGAGCAGGTCCTCCAGCTGGGTCAGGGTCTCGATGTCCAGGTCGTTGGTGGGCTCGTCGAGGAAGAGCACGTTGGGCTCGTCCATCAGCAGCCGCAGCAACTGCAGCCGGCGCCGCTCGCCACCGGACAGGTCACCGACCGGGGTCCACTGCTTCTCCTTGGTGAACCCGAACTTCTCGCAGAGCTGACCCGCCGTCATCTCCCGTCCCTTGCCGAGGTCGACGCGGCCGCGCACCGACTCCACCGCCTGCAGCACCCGCAGCGACGGCTCGAGTTCGGCGACCTCCTGCGACAGGTAGGCCAGCCGTACGGTCTTGCCGACCACCACCTTGCCGGCCACCGGCTGCTGCTCGCCCTCGCTGACGGCGGCGTCCGCGAGCGCCCGCAGCAGGGACGTCTTGCCCGCGCCGTTGACACCGACCAGGCCGACCCGGTCGCCGGGGCCCAGCTGCCAGGTCAGGTGCTTCAGCAGCACCTTGGGCCCGGCCTGCACGGTCACGTTCTCCAGGTCGAAGACGGTCCTGCCCAGCCGGGTCGTCGCGAACTTCATCAGCTCGGCGTTGTCACGCGGCGGCGGCACGTCGGCGATCAGCTCGTTGGCCGCCTCGATGCGGAAGCGCGGCTTGCTGGTGCGGGCGGGGGCACCGCGGCGCAGCCAGGCCAGCTCCTTGCGCATCAGGTTCTGCCGCTTGACCTCCTCGGTCGCGGCGATCCGCTCGCGCTCGGCGCGGGCGAAGACGTAGTCGCTGTAACCGCCCTCGTACTCGTGGACGTCACCGCGCTGCACGTCCCACATGCGGGTGCAGACCTGGTCCAGGAACCAGCGGTCGTGGGTCACGCACACCAGGGCCGAGCGCCGTGCCCGCAGATGACCGGCCAGCCAGGAGATGCCCTCGACGTCGAGGTGGTTGGTGGGCTCGTCGAGCACGACCAGGTCCTGCTCGGCGATCAGCAGCTTCGCCAGCGCGATCCGGCGGCGCTCACCACCGGACAGCGGCCCGATCACCGTGTCCAGCCCCTGCGGGAAGCCGGGCAGGTCCAGCCCGCCGAAGAGGCCGGTGAGCACGTCCCGGATCTTCGCGTCGCCCGCCCACTCGTGGTCCGCGCGGTCGCCGACCACCTCGTGCCGGACGGTGGCCTGCGGGTCCAGGCTGTCGTGCTGCGTCAGCACGCCCAGCCGCAGGTCCGAGGTGTGCGTCACCCGCCCGGTGTCCGGTCCCTCCAGCTTCGCCAGCATCCGGATCAGGGTCGTCTTCCCGTCGCCGTTGCGGCCGACGACGCCGATGCGGTCGCCCTCCGATACGCCGAGCGAGATCCCGTCCAGCAGGGTGCGCGTTCCGTACACCTTGCTGACGGACTCGACGTTGACCAGGTTGACGGCCATGGGACTCCTGTCACTACGAAAGAACGACCTCCCAGGGTAGTGCGGCCCCCTCACCCCCCGGGCACGGCGACCGCCCCCCGGACACCCGTGCGGGTGGGCTCGCCCACCACAGGTGAATCGCCAACCGTACACAGCCGCAGCTCTGTGCAGTTTTCCCATGGATACGTATCCGCTCGTGGAAGCGCGCAACCGGCTCGGGCAGCTCGTCGGCCGAGTCCGGCACGGGCATGAACACATCCTGATCAGCGAGTACGGGAAACCCGCCGCCGCGCTCATCCAGATAAGCGAACTCGAGGAACTGCAGCGTCTGCGCGATGCGGCGGACGCCGCCGAGGCAGCGGCCCGCGAATCGGCTCCCACCGGCCCCGCGATGACGCACGACGAGTTCACGGCCCGGTTGGAGGACGAGGACCGTCAGGCCGATGCCTCGTGACCCAGGGCGTGCGCGGCTGCTGTCCGGGATGTGGCCGGGGAACCGCCCCCCCGGACTGCGCGCGCCCTGGGAGCTTCGGGGTACTGGCGGCTGACCGTCGGCGACTGGCGTGTCTGTACCGGCCCGGCGCCGAGACCGTCACCGTGCTCGTCCTCAAGGTCGGCCGGGTGGGGTGAAGTCCGGCTCAGCCCTGACGCGGCCCGCCCGTTCGACCAGAGCCCAGCCGGCGACGGCCATGAGGACGGCGGCCGGTGCCGTGACGCGGAAGGCGATCAGGGTGGCCGAGTGGCCGTCGAGGAGGCCGCCGAAGCCGACGGCGGACAGGCCGAGGACGCCCAGCAGCGCGAGGGCGACGCCGAACGCGGCACCGGGGCCGGAGAGCGGGCCCGGCGCCTGGGCGGGGCGCGGGGCCGGGGGGCGTTCGGCGCGGCGGAAGACGGCGACCAGGGCGGCGGTGAGGGCGGTCGCGGCCGCCACGCGCAGCGGCACCTGGGCCCACCAGGCGGCGGTGGCCGGGGCGGGCAGCGTGCGGCCCAGGGAGATCAGCGCGCCGTACACGGCGAGCATGGCCGTGAGGTGCCAGAGGAAGGCCGTCATCGCGATGCCGTTCGCGGCGACCACGCCGCGCCACACGCGCGGGCGCTCCAGCAGGCGCGCGGCGGGGCGCCGCAGCAGTTCGACCGCGCCGACCAGCCACACGCCGTGGCAGAGCAGGGCGAGCGTGGGCGGCGCCATGTTCGAGATCCGCTCGCCGGGCATGCCCACCATGGACAGCGGGTACGGCCCGAGCGCCACCAGCGCGACCGCCCCGGCCAGCCCGCACGTGGCCGCCGCCGCGGGCAGGCGCAGCCGGCCGTCCGCCCGCAGGAAGCCCAGCTGGTGCACCGCGAGCCAGACGAAGGCGAAGTTCAGGAACGGCACGTAGGGCACGTCGAAGGCGAAGCGCAGCACGTCCACCACGACCGCGCCGGCCGACAGTGCGGCGAAGGCGCCCCAGCCGTACCGCTCGTGCAGCCGCAGCAACGGCGGGGTGAAGGCCACCATGCCGAGGTAGATCCCGATGAACCACAGCGGCTGCGCCACCAGTCGCGCCGCCACGTCCGGCACCGGGGGCAGCAGCGCGACCGCGGCCCACACCGCGGTGAACAGCATCGTCGGCCGCAGCAGCCGGCGCAGCCGGGCCCGCAGGAAGGCCGCGTACCCGCCGCCGGAGCGTGCGACGGAGCGGTAGGAGAGCGCGTGCGAGAAGCCGCCGACGAAGAAGAACACCGGCATGACCTGCAGCACCCAGGTCAGCGGTTGCAGCGCCGGGCGCAGCGCCAGCAGGTTGCCGACCTCGACGCCCCCGTCGGCCCCGGTGGTCACCGCCGCCATCAGCCAGTGCCCCAGCACGACCGTGGCCAGCGACGCCACCCGCAGGAAGTCGGCGTAACGGTCCCGTGCCGCGGGCGTGGCCGCGGCGATCTCTCCGGCTGTCATCCCCATGCCGGCACGATCCCGCGCCGGGGCGCCGCTCCGTCAGGCCCGCCCTACTCAACTCGCCCCGGAAGACGGTGAGTACGGGTACTCAGAGCAGGGTCGCGCCCTGCGCGGGGCCGGTGGTGACCCGTACCGCGCGGCAGGTGCCGGAGGCGGCGAGGGCGGCGGCGACGGCCTGCGCGGACTCGGCGTCCTTGGCGAGGAAGGCGGTGGTGGGCCCGGAGCCGGAGACCAGGGTGGCCAGGGAGCCGGCCTCGGCGCCCGCGGCGAGGGTCGCGGCCAGCGAGGGGCGCAGGGAGAGAGCGGCCGGCTGGAGGTCGTTCGCCAGGGAGGCGGCGAGGGCCACCGCGTCACCGGTGCGCAGCGCGTCGAGCAGGTCCAAGGACGCCTCGGGCTCCGCCACCTCCGCGTCGCCGCGCAGCCGGTCGCACTCGCGGTAGACCTCGGGCGTGGACAGGCCGCCGTCGGCGACGGCGAAGACCCAGTGGAAGGTCCCGCCCGTCTCCAGCGGCTCCAGCAGCTCGCCGCGGCCCCGGCCGAGGGCGGCGCCGCCCACCAGGCTGAACGGGACGTCGCTGCCGAGCCCGGCGCAGATCGCGAGCAGCTCCTCGCGGCTCGCGCCGGTGCCCCACAGCGCGTCGCAGGCGACCAGGGCGCCCGCCGCGTCGGCGCTGCCTCCGGCCATGCCGCCCGCGACGGGGATGTCCTTGGCGATGTGGATGTGGACGCGCGGCTCCAGCCCGTGCCGCGCCGCGAGCGCGATCGCGGCGCGGGCGGCGAGGTTGCTCGCGTCGGCCGGGACCTGGTCGGCGTCCGGTCCGGCGACCGTGATCCGCAGCTCTTCGGCGGGAGTGACGGTGACCTCGTCGTACAGGCCGACGGCGAGGAAGACGTTGGCCAGGTCGTGGAAGCCGTCGGGGCGCGGTCCGCCCACCGCGAGCTGGACGTTGACCTTGGCGGGGACGCGGACGGTCACGGACGCGGGTCGGCGGGTCACTTGCGCGGTTCTCCTCGGAGCGTGAGCGTGGGGCACTCGATGCGGGGCCTTCGGTACGTGGGGCACGGCGGCGCCCCCATTGTGCCCTCTGTCACCGCGGTGAGCGGCCGCCACCGCCGTGCTCGGCGATCGCCGCGAACTCCTCCACGGTCAGTGCCTCCCCGCGCGCCTGCGGCGACACCCCCGCGGCCACCAGCGCCTCCTCGGCGGCGGCGGCCGAGCCCGCCCAGCCGGCCAGCGCGGCCCGCAGCGTCTTGCGGCGCTGCGCGAAGGCGGCGTCCACGACCGCGAAGACCTGCTCGCGGGTGGCGGTGGTGGCGAGCGGCTCCTTGCGGCGTACGAGCGAGACCAGCCCGGAGTCCACGTTCGGGGCGGGCCAGAAGACGTTGCGGCCGATGGCCCCGGCCCGCTTCACCTCGGCGTACCAGGCCGCCTTCACCGAGGGCACCCCGTACACCTTGGAACCGGGCCCTGCGGCCAGCCGGTCGGCGACCTCGGACTGCACCATGACCAGGGAGCGCTCGATGCTCGGGAAGGTCGCGAGCATGTGCAGCAGTACCGGGACGGCCACGTTGTACGGCAGGTTGGCCACCAGCGCCGTGGGCGGCGGGCCGGGCAGCTCCTCGACGCGCAGCGCGTCGCGGTGCACGAGCGCGAAGCGGCCGGCCCGGCCCGGCAGCCGGGCGGCGACGGTCGAGGGGAGGGCCTCGGCCAGCACGTCGTCGATCTCCACGGCGGTGACGTGCTCGGCCACCTCCAGCAGCGCCAGCGTGAGCGAGCCGAGCCCCGGGCCGACCTCGACGACCACGTCGTCGGGCCGGACGTCCGCGGTGCGCACGATGCGGCGCACCGTGTTCGCGTCGATGACGAAGTTCTGGCCGCGCTGCTTGGTGGGGCGGACGCCCAGCGCGGCGGCCAGCTCACGGATGTCGGCGGGGCCGAGCAGGGCGTCGTCGGCGGGACCGGAGTGGTCGGTGGTGCTCACCGCTCAAGGGTATCCGGGCCCGGCGGGACCTCCCGCGGGCCAGGGCCCTGTCGTCGAAGTCCTGCCGGCCGCCCGAAGGGCGGGCCCAGCGGCACCCCCGGCTCCGCTGGGAGGTGCCCCCAGGTGCGGTGCATCG
The DNA here is from genome assembly GCF_033792725.1 of Streptomyces sp. PA03-5A. NCBI lineage: Bacteria > Bacillati > Actinomycetota > Actinomycetes > Kitasatosporales > Streptomycetaceae > Streptomyces > Streptomyces sp. PA03-5A. The sequence goes on along the minus strand of NZ_JARAVL010000028.1, from coordinate 98,049 downwards.
CAAGGCGGAGAGTCGTCCTCGTAGTGGGCTACTCGGACGATTCGACGACTCCCCCGGGCCGAAGGCTGGGGGAGTGCCGTGCCTGGGGCACCTCCCAGCGCCGGCTGGGGGGGGAGCGGCGCGGGGTGGGGGCACCCCCGGCCGAAGGTTGGGGGAGGACACCTGACGACACGGCCTAGGAGTAGAGCTTGCGGCCGCACACCGGCCAGGGGCTGGCACCGCGCTGGATGTACAGGCGCTTGGCGCGGTACGTCTGCTCCTTGGCGGAGGCGTCCTGGGGGCGGCCGTGGCCGCCCAGGTTGCGCCAGGTGCGCTGGTCGAACTGGTAGAGGCCGCCGTAGGTGCCGGAGGCGTCCACCGCGTTCGGGCGGCCGCCCGCCTCGCACCGGCCGAGGGCCTTCCAGTTGAGGTGGTCGGCGCCCTGGACGCTGTCGGGGAGCGGCTTGGTGCCGACGCGCACGACCTGCCGCACGGGCTCGCGCAGCACCTCCTCGGCGATGCGCCGCGGCTTGCGCCGGACCCCGTCGACCGTGCGGTACGCGTACGTGACGCGGCGCAGCCCGTTCCTGCCCCGGGTGTCGACGGCGGTGGTGCCCTCGAACAGCGAGGGGTCCTGCGTCCGCTCGACGGGGAAGGGCACCGGCTCCTCGTGGACCTCGTCGTGGCCCCGGATGCGCCGGACGGAGATCGTCTGGCCCTCGCGCGGGAAGCTGTCGGGGTCGGCGGAGGTGGTGTCGAGGCCGTGCAAGGCGATGCCGGCGTCACGCAGCGCCTCGCCGACGGTGGCGGCGTTGGTGCGGACCGGCCGTTCGTGGCCGTCGACGAGGAAGGTCACCTGGCGTTCCGTGCGGACGTCCAGCTCCAGCCCGTGCCGCCCGATCGCCTCGCCGCGGGAGGCGGACAGGTACGCGCCGTCCGCGCGCACGCCCAGCTGACGCAGGGCGCCGTCCACGGTGCCGGCCGTGGTCCAGATCCGCCGGGGCCGGCCGTCGAGGGTCAGCGCGATCGGGCGGCCGTAGCGGACGGCGACGGCGTCGCCGTCCTGCAGCGCCGCGTCGGGGTCGGGGGCGACGATGTCGTGGTCGCCGACGTCGATGCCCTGGCGCTGCAGCAGTTCCTCCACGCTCCCGGCGAAGGTGTGCAGGGTGCGCGGCCGGCCGTCCACGCTGAGCTGCACGGCCTTGCCGCCGGCGAGGTAGGCGGTGCTGCCGCCCGCCAGACAGGCGACGACCAGGGCCTGGGGCAGCAGCCTGCTCAGCGCGTCCGGGCGCCGTGCGGCGCGCCTGCGCCGGGCGGCCGCACGTCCGGGGCGCGGCTCGACGTCCTCGTCGACGGGGGCCGTGCCCGGTGTCCTGCGGTAGGGGCCGTCCGCGTAGGACCGTGTTCCGGCCTGCGTCGTGCCCGCCTTGCTCATGTTGCTCACGGCGTACCTCCGGCCCGGTCCGATCGGACCGAACCGGGACCATAGCGGAGGATTCGTCACTCTCCCAAGCCGAACGGTCACGCCGTGTCGCCGGACGAGGGGGCCGCGACACCCTTCGTGACCGTGGTCAGCGCGCCCTGCGCCGCCCCCGGCGGCCGCCGGCGCGGCCACCGGGCGTCCGGAATCGGACATCCGGAGTTACGCCGACCGCGCGAACCGCGCGACGCGGCGTCAGTAGCCGAAGGCCCGGGCCGTGTTGGCCCCGATGGCCGCGGCGAGCTCGTCCTCCGCGGCGCCCCGGGCGGCGGCCATGGCCCGCACCGTGACCGGGATCAGGTACGGGGCGTTGGGGCGGCCGCGGTGCGGTACGGGGGTGAGGAAGGGCGCGTCGGTCTCGACCAGGAGGAGCTCGGCGGGGGCGACGGCGACCGCGTCGCGCAGGTCCTGGGCGGACTTGTAGGTGACGTTGCCGGCGAAGGACATGTAGTAGCCCTTGTCGGCGCAGAGCTTGGCCATCTCCGCGTCGCCGGAGTAGCAGTGGAAGACGACGGTGCCGGGCGCGCCCTCCTCGTCGAGGATGCGCAGCACGTCGGCGTGGGCCTCGCGGTCGTGGATGACCAGGGCCTTGCCGTGCCGCTTGGCGATGTCGATGTGGCGGCGGAAGGAGTACTGCTGGGCCTCGACCCCGTCGGGCCCGGTGCGGAAGTAGTCCAGCCCGGTCTCGCCGACGCCGCGCACCTGGGGCAGCGCGGCGAGGGCGTCGATCTGCGCGAGGGCGGCGTCCAGCGCGGACAGCCCGCCCGCCTGCCGCGCCCCCTGCCGGCTCCAGCCGTCGGGGTCCCCGTGGACGATCCGGGGGGCCTCGTTGGGGTGCAGGGCGACCGCCGCCCACACCTGGTCGTACGCCCCGGCGGTGCGCGCCGCCCAGTGGGAGCCGTCGACGTCGCAGCCGACCTGGACCACGGTCGTCACGCCGACGGACGCCGCCTTCGCCAGCGCCTCCTCGACGCTGCCCTCCTGCATGTCGAGGTGGGTGTGCGAGTCCGCCACCGGGACCGCGAGTGGTTCGGGGAGGGGAGGGGCGGCGGACGCGTCCTTCTTCGGGCGCCGGCTCTGGCTCTGGTTCTGCTCGGGCATGCCCCAGATCCTAGGCGGGGGGCCGAGGCGGCTACCGGGCGTCCCTCCTGCGGTGCAGCAGGTTGCGGGGCGACCAGTGCCGTGCGCGGCGCTCGGCGTCCTCCACGGCGGGCGAGGCCGGCACCCGGCGCATGTCGGAGGCCGCGGGCAGCGGGCCGGCGGCCGCGGTGGCCGACCAGGACCCGGCGACATCGGAGACCTGTCCGGCCCGCATGATGCGGACCTTGTGGCTCTCGCACTCCACGCACGTCGGCCGGGTCAGCGGGGACGGTACCCGCTTGCCGTCCGCCATGTACCAGACGACCTCGTGACCCTGTGCGTCGACGTGGTGCTCGATCTCGTACGCCTGCTCCCATCCCCGTCCGCAGCTGATGCAGACGAAGGCGTACGCCTCACGAACCGTGCCATCGGTTCCGATGGTCTCGCTCATGGCAGCTCCTGTTGCCCTCCGGACGAGGCGTCCGGAGCGGGACTTCCCTCCATCAGCGAACGCCCGGGAAGGCGCCGGCGATAGCGGGGGTGCCCTTTCTTGAGCCAGTTTTGGGGAGTATGTGACACGGGGCCGAGCAGGCGGCCCAGGTTTTTCCCTCTCCTACGATAGGACTTTGCACCGCGCCGCGTTTAGCCGGTTGTGGGCTGGTTCGCGGCGTGCTTCGCGGACACCACGGCGTCGAAGACCTCCCGCTTGGGCAGCCCCGCCTCCGTCGCCACGGCCGCGATCGCCTCCTTGCGCCGCTCCCCCGCCTCCTCACGGACCCGGACCCGGCGCACCAGCTCGGCGGCGTCCAGTTCCTGCGGCCCGGTCTCCGGGGCGCCCTCGACGACGATCGTGATCTCCCCGCGCACCCCCTCGGCGGCCCAGGCCGCCAGTTCCTCCAGGGGACCGCGCCGGACCTCCTCGTAGGTCTTGGTCAGCTCCCGGCAGACGGCGGCCCGGCGCCCGGCGCCGAAGGCCTCGGCCATCGCCGCGAGGGTGTCGGCGAGGCGGTGCGGGGCCTCGAAGTACACCAGGGTGCGCCGCTCCCCCGCGGCCTCGCCCAGCCGGGCCCGCCGCTCGCCGGCCTTGCGGGGCGGGAAGCCCTCGAAGCAGAAGCGGTCCACGGGCAGCCCGCTGAGGGCGAGCGCGGTCAGCACGGCGGACGGTCCGGGGACGGCCGTCACCCGGATGTCGCGCTCGACGGCCGCCGCGACCAGCCGGTAGCCGGGGTCGGAGACCGAGGGCATCCCGGCGTCGGTGACGAGCAGCACCCGGGCGCCCTCCTCCAGCGCCGTGACCAGCTCCGGGGTGCGGGCCGTCTCGTTGCCCTCGAAGTAGGACACGACCCGCGCGGTGGTGGTCACGCCCAGGGACTGGGTGAGCCGGCGCAGCCGCCGGGTGTCCTCGGCGGCGATCACGTCGGCCCCGGCCAGCTCCGCGGAGAGCCGGGGCGGCGCGTCGGCGACGTCACCGATGGGGGTCCCTGCGAGCACGAGTACGCCTGCGGCCGGTCCTGCGGAGCTAGTCACCGCCCCAGTCTCCCATCCGCCGCACACCCGGCCGGGCCCGCCGCGGCACGGCGGCGTACGCCCGGTTGGCCCGGTCCTCAGCACATACACATGCGGCTTCCCTACGATGGCCCGGTGACGAGTGACACCGCGACGCATGCGCACCGGGTCGAGGACGCCCCCAAGGCCGCGGAGGAGCAGAGCCCCTGGCAGCGGCAGCTGCGCCGCTTCGGCTACGTGGACCGCCCGCGCCCCGACGTGCGCGAGCGCCTGGTCCCGCCGTTCCCCGAGCCGGGGACACGGGCGTGGGCGGCGCTCGGCGTGGGCCCGGCGACGGCGCGCCGGCTGGCCCGCTGGACGGGCTGGGGCGGGCCGCTGCTCGTGGCGTTCTTCGCGGGCCTGCTGCGGTTCTGGAACCTGGGCAGCCCGCACGCGGTGATATTCGACGAGACGTACTACGCGAAGGACGCCTGGTCGCTCCTGCAGTACGGCTACGAGGGCAGCTGGCCGGACAAGGCCAACGACCTGATCCTCGCCACCCCGCCCTCCATCCCGCTCTCCGACGCCCCCTCGTACGTGGTGCACCCGCCGGTCGGCAAGTGGGTGATCGCCTCCGGTGAGTGGATCTTCGGGCTGAACCCCTTCGGCTGGCGCTTCGCGATGGCGGTGCTCGGGACGCTGTCGGTGCTGATGCTCTGCCGGATCGGCCGCCGGCTGTTCCGCTCGACCGCGCTGGGCTGCCTCGCGGGCGGCCTGATGGCGGTCGACGGCCTGCACTTCGTCATGAGCCGCGTCGCCCTGCTCGACCTCGTCGTCATGTTCTTCGTGCTGGCCGCCTTCGGCTGCCTGCTGATCGACCGGGACCGCGCACGGGCCCGGCTCGCCGCCGCCCTCCCCGAGGGCCGCCCGGACGACCGCGTCGCCTCCTTCACGTGGCTGGGCGTCCGCCCGTGGCGGATCGCGGCCGGGATCTGCCTGGGCCTGGCCATCGGCACCAAGTGGAACGGCCTGTACGTGCTGGCGCTGTTCGGCGTCCTCACCGTGCTGTGGGACGCCGGCGCCCGCCGCGTGGCGGGTGCCCGCTACCCCCGGCTGACGGCGTTCTGGCTGGACGGGCTGTGGGCGGGCCTGTCCATGGTCGGCGTCGCCGTCGTCACCTACCTGCTGTCCTGGCTCGGCTGGTTCACCACCGACAAGGGCTACGACCGTGACTGGGCCAAGGGCGACGGCGGCTTCCCCTCCCGGTCCTGGGCGGCGCTGCGCAGCCTGTGGCACTACGAGTCGCAGGTGTACGACTTCCACGTCAACCTGCACTCCCCGCACACCTACCAGTCCAACCCGTGGAGCTGGCTGGTCCTGGGCCGCCCGGTGTCGTACTTCTACGAGTCCCCCAAGCTCGGCGAGGACGGCTGCACCGCGGCCGGCGGCTGCGCCCGCGAGGTGCTCGCGATCGGCACCCCGCTGCTGTGGTGGGCCGGGTGCTTCGCCCTGCTGTACGTCCTGTACCGCTGGATCTTCCGCCGCGACTGGCGCGCCGGCGCGATCGCCTGCGGCATCGCGGCCGGGTACCTCCCGTGGTTCCTCTACCAGGACCGGACGATCTTCCTCTTCTACGCGGTCGTCTTCGTGCCCTTCCTCTGCCTCGCGGTCGCGATGATGCTCGGAGCGATCCTCGGACCCCCCGGCGCGAGCGAACGCCGCCGCATGTGGGGCGCGGTCGGCGCGGGCACGCTGGTGCTGCTGATCGTCTGGAACTTCATCTACTTCTTCCCGCTCTACACCGGGCAGACGATCCCCATGGACGCCTGGCGCGACCGGATGTGGCTGGACACCTGGATCTGACCCGCCCGGCCGCGGGGCCGCTGACCTGCTCGGTGACCGTTTGCAGGGGGACGACCACGGACCTAGCGTGAACCCCGAGGGAATGTCACGTATGTCCGCCCCCGATCGCAACGTGCCCGGTCAGGCGTCGGCGCTCGACAGCGTCGGCGCGGCTCTGGCGGTGGTCGACGCGGAGGGGGTCCTCGTCCGCTGGACCGAGGTCGCGCAGAGGCTGCTGGGCTACGCGGCGGCGGACGTCCTGGGCAGGCCGGCGTCGATGCTGCTGGACGGCCCGGAGGGCGGGCCGCGGGGGTTCACGTGGGAGTGGGCCGGCCCGGTCGCGCTGCGGCACCGCAACGGCGGGCCGCTGGACGTGGACCTGCGGGTGACCGGGTTGCCGGGGGCCTCGGGCATGACGGACTGGTTGGTCTCGACGGCCGGGGTCCCTCCGTCCGTGCTGGAGTCGGCCGCGGAGCTGTGCCCCTTCCCGATGGCGATCTGGGACAGCGACCTGCGCACCGCGTGGCTGAACGACGCCCTGGCCGAGGCGTTCGGCCTCTCCCGGGAGGAGCGCCTGGGCCGGCACCTGGACGAGTCACCGCTCTACTCGAACACCGAGCAGGTCGAGGCCCTGCTGCGCGAGGTCCTGGAGAGCGGCGTCCCGGTGATCGACCGGGAGCTGAGCCAGCTGGACCGGCTGCGGCACCGCGCGTACGCGCTCTCCGTCTTCCGGATCGAGGACGTCCGCCACGGCCGGGCCGGCGTCTGCTCGGTCAACGTGGACGTCACCGAGAGCCGGCGGGCCAGGGACCGCATGACCGTGCTCGGCCGCGCGGCGACCAGCATCGGGACCAACCTGGACGTCCTGCAGACCGCGCAGGACCTCGCCGACCTGCTGGTGCCGCTGCTCGCCGACTACGCGACGATCGACCTCGCGGAATCGGTGCGGCTCGGTGACGCCCCGCTCACCCGGCTCGGCCCGCTGGAGGACGGCAACGTCCCCGTCTTCCACCGGGCGGGGATCGCCTCGGTCCACCACGACTTCCGGGAGTCGCTCTACGCACGCGGCAGCCCCGTCTTCGTCCCCCCGCACTCGCCGTTCATCGAGGTGCTGAGCTCCGGCCGGACGTACATGGAGGCGGAGCTGGACACCGAGCCCGGCACGTGGCTGGAGGAGGACCCGCGGCGACTGGAGCGGGTCCTCGACCTCGGGATGCACAGCCTGCTGATCCTCCCGGTCGTCGCGCGGGACGAGATCCTCGGTGTCGCCGTGCTCGTCCGCAGCGAGAACCCCACGCCGTTCGACGAGAACGACCGGACGCTCGCGGAGGAGCTGGTCAGCCGGGCCGCCCTCAGCCTGGACAACGCCCGCCGCTACACGCGCGAGCACACGATGGCCCTGACGCTGCAGCGCAGCCTGCTCCCCCGCAACCCGAGCGCCGGGTTCTCCCTGGAGACGATCTGGCGCTACCTCCCGGCGGACACGCAGGACGGCGTGGGCGGCGACTGGTTCGACGTGATCCGGCTGTCCGGCGCCCGGGTGGCCCTGGTCGTCGGGGACGTGGTGGGGCACGGGCTCAACGCCGCCGCGGCCATGGGGCGGATCCGCACGGCGGTGAGCACCCTCGCCGGCCTGGACCTGCCCCCCGACCGGCTGCTGTCCGCGCTGGACGACCTCGTCGTCCGGCTGGGTTTCGAGGACTCCGACGAGCCCTCGCCCGCCGCCGGCATCCTCGGCGCCACCTGCCTGTACGCGGTCTACGACCCCACCGACGAGCGCCTGACCATCGCCCGGGCCGGGCATCCGCCGCCGGTGATCATCACCCCGGACGGCACCGCGGGTTTCCCGGAGATCCCCGCGGGCGCGCCGCTGGGCGTGGGACTGCGGTCCTTCCCGTCGGTCGACCTGGAACTGCCCGCGGGTAGCGTGATCGCCCTGTACACCGACGGGCTCGTGGAGACCCGGGACGGTGACATCGACGAGGGCCTGGAGCGCCTGCGGACCGCGCTCAGCCGGCCGCCGGGCACGTCGCTGGAGGACCTGTCCGCCGCGGTGGTCGACCTGCTGCCCAAGAGCGGGCAGGACGACGACGTCGCCCTGCTGCTCGCCAAGACCTGCCGGCTGAGCCCCGAGCGGGTGTTCCGCGTGGAGATGCCCACCGATCCGGCCGCGGTCGGACGGGTGCGGGCCGAGGCGGCCCGGCAGCTGTCCGCCTGGGGGCTGGACCGCCTGCGGGCGGCCGCCGAGCAGATCGTCGGGGAGTTGCTGGCCAACGCCGTCCTGCACGGGGCGGGACCCGTACGGCTGCGGCTCATCCGGCACATGAAGCTGGCCTGCGAGGTCTTCGACGCCGGTCCGGGCCCGCCGCTGCCGTGCCGGCCCGACCCCACCGACGAGGGCGGCCGGGGCATGCTGATCGTCGCGGAGCTGTGCACGCGGTGGGGTGTCCGCAGGACCTCCGAAGGCAAGATCGTCTGGGCGGAACTGGCCCTCACCGACGAGGAACGGCTGCCGCCCGGGCCGGAACGCTGAGCCCGCCGCACGATGGCCCCGACCGGCGGACTTTCCCGATCGATGGGAAGCGCGTGCCGAAGCTGTGACCCGGTCGACAGCCTCAGGCCCCTCTCCGTCCCGTAGAGTGCGCTTGCATTGCCTCATTTTTGAACACGTTCAGGGGGACCACGGGGAGGGTCGGTGCCATGCGCCGAGGTGTGAAGCTGGGGATCGTCGCCACGCTGACCGCGGGACTGGTGGGGACCGCGGGGTACGGGGCGTACAACATCTACAACGGGCTGGCCGGGGGCGGCGGTTTCGCCACGGAGGCAGCCCCGGTGGAGACCGGTCCGCCGACCGCGGCGGAGGTGAAGAAGACCGCCGCGGACTTCCTGGCCGCGTGGGCCAAGGGGGACACCACCGCGGCGGGGGCCCTCACCAACGACGCGGCGGCGGCGTCCGGGGACCTGTCCGCGTACCGGAAGCAGGCGCACGTCGCCCGCGTACGGCTGACGCCGGGCACGGCCCAGGGGGCCGTGGTGCCGTTCAAGGTCGTGGCCTCGCTCTCCTACCAGGGCAAGTCCTCCACGTGGACGTACTCCTCGGCCCTCACCGTCTTCCGCGGCGAGACCACCCATCGCCCCATGGTGGACTGGGAACCCGCGGTGCTTCACCCCAAACTGACGGAGGGTCAGTCGCTGGAGACCGGTGAGGCCTCCTCGCCGCCGGTGGTCGTCGTCGACCGCAACGGCAAGGAACTGGACGCCGACGACTACCCGTCCCTGGCCTCGGTGCTGCCGCAGTTGCGCGAGCGCTACGGGGCCAAGCTCTCCGGAGGCAAGCCGGGCATCGAGACCTGGGTGAACGGCGCCGACGGCCCCGGGCAGACGCTGCACGTGATCACCAAGGGCACGGCCGCGAAGCTCCCCACCACCTTGGACGCGACGCTGCAGAAGGCCGCCGAGCAGGCGGTCAAGCGCAGCAGCCAGTCCTCGGTCGTCGCGGTCAGGACAGGCACGGGCGAGATCCTCGCCTTCGCCAACAACCCGGCGAGCGACAACAACAACGCCTTCAACGCGCAGGTCGCCCCCGGCTCCACCTTCAAGGTCGTCACCGCGACCGCCCTGCTGGAGAAGGGCGTGTCCCCGGGCACCCCGGCGCCGTGCCCGGCGACCGCGAACTTCGACAACGGCAAGATGTTCCACAACGTGGAGAGCTCCTCCGACCCGTCGGCCACCTTCCAGCGGGACTTCGCGATCTCCTGCAACACCGGCTTCATCAAGCTCGCCGGCCACCTCGACGAGTCCTCGGTCCCCTCGGTCGCCCAGCGCTACTACGGCTTCGGCCGCACCTGGAACGTCGGCGTCCCGGCCTGGGACGGCCGCGTCCCCGGCGGCCCGGGCGACGAGATGACGGAGGAGATGATCGGCCAGGGCCAGATACAGATGAGCCCGCTCAACATGGCCTCCGTCGCCGCCACCGTGCAGAACGGGGTGTTCCGCCAGCCCCGGCTGGTGGCCGCCGACCTGATCGAGGGTCCGCTCGCGAAGGCGGGCAGCGCCCTCCCGTCCGGCGTGCGGAGCAACCTCAAGTCGATGATGCGGCTGACCGCGTCGAGCGGCACCGCCGCCGGCGCGATGCGCGGGGTCTACGGCGACGTCGGCGCCAAGACCGGCTCCGCGGAGGTCGGCGGCCAGGAACAGCCCAACGGGTGGTTCCTCGCCTACCGCGGTGACGTCGCCGCCGCCGGGATGGTCCTGGAGGGCGGGCACGGCGGCGACTCCGCCGGGCCGATCGTGGCCTCGGTGCTGAAGGCCGCCTCGTGACCCGCCCGCAAATGGCTTGGCACCCCGGCCCCGCCGAGGGCTAGCGTGCTGGCCATGTCGACATCAGCTGCAGCCCATCCCCGGTTCGCGGAGGCACTCACCGCGCTGGGGCTCCAGGTACCCGTGCGCGCCTTCCCGGACGCGACCCGCACCGCGGCGCAGGCCGCCGCGGCGATCGGCTGCGAGCTCGGCCAGATCGTCAAGTCCCTGATCTTCGCGGCGGACGGGGTCCCGGTGCTGGTGCTGATGGACGGCGCGTCCCGGGTCGACGTGGAGCGGGTCCGCGCCGAACTCGGCGCGAACGAAGTACGCCGGGCCGACGCGGACCTGGTGCGCGAGACCACGGGGTACGCCATCGGCGGCGTACCCCCCTTCGGGCACCGGACCCGCACCACCGTCCTCGCCGACCGGGGGCTGCTGGCGCACGGCACCGTGTGGGCGGCCGCCGGCACCCCGCACACCGTCTTCCCCATGGCCCCGGCCGAACTGGTCGGGCACGCCGGGGCGACCCTCGCCGACGTCCGCGAACGCACCGCGTGACGCCCCTGATAGCGGCGGCCGTCCTGCTCGCGGCGGTCACCCACGCGGCGTGGAACGCCATCGCCCACGGCATCAAGGACCGGCTCGTCGCGTTCACCCTCGTCGGGGGCGGCGGAGCGATCTGCGGCGCGGCGACCGCCGGGTTCGCCCCGCTGCCCGCGGGGGACGCCTGGCCCTACCTGATCGTCTCGGTGGGGATCCACATGGCGTACATGTACCTGCTGATGAAGTCCTTCACGCTGGGGGACTTCGGGCAGGTCTACCCCATCGCGCGCGGTGTCGCCCCCATGGTCGTGACGCTGCTGGCGGCGGTCTTCGTGGGCGAGGTGCCGGACGCCCTGCAGACCGCGGGCGTCCTCGTCGCCTCCGCCGGGCTCGGCGGGGCCGCCCTGTGGGGCATGCGCGGCCGCAGCAAGGACTGGCCGGCGGTGGGCGCGGCCGTGGGCACCGGGCTGACCATCGCGGCGTACACCGTGGTCGACGGGGTCGGCGTCCGCGCGTCCGGCACCGCCCTGGGCTACGTCGCCTGGCTCCTGCTCATCCAGGGCGTCCTGCTCGTGTGCTGCGCCCTCGCGGTGCGCCGCGCCGCGCTCCCCGCGCAACTGCGCCCGGTCGCGGCCCGCGGACTGCTCGGCGGGGCGCTGTCCATGTCCGCGTACGGCCTCGTCCTGTGGGCCCAGACGCGGGGCGCCCTCGCGCCGATCGCGGCCCTCCGGGAGACCTCCATCATCGCGGGGGCGGTCATCGGGGCGGTCTTCTTCAAGGAGCGGCTGGGGCGCCCGCGCATCGTCGCGGCGCTCGTGGTCGTGGCCGGGATCGGGCTCATGCTTCACGTGTGACGACGCGTTCGTCTGCGGCCCGGTGGTTGTGTGCGGGTGCGTTGCGCCTGCGGCGGGCATCCCCCGCCCTCCCGCAGGATTGCCCGGCGCGGTCAGCGACCGCCTCGCCGCGTACGTGTGGGGCCGGTGCCGCGCCGGGCAATCGGGAGGGCGGGCGGGGAAACCGCCCGCCGCAAACGAGCCGCAGACAGACACCGGGCCCGGGCGTCAGTCCAGCGCCGCGCGGAAGGCGGATCCGTTGACGAGGATGCCCCCGTCGACGGGGAGCGTGAGGCCCGTGATCCAGGACGCGTCCCGGGAGGCGAGGAACGCGACGGCCGCCGCGATGTCGTCGGGCTCGCCGACCCGCCCGAGGGGGTAGACCCCGGTGAGGCGGTCGAGGGCCTCCTCGCGCCCCGCCCACGCGGGCGTCCGCACCGTGCCGGGGGCGACGAGGTTGACCCGGACGCCGCGCGGGGCGGCGTGCACGGCCAGCGTGCGGGTCAGCGAGGCGAGGCCCGCCTTGGCGGCGCTGTAGGCGTGGTTGCCGAAGTTCATGTGCCCGTTGACGGAGCCGATGCTGACGATCGCCCCGCGCCCGCCCGCCTGCGCCAGCAGCGGAAGCGCCGCGCGGGCGCAGCGCATGGCCCCGGTGAGGGTGACCTCCAGGTCCTCGTACCACTCCACGTCGGGCAGGTCCTCGAACCGCGGCGGGTCCACGTGGCAGGCGTAGGCGTTGTTGACGAGCACGTCGAGCCGCCCGAAGCGCTCGGCGGCGTACGTCATGGCGGCGTCCACCGCGGCCTGGTCGACGACGTCGCACGCCACCGCCGCGGCCCGGCCGCCGGTCTCCTTGCCGAGGGCCTCCGCCGTCGCGGCGGCACGCTCCGCGTCCAGGTCGGCCAGCAGGACGTCCGCGCCCTCGGACATCAGGCGCCGGGCGGTCGCCGCGCCGATGCCCTGGGCGCCTCCGGTGACGACGGCGACGTGTCCCTCGAACCTGCGCATGGCGTCATCCCCCGCCGGCGAGCGATGTTGAAAGGCGCTGCCCTCTCGCCTCCTTACTCGCGCGTAGCGTAACGTGCCTGCACACCAAAGGGGAGCGGAAAGGCACACCATGGCGCTGGACGCGGACGTCATCGTCGTCGGAGCGGGGCTGGCCGGTCTGGTCGCGACGGCCGAGCTGGCCGACGCGGGCCGCAAGGTCCTCCTGCTCGACCAGGAGCCGGAGAGCAACCTCGGCGGCCAGGCGTTCTGGTCCTTCGGCGGGCTGTTCCTCGTCGACTCCCCCGAGCAGCGCCGGATGCGGATCAAGGACAGCCGCGAACTCGCCCTGCAGGACTGGATGGGGACCGCCGGATTCGACCGTGCCGAGGACCACTGGCCGCGCAAGTGGGCCGAGGCGTACGTGGACTTCGCCGCCGGCGAGAAGCGGTCCTGGCTGCACGCGCAGGGGATACGGTTCTTCCCGGTGGTGGGCTGGGCGGAGCGCGGGGGCTACCTCGCCACCGGGCACGGCAATTCGGTGCCCCGCTTCCACATCACCTGGGGCACCGGGCCGGGCGTCGTGGCGCCGTTCGTCCGCCGGGTGCGGGAGGCGGTCGCCAAGGGGCTGGTCGAGCTGCGTTTCCGGCACCGCGTGACGGCGCTGACGACGACGGGCGACGCGGTGGACGGCGTGGCGGGCGAGGTCCTGGTGGACAGCGACGCCGAGCGCGGCCAGGCGAGTTCGCGGGAGATCCGCGCGGAGTTCCAGCTCAGGGCGCAGGCGGTGGTCGTCACCTCGGGCGGCATCGGCGGCAACCACGACCTGGTGCGCAAGGCCTGGCCGGAGCGCCTGGGCACGCCGCCGCGCAAGCTGCTGTCGGGCGTTCCGGCGCACGTGGACGGCCTGATGCTGGGGATCGCCGAGGCGGCCGGGGCGCACCTGATCAACGGCGACCGGATGTGGCACTACACCGAGGGCATCGAGAACTGGAACCCGATCTGGGCCAGGCACGGCATCCGCATCCTGCCGGGGCCGTCCTCCCTGTGGCTGGACGCGACCGGCAAGCGCCTGCCGGTGCCGCTCTTCCCGGGCTTCGACACGCTGGGGACGCTGGAGCACATCATGCGCTCCGGCCACGAGTACACGTGGTTCGTCCTCACCCAGAAGATCATCGAGAAGGAGTTCGCGCTGTCGGGCTCCGAGCAGAACCCGGACCTGACCGGAAAGAGCGTGCGCGACGTGCTCAAGCGCGCGCTGCCGGGGGCGCCGGGCCCGGTCGAGGCGTTCAAGGAGCACGGCGTCGACTTCGTCGTCGAGGACGACCTGGCGGCGCTGGTGCGCGGCATGAACGCGATCACCAAGGACGACCTGATCGACGAGACCGCGCTGCGCCGCGAGATCGAGGCCCGCGACCGCGAGATCACCAACACCTTCACCAAGGACCTGCAGGTCACCGCGATCCGCGGGGCCCGCAACTACATCGGCGACAAGCTGATCCGCACCGCGGCGCCGCACCGGCTGCTGGACCCGAAGGCGGGCCCGCTGATCGCCGTACGGCTGAACATCCTGACCCGCAAGTCGCTCGGCGGGATGGCGACCGACCTGGACGCGCGGGTGCTGCGCGCCGACGGCGAGCCGCTGCCCGGGCTGTACTCGGCGGGTGAGGCGGCCGGCTTCGGCGGCGGCGGGGTGCACGGCTACCGCTCGCTGGAGGGGACCTTCCTCGGCGGCTGCATCTTCTCCGGCCGTACGGCGGGCCGTGCCGCGGCGAAGGCCACCGCCTGACCGCTTCCCGGGACACCCCCTGGCGCTGCCGCGCCGTGCCGACCCCGGTCCTGACCGGTCGCGGGCGGGAGGCACCATGGGAGGAGCAACAACGGCGGCGCATGGTGGGAGCACGGGCTGTGGTGGACGTCCACGGAGCAGTGACGGAAGGCTTCGAGCCGGTCCGGGAGGCCTTCGTCCGGAACTTCGAGGAGCGGGGCGAGCGCGGCGCGGCCGTGGCGCTGTACCGGGACGGCCGCAAGGTCGTGGACCTGTGGGCGGGCTCCGCCGACGGGGACGGGGACGGGGACGGGGGCGCGCCCTGGGCGCAGGACACCGCGCAGGTGGTGCGCTCGGCGACGAAGGGCGTGGCCGCGGCGTGCCTGCTCCTGCTGCACCAGCGGGGCCAGCTGGACCTGGACGCGCCCGTCGGCACGTACTGGCCCGAGTTCAAGACCGCCGGCAAGGAGCGGGTCACGTTCCGCGACGCCCTGGCGCACCGGGCCGGTGTGCCGGCGCTGGACACCCCGCTCAGCCCGGGCCAGGCGCAAGACGGCAGCAGCGGACCGCGGGCGCTCGCGGCCCAGGCCCCGTTCTGGGCACCGGGGACGGACCACGGCTACCACGCGCAGACCTACAGCTGGCTGATCGGCGAGCTGGTGCAACGGGCGAGCGGCGGCCGGTCCATAGGGCGCTACGTGGCGGAGGAGATCGCCCGCCCGCTCGGCCTCGACCTGTGGGTCGGGCTGCCCGCGGGCGAGGAGCGCCGCGTCGGGCGGATCGCCTCCGTGGAGACCCCGCCGCCGCCGGCCGCGGCCGGGCTGCGGGCGCGACCCAAGCGGAACGTGACCGAGGCGTACGAGGACCCGTCGTCGCTGACCCGGCGCGCGTTCGGCGCGATCGACCCGCTACCGGACGAGAACGACCCCGGGTACCACGCGGCGCAGCTGCCGGCCTCCGGCGGGATCGCCACCGCGCGCTCGCTGGCCCGCTTCTACGCCGCGCTGATCGGGGAGGTCGAGGGCCCGGGGGCGCGGCTCTTCGCCCCGGCGACCCTCACCTCGGCACGCACCCCGGAGTCGGAGGGCCCGGACCGCGTGCTGGTGGTGAACACCCGCTTCGGCCTGGGCTTCATGCTGCACGGCCCGGCGGCCCCGCTCCTGTCCCCCGGCTCCTTCGGCCACCCCGGCCGGGGCGGGTCGCTGGGCTTCGCGGACCCCGGCGAGGGCGTGGCCTTCGGATACGTCACCAACGGCATGCAGAAGAACGTCACCGCCGATCCCCGCGCCCAGGCACTGGTCCGCGCGGTGCGGGAGTGCCTGCGCTGACGCGGACCGGAAAAGTTGCCCGGGCTCCGGGAGCCGCGAACGATGGATGAGTGAGCGACGCCGCATACCTCCGGTTTCCGCATGTTCACGGCGAGCGGCTCTGTTTCGTCGCCGAGGACGACATCTGGGTCGCGCCCCTGGACGAGGGGCGCGCGTGGCGGGTGACGGCCGACCGGATCCGGGTCGGGCATCCGCGCTTCTCGCCCGACGGCTCCGTGATCGCCTTCAACAGCTGGCGTTCCCTCGACCCCGAGGTGTACGTCGCGCCGGTCGAGGGCGGCCCGGCCCGCCGGCTGACCTACTGGGGCAGCACTGACACGCGCGTGCGCTCCTGGACGCCGGACGGCCGGATCCTGGCGGTCTCGTCGCACGGCGAGCCGTTCTCGCACTACACGTGGGCCTACGCGATCCCCGACGAGGGCGGCCCGGGCAGCCGTCTGCCCTGGGGCCCGGTGTCGGACATCGCCGTGGACGACAGCGCCGAGGGCGAGCACCGGACGCTGCTGCTGACGGCGACCGCGCCGCACGAACCGGCCTCGTGGAAGCGGTACCGGGGCGGGGCGACGGGGCGGCTGTGGCTGCAGTGCCGGCGGCTGGTGCCGGAGGTCGACGGCCACCTGGAGTCGCCGATGTTCGTGGCGGGGCGCATCGCCTTCCTCTCCGACCACGAGGGCGTCGGCAACCTGTACTCCTGCCTGCCGGACGGCACGGACCTGCGGCGGCACACCGACCACGCCGACTTCTACGCCCGCAGCGCCGCGACCGACGGCACGCGCGTGGTCTACCAGTGCGCGGGTGAGGTGTGGCTGGTCGACGACCTCGGCCCGGGGTCGGTGCCGCACCGCGTCGCGGTCGACCTCGGCGGCCCGCGCGCCGGCCGGCGCCCGTACCAGGTCCCGGCCTCGGCGTACCTGGACGGGCTGGCCGTGGACCGCACCGGCCGCGCCAGCGCGGTGTGCGTGCGCGGCAGCCTGTACTGGCTCACCCACCGCGACGGGCCCGCGCGCACCATCTCCGACGTGCCCGGGTCGCGGGTCCGGCTGCCGGTCATGCTGGGCGACACCGGTCGGATCGCCTTCGTCACCGACGCCGAGGGCGAGGACGCCATCGAGATCGCCGCGCTGCCGGGCCGCCCCGCGGCGCTGGCCGCGGCCGACATCGCCGACGCCGACGACGCCGTCGCGCAGGCGTTGCGGTCCGTGGAGGAGGCGGAGGAGGAACCGGCGCAGGACCCGGCGTCCGCCGAGGGGCAGACGCTGCCACGGCCCCCGTGCCGCAGCGGCGGCACGCGGCTGGCGTGCGGGCTGCTCGGCCGCGTCCACGAACTGGTGCCCTCGCCCGACGGCCAGATCCTCGCCGTCGCCTCCCACGACGGGCGGCTGCTCATGGTCGACGCGGAGTCGGGCGTCGTGGCCGAGCTCGTCCGCTCCACCAACGGCCCCGTCCGTGACCTGGCCTTCTCCCCGGACTCCAACTGGATCGCCTGGTCCCACCCGGTCATCGGCCGTTCGCTGCGGAAGATCCGGATCGCCCGGCTCAGCCCGGACCCGGAGACCGGCAAGCACACCCTCATCGACGTCACCAACGGCCGTTTCGAGGACGAGCAGCCGGTCTTCACCCGCGACGGCCGCTACCTGGCCTTCCTGTCCTGGCGCGGCTTCGACCCGGTGTACGACGTGCACACCGGCGACCTGTCCTTCCCACTGGGCTGCCGCCCGCACCTGGTGCCGCTGCACTCGGCGACGCCCTCGCCCTTCGCGCTGCCGGTGGAGGGCCGCCCGCCGGGGGGCGGGCTGGACCCGACCGGCTTCGCCGAGGGGCCGCTGGCCGTGGAGGCGGCCGGGCTGCCGATGCGGGTGACGCCCTTCCCGGTGCCCGCCTCCAAGTACAGCTCGCTGGAGGCGGTGCGGGGCGGGCTGACCTGGCTGCGCTGGCCGATCTCCGGCGCGCTCGGCGAGACCTTCGTCAATCCGACCGACCCCTCCGCGCGCCCCACCCTGGAGTACTTCGGCCTGGCCAAGTCCAAGCGGGTCGAGCTGGTGCGGCACATGGACTGGTACCGGGTCAGCGGCGACGGCACGCAGCTGGTGGTCTTCGACGAGGGGGACCTGACCGTGGTCCCGGCGTACGAGCCGGGCGACCTGGACTCCACCGTGTACATCGACATGCGCCGGATCCTGCACGAGGCGAACCCGCCCGCCGAGTGGCGGCAGGCGTTCGACGAGGCCGGGCGGATCATCCGCGACTACTTCTGGGCGCCGGACATGTGCGGCATCGACTGGCCGGCGATCCTCGACCAGTACCGTCCGCTGGTCGAACGGGTCGCCACCCCGGACGAGTTCGCCGACCTCCAGCGCGAGGTCCTGGGCGAACTGGGCACCTCGCACGCGTACGTGGCGCCCGCCCGCCGCAGCGAGGGGCCGCCGCACTACCAGCGGCCGATCGGGCTGCTCGGGATCAACTTCGTCCACACCAAGGACGGCCGGTGGGTGCTCGCGCGCATCCTGCCCGGCGAGTCCTCGGACTCCAGGGCCCGTTCGCCGCTGGCCGGCACCGGCGTCCTGGAGGGCGCGACGCTCACCCACGTCGACGGCCGTGCCGTCGACCCGGTCGCCGGACCCGGTCCGCTGCTGTCGGCCGCGGGCGGCACCACGGTGGAGCTGACCTTCACCCCGCCCGACGGCGGGCATCCGCGCCGGGTCGCGGTCGTGCCGCTGGTGGACGAACGGCCGCTGCGCTACCAGGACTGGGTGGCCAAACGACGCGCGGTCGTCCGGGCGTTGAGCGAGGGCAGGTGCGGCTACCTGCACATCCCCGACCTGGGGGGCTCGGGCTGGGCGCAGTTCAACCGCGACCTGCGCATCGAGATCGTCCATCCGGCGCTCATCGTCGACGTGCGCGGCAACGCGGGCGGCAACATCAGCGACCTGGTGGTGGAGAGCCTGACCCGCAAGATCCTCGGCTGGGACCACACCCGGCACGCGCAGCCGGTGAGTTACGCGGGCAACGCCCCGCGCGGGCCGATCGTCGCGCTGGCGGACGAGGCGACGGCCTCTGACGGCGACATGATCACCGCCACGTTCCGGCTGCTGGGCATCGGCCCGGTGGTGGGTCACCGCACCTGGGGCGGCGTGGTCGGCATGACCGGCCGGCACCGGCTGGGCGACGGCACGGTGATCACGGTGCCGATGAACGCCGCCTGGTTCGAGGCCTACGGCTGGTCGGTGGAGAACTACGGCGTGGAACCGGACATCCCGGTCATCCGCACCCCGCTGGACTGGGCGGAGGGCCGCCGCACCGACCTGGAGGTCGCCGTGCAGACGGCACTTGACCTGCTGGAGAAGCACCCGGCCTCCACACCGCCCGATCTGTCCGACCGCCCGGACCGGCGTCGGCCCCCGCTCCCCCCGCGTCCTTGAGTCCCTCCCCCGTCAGGGGCGACGGAAGGGGCGCGCCCTGAACGGGCGCGCCCCTCCACGCTCACGCCTGGACCACGCGGGTCAGCTGTCCCGGTCCTGCCGCTCGTCGATCTCCTCCAGCGAGCGCTGGCGGTCGCCCTTGGGCATCGACTGCGGGGACGTCCTGGCCGGCTGGCCGTGGCCGGGCTCGCGGTGCTGCTGCTTGCCCTGCTGGCGCATCGGCTCGCCTGCCGGGCCCTGAGCGCGCTCGCGGGTCTGGCCGATGCGCTCCTGGGACTGGGGCTGAGCCTGCGGGCGGTTCTGCTGCCCGGCCTTGTTTCGCGTGGGGTCGTTCTTGCCCATGATCACTCCTTCGTGATGTATGGAATGGGCCTCGACCAGGCTGACACGGCCGGACACAGTACGCACTTCGGACGAACGCGTTCCGTGAACGGCGCTGGTCAGACGGGCCTTTCCGACCGGGCCCGCTCGTCCGCAGCGCCGCCGCGGCCGACGAGTCCGTGCCGGATGCCGCCCGCGGCGGCGATCCTCGGCTCCAGGCGGCGCATTTCGCGCCGCCCCAGGGCACCCCCGATCAGGCCCGGCAAGTACCCGCGCACGGACTGCATTCCACGCAGCCACCACTGGGCGTAGACGTGCGGCGAGCGGCGGGCGATCCCGTCCGCGATGCGCTCGACCGCCGGCTCCAGCGGGTAGGTGCGGTTGGCCGGCCAGGGCAGCCGTGCGCGGGCCTCGCGCATCACGTCGTCCTCGTCGGCGCCGCGCACCATGTCGGTGTCGGTCCAGCTCAGGTACCCCACACCGACCTTGACGCCCTTGACGCCGACTTCGGCGCGCAGGCAGTGCGCGAAGGACTCGACCCCCGCCTTGCTCGCGCAGTACGCGGTCATCAGCGGCGCCGGGGTGATCGCGGCGAGCGAGGCGATCTGCAGCAGGTAGCCGCGCGAGGCGAGCAGGGCGGGCAGGAACGCGCGGGCGGTGACCACGCTGCCGAGCAGGTTGACCTGGATGACGCGTTCGAAGTCGGCGGGGTCCACGTCCAGGAACGGACCGCCGGTCGCCACACCGGCGTTGGCGACCACGACGTCGACGCGGCCGTAGCGCTCCACGACCTCCCCGGCCACGCGGGCCATGGCCTCCCGGTCGGTGACGTCGGCCGTCCAGTACCCGGTGTCGGGGCCGATCTCCGCTGCGACGCGCTTCAGTTCGTCCGGCTCCAGCCCCACCAGCGCCAACCGGGCGCCGCGCGCGGCGAGTTTGCGGGCCAGCAGCGCCCCCACCCCACGGGCGGCGCCGGTCACCACCGCGACCTGCCCGTTCAGCGACCTGCTCATGCCGTCTCCTCCTTGACCTGGGCCCCGGGCCGCAGGTGGTCCTCGACGAGGGTGCGTACGACGCCCGCCACCGCGGCCGGTGCCTCCAGCGGCGTCATGTGGCCGAGGCCCGGCAGTTCGGTGAGCCCGGCGAACCGGGAGAGCCGGGCGGCCATGCCGTGCGCGTGCGCGGGCGGGGTGAGCTTGTCGGCGCCGCCCACGAGCACGGCGGTGGGCGCGCGCAGCGCGGAGACGCCCGCGTCCAGGTCGAGCCCGGCCAGCACCCGGCCCCACGCCGCGCGCTGCCGGCGCCCGCAGGCGTGCACGATGCGGGCGGTGGCGGCCACCAGCTCCTTGCTCGACGCCGCTCCCAGGATCCCGTACTTGAGCGCGGCCCGGGTCACCGCGGACTGCGGGCCGAGCGGCGCCGAACTGACCAGCAGGAAGCGGTGAAAGGCGTCGCGCACCCGCTTGCTGCGCACCCGCGGGGGCAGCACCGCCGCCTCGGCGAGCAGCCGCCCGCTGCCGGTGCTGGCCAGCAGTACCGCGGCCGTGCGGGTCTGCACGGCGGCGCGGTCGCCGGCCGCCATCGCGGTCATCCCGCCCATGGAGTGGCCGACCAGCACCACCTTCTCGTCGCCCTCGACGACGGACTCCAGGACCGCGGTGAGGTCGTCGGCGAGCGCGCCGGTGCCGTAGCCGCCGCGGCGCGGGGTCCCGCTGGCTCCGTGGCCGCGCTGGTCGTACGCCACGACCCGGTACTCCCCGGCGAGTTCGTGGATGAGCGGGGCCCAGAAGAGGGTCCTGCACGTCCAGCCGTGGATCAGCACCACGGTGGGCGCGGTGCCGGCCTCGGGGCCGTACTCCTCCACGTGGATCGAGGTGCCGTCCGCGGACCGCACGGAGTGCGTGCGGCGGGCGGCCGGGAGGTCGAAGACGGACGCGGTCACGAGGCAACCTCCACGCGCTCCGGGTGCTCCCCGGGGGCACCGGCGGGCACGGTCTCGTACTCCTGCAGTTCCAGCCGGCGCGTGGCGCGCCGGAACTCCGCGGTCGTCCCGGGCCAGACGGTGGTGTTGCGGCCCTGGTCGTCCAGGTACCAGCTGACGCAGCCCCCGGTGTTCCAGACCGTGCGCGCCATGCGGCGCTGCAGTTCCTCGTTCCAGGACCGCACGGCCTCCGGGCGGGCGTCGAGCGCGGCGGCGCCGGTGGTGTCCAGGGCGCGCAGGTACGCGGCGACGTAGTTCAGCGAGGACTCGATCATCAGGATCATCGAGCTGTTCCCGAGACCCGTGTTGGGTCCGATGACGAACAGCAGGTTGGGGAACCCGTCGACGGTGCAGCCGCGCAGCGCGGCCATGCCGTCCTTCCAGTGCTCGGTCAGCGAGCGGCCGTCGGCGCCGAACACCCGATCGCCGATGGGCATGTCGGTGACGTGGAAGCCGGTGCCGAACACGATGACGTCGGCCTCGCGCTCGGTGCCGTCGGCCATGACGAGGGTCGAGCCGCGCACCTCCTTCAGCGCGGAGGCGACGACCTCGGTGTTGGGCCGCGCGAGCGCCGGGTAGTAGTCGTTGGACAGCAGGATGCGCTTGCAGCCGATCCGGTAGTCGGGGGTCAGCTTGGCCCGCAGCGCCGGGTCCTTGACGGCCTTGCGCAGGTGCGCGGCCGCCATGGCCTGGGCGCCGCGCATCATCGCCGGGCGCTTGGTGAACGCGCCGACCTGGAACTCGCGGATCAGCCAGAGCAGTCCGCGCCGCGCCCTGGCGGTGGCCGGCACCTTGCCGTGCAGCCACTGCTCGGCCCGGCTGATCCCGCGGTCCATGCGCGGCATCACCCACGGGGGCGTCCGCTGCACCACGGTCAGGCGCTCCACCTCGGGCTGGATCGCGGGCACGATCTGGATGGCCGAGGCCCCGGTGCCGACCATGGCGACCCGCTTGCCCTTGAGGTCGAAGTCGTGGTCCCACTGCGAGGAGTGGAAGACCTTCCCCGGGAAGGCGTCGAGACCGGGGACGTCCGGCAGCTTGGGGTCGGACAGCGGCCCGGTGGCCGAGACCACGACGTCGGCGGTGAGTTCGCCGCGGGAGGTGGTGATGCGCCAGTGCCGGGCGCCGGCCTCCCAGCGGGCCTCGGTGACCTCCGTGCCGAGGCGCAGGTGCGGGCGGAGGCCGAAGGTGTCCGCGACCCGTTCCAGGTAGGCCCGGATGTGCGGCTGGCCGGAGAAGGTGCGCGGCCACTGCGGGTTCGGCGCGAAGGAGAACGAGTACAGGTGCGAGGGCACGTCGCAGGCGCACCCCGGGTAGCTGTTGTCCCGCCACGTCCCGCCGACGGAGTCCCGGCGCTCCAGGACGACGAAGTCGGTGATCCCCTCGCGTCGCAGCCGTACGGCGGCGCCGAGTCCGCCGAACCCCGATCCGATCACCGCAACCCGCACGTGTTCGCTGTGTCCGGCCATACCGCCGCCTCTCGGTGCCGCCCCTTGCCGAATCGCGCCAGTGTTCACTGGCGCGGTTCGGAGCGTAGACCAGAAGGCGTTACCAGCGGTAGAGGGCGGGCGGCGCGACGTGACGCGCGCACCGCATAGGCTGATCGGCGTGGCGACGCACGAGCGCGAGTACCGGATGGACGAGTTGGCCGAAGCGGCCGGGGTCCCGGTGCGTACCGTCCGCTTCTACCGGGAGCGCAAGCTGCTCCCGGCGCCGCGCCGCGAGGGCCGCATCACCTGGTACAACGACCACCACCTGGCCCGGCTGCGGACCATCACGGCCCTGCTGGAGCGGGGCCACACCCTCGGCGGCATCGCCGAGCTGATGGACGCCTGGGAGAGCGGCCGCCGCGACGTCGGCGAACTGCTCGGCCTGGACCCGGGACTGCCCACCCGCTGGTCGGAGGAGGAGCCGCTGCGGCTCACCCCGGAGGGCCTCGCCGACCACTACGGCGACCAGGCCACCGCGGAGAACCTGGCCACCGCCCTGGACATCGGCTACCTCGCCGTGGACGGCGACGACGTCGTCCACGTCAGCCGCCGGCTGCTGGAGGCCTCGGCCGCCCTGGTCCGGGAGGGCGTCCCGCTCGCCGAGGTGCTCGCCGCGGGCCGCGCCATGCGGGGCCGCATGGACCTGCTCGCCGAGCTCTTCGTCGAGCTGGCCCGCACCTACGTCCTGCCGGACGCGGAGGCCGACCTGCAGTCCGGCGACACCACCCGGCTGAGCGAGGCGATCGCCCGGCTGCGCCCCCTGGTGCAGGCCGTCGTCGAGGCGGAGCTCGCCCTGGCGATCGACCGCAGGCTGCGCGAGGAGCTCAAGCGGTAGCGGACGCCCGCGCATAGCCCGTACGGGCGTGTGGCCGGGCGGCACCGGCGGGCCCGCGCGAGGGTGGAGCCATGGCCGTCACCGTCCCCACCGCCGGCCGGCCGCCCGCCCTGAGCCGCCGCCAGACCAACGTCGTCTTCGTGACGATCGTGCTCGGCCTGCTGCTGGCGGCCCTGGACCAGACGATCGTCTCCACCGCGCTCCCGACGATCGTCGCGGACCTCGGCGGTGCCGGGCACATGGCCTGGGTGGTCACGGCCTACCTGCTGGCGGAGACCGTCTCCACCGTGCTGGTCGGCAAGTTCGGCGACCTGTTCGGCCGCAAGGTCGTCTTCCAGGTCAGCGCGGTCGTCTTCGTCGCCGGCTCGGTCTTCGCGGGCGCCGCCACCAGCATGCTCATGCTGATCGTCGCCCGCGCCGTCCAGGGGATCGGCGGCGGCGGACTCATGGTCACGGCGATGGCCCTGATCGCCGACGTCATCCCGCTGCGCGAGCGCGGCAAGTACCAGGGCGCGCTGGGCGCGGTCTTCGGGGTCACGACGGTCGTCGGCCCGACGCTGGGCGGTCTGTTCACCGACCACGCCACCTGGCGCTGGTGCTTCTACGTCAACGTCCCCGTCGCGATCGTGATGGTCGTGATGGCCGCCCGTACCGTCCCCGTCGTCCGGGCCGCCGTCCGCCCCGTCGTCGACTACGCGGGCATCGCGCTGGTCGCCCTGGGCGCCTCGGGACTGGTGCTCGCCCTGGAGTGGGGCGGCAGCCAGTACGCCTGGGACTCCGCCGTCGTGGTCGGGCTGTTCGTCTCCTCGGCCGTGCTGCTGACCGCGTTCGTCCTGGTCGAGCTGCGCGCGAGGGAGCCGATGCTCCCCATGCACCTGTTCCGCAACCCGGTCTTCGTCGTGTGCTCGCTGCTCAGCTTCATCGTCGGCTTCGCGCTGCTGGGCGCGCTCACCTACCTGCCGACCTACCTCCAGTTCGTCGACGGGGTCTCCGCCACCGAGTCCGGGGTCCGCACCCTCCCGCTCGTCGCCGGACTGCTCGGCACGTCCATGGCCTCCGGCACCGTCATCGGCCGCACCGGGCGCTACAAGGCCTTCCCCATCGCGGGCACCGCCGTCATGGCGCTCGGCCTGTACCTGATGTCCACCATGGACCGGGCGACCGGGCCGTGGCTGGAGTCCCTGTACATGCTCGTCTTCGGCCTTGGCATCGGCCTGGCCATGCAGGTCCTGACGATCGCCGTCCAGAACACCGTCGCGTACGCGGAACTGGGCACCGCCACCTCCGGGGTGACCTTCTTCCGCACCCTCGGCAGCGCCTTCGGCACCGCCGTCTTCGGCACCCTGTACGGCAACCGGCTCGGCCCCGCCCTGTCCGCCGCCCTCGCCGAGGTGCCCGGCGTCCCGGCCGCCGCGGCGCAGGACCCGCAGGCCCTGCGGGCGCTCCCGCCCGACCGGGCCGCCCCGATCGTCGACGCCTACGCCGACACGATCCAGCACGTCTTCCTGTGGGTCGCCCCGGTGGCCCTGGCCGGTTTCGTCATCGCCTGGTTCCTCAAGGAGGTGCCGCTGCGCGACAGCGCCCGCGCCGGCGCCTCGGACATGGGCGAGGGCTTCTCCGCCCCCGACTCCCCCGACGCCGTCGTCCAACTGGAGCGGGCGGTCGCGGGCGTCATGCGCCGCGAACACGCCGCGGAGCCCGCCGTCGCCCTCCGCATCCTGGCCGACTCCGGTTCCCCGCTCACCCCGGGCGAGGCCTGGGCGCTCGGGCAGATCCACTGGCGCGACCGCTTCCAGGGCGGCGCCTCACTGGACGCCGTCGCCCGCGCCCACCACATGCCCGGCGAGGTCCTCGAACCCGCCTTCGCCAAGGTGGCCCGCGGCGGCTGGGCCCGCGTGGACGGCGACACCCTCACCCTCACCGCGGCCGGCCGCGCCCAGCTCGACCTCCTCGCCGCGGCCTGGCGCCGCTGGCTGGACTCCCGGCTCGACGACTGGACGATCGCCGACCCCGCCGACCGTGCCCTGATGGACCGCGCCGTCGACAGCCTCGCCCGCAAACTCCTGGAGGAGAGCGAGGACGACCGCCACCCCGCACCCGTGTAGGGGCCGGTCCGTGGGGCGAAGGAATCGCCCCGCATCCGTAGGGTGGTCGTATGACGCTCGATCTCGACGCCTATCTCGCCCGCATCGGCTGGGCCGGGGAACGCCGCCCCACGGCGGAGGTGCTGCGGTCCGTGCACCGCGCCCACATGCTGGGCATCCCGTTCGAGAACCTCGACCCCGTCCTGGGCCGGGCGCCCTCGCTCGCGCTGCCCGATCTGGAGGCAAAGCTCGTCCACGGCCGGCGCGGGGGCTACTGCTACGAGCACAACACCCTGTTCGCCGCGGCGCTCACCGCCCTCGGGTTCCGAGTCACGCTGCTCACCGCGCGCGTGCTGGTGGGGGCGAAGCCGGGGGACGTCCGCCCCCGTACGCACATGCTCATGCTCGCCGAGGTGCCCGGCGAGCCGGTGCCGTACGTGAGCGACGTCGGCTTCGGGAGCATCGGCGCCCTGCTGGAGCCGTTGCCGCTGGTGGCGGACGTGGAGCTGCACGACGCGCCGCGCCGCCACCGGCTGGTCCACGCGCCGCACGACGGGCCGCTGGAACTGTGGAAGCTCCAGGCGTACCCGCCCGGCGCCGCTGACGACGGCTGGGAGGACCAGTACGCCTTCACGGTGGAACCCTTCCAGGCCCCCGACTACGAGGTCATCAACTGGCACGTGGCGACCAACCCGCGCTCCCCCTTCTCCCGCGGCGTCTACGCCCAGCGCACCACCGGCGACGCGCACCTGTCCCTGACCGGACGCCGCCTGACGGAGACGACGGCCGACGGCACCCGCAAGGAACGGGAACTGGCGGACGCGGACGAGGTGCTGCGGGTCCTGGCGGACGACTTCGCCGTACGGCTCCCGGAGGGGACGCGGCTGCCGGAGTGACCCGGCGGCTACGACGCGTCCTTCCCCTCGGCGAGCGTGTGCGCCACCAGGGCGTTGGCGTGTCCGTGCCCGAGTCCGTGCTCGGCCTTCAGCCAGCCGACGAGCTCCATGTGGCGGGTCAGCGGGGAGGAGCGGATGAGCTCCTTCCACTCCTCGACCGGCCGGCCGTACTTCTTCTCGATCGACGGGAAGTAACTCGCCGGGCCCTTCACGTTTTCTGTCATGCCCGGTGGACCGCGCGGGCGCCGTGAATCCATCGGCACCGTGGCGTGGCCTGCGTCACACCCGGTCCTCGATTCCCCGCGTCAGGTGAATTCCGCCGGTTCCCGGCGTGCCGCCGCCCGCCGCGTGCCTAGCGTGGCGCTGCGGGACGACGCCAGGGGAGCCGGACGGGGGTGGCCGCGTGACGGTCGAGGACAAGCGCTCGGTGAGCATGAGGATCTTCGGGGACCTGCTCAAGGCGCTGCGCGAGGGCCAGGGGCTCACCCTGGACGCGGTGGCGGCGCACACGGGCTACTCGAAGTCGCAGACCGTCAAGATCGAGTGCGGTGAGCGCATCGCCAGCACGGCGTTCATCGACAGGGCCGAGCAACTGCTGGGCTCACCCGGGGTGCTGAAGGCGGTGGCACCCCATCTGTCCCGGGAGAAGCTGCCCGTGGGGTACGGGGAGTACGCGGACGAGGAGGCCCGGGCGCTGAGCCTGGGATCGTACAACACCCACGTCATTCACGGCCTATTGCAGACCGAGGCCTACATCCGTGCCGTGTTCGGGGCCCGCTGTCCGGCCCTGGAGGAGGACGAGGTCGAGCGCTGGACCGAGGACCGGCTGGCCCGCCAGACCCTGATCACCCGCCGGCCCGTGTGCATGCTCTCCTTCGTCCTGGAGGAGTGGCTCCTGCGCCGCCCGACGGGCGGACGGGCCGTGATGGGGGCACAGTTGCGGCACCTCGTCGAGGTGGGGCGGCGGCGCAACGTCCAGATCCAGGTCATGCCGGCCCGCTACGAGTCGCACGCCGGACTCGACGGTCCCTTCACCTTCCTGGAGAACCCCGAACGCCAGTTGCTCGCCTACGCTGAAGGTCAGGTCGGGGGCCTGCTCACGGATGACCGGAAAAGGGTCAGTCTGCTCCACCAGCGCTATGGCATGATCCGGGCGCAGGCCCTCACGCCGGAGGACTCTGCCAAGGTGATCGAGCAGATTGCGGGTGAACTGTGAGCGCTCTCGTGTGGTTCACGTCCCGTCACAGCGGCAGCGACGGCGGCGAATGTGTGGAAGTTGCGGTCGGCCCGGCTGCCGTCCACGTACGGGACTCCAAGGACAGGTCCGGCCCGGTTCTGGCCTTCGAGCCGGACGCGTGGACCGCGTTCGTGGCCTTCGCCAGCCAATTGTCCGAACCCCAAGGATAGTTACCAACCGGTAATCCGAACGCCAGTTTCCGCTCACCCGCACCAGCGAACGTACGGTGCATGACAACCCTCAAAACCCTCACCTGGAGACGCGGCGCCGTCGTCGCGGCGATCATCGCCGCCGGGGTGTCCGGCATCGCGCTCCCCGCCGACGCGCACGCCTCCGAGCCCACCGGCGTTGCGGTGGCGGCGGCCACCACGGCCTCCGCCACCGCCGTCTCGGTCGGCCACGAGACCTGGCTGCGGGACGTGCGCCCGGTGATCGACCAGGCGCACACCTACGTCCAGGACCGTACGGCCGCCCGGAAGCCCGGCGAGAAGCTGGCGATCGTGCTGGACATCGACAACACCGCGCTGGAGACGTACTTCGACTGGTGGTTCCCGCCGGCCGTGGCGCCGACGCGTGACCTCGCCCGGTACGCGGACTCCCGTGGCGTGGACGTCTTCTTCGTCACCGCCCGGCCGGACTTCATCTACCCGGCCACGCACTACAACCTCGACCGCGAGGGCTACCCGGTCGCCGGGCTCTACGGCCGTTCGATCCCGGACCTCTTCGACGAGGTCAGCGCGTACAAGACGGCGCAGCGCGCCGCCATCGAGAAGCGCGGATACACGATCGTCGCGAACATCGGCAACAACACCACCGACCTGGTGGGCGGCCACGCCGAGCGCACCTTCAAGCTCCCCGACTACGACGGCCTCCTGGACTGACACCGTCCGTGACCGGGCCACGCCCGGGGGACGATCGTTCCCCGGGCGTTCACCATGCCCTCATGCGCGGGCTTCGTACGCGCTCGACCTGCGGCTTAGCGTCACCAGGTCCTGTTCGTCCGATGTAGACGAGGTGTAAATGTCCCTCCGGCACGCAATCGCAGCCCTGGCCGTCGTACCCGCGCTCGTGGTCCCCACCGCCGCCCAGGCGGCCACGGCCCACGACGGCCACGGCCACTCCCCCAAGGCCTCCTTCGACCTGCAGGCCCACCGCGGTGGCATCGGCATGACCACCGAGGAGTCCCTGGAGGGCTTCGGCAAGGCCCTGCGCCTCGGGGTGAGCACCCTGGAGCTGGACACCCACGTCACCAAGGACCAGAAGGTCGTCGTCAACCACGACCGCCAGATCAGCGCCCAGAAGTGCAAGGACACCGGCCCCGTGACGGCGGGCGACCCGATGTACCCGTACGTCGGCAAGTACATCAAGGACCTGACGCTGGCCCAGATCAAGACGATGGACTGCGGCTACCAGCAGCTGCCCGGCTTCCCCGAGCAGGAGCAGATCAAGGGCCACCGCATGGTGGAGCTCAAGGACGTCCTGGGCCTGGTCAAGAGCTACAAGGCCAAGAAGGTCAAGCTCAACATCGAGACCAAGGTGGAGGCCGGCGCCCCCGAGCAGACCGCGCCGCGCGAGCTGTTCGTGCGCCGGGTCTTCGAGGAGATCCACCGCTCGGGCATCGAGAAGCAGGTCACCATCCAGTCCTTCGACTGGGGCGCCCTGAACGAGATGCACAAGCTCGCGCCGAAGTACCCGCTGGTGGCGCTCACCAACTACGACTTCCTCCAGGTCGGCAAGCCCGGCGCCTCCCCGTGGCTCGGCGGCATCGACGCCGACGACTACGACGGCGACTTCGTCAAGGCCGCCGCCGCCATACCGGGCGTCAAGGCGCTCTCCCCGGTCTACGGCATGCCGCAGAACGGCACCATCGCCGACCCGAACTTCACGTTCTACGTCACCGGGAAGATGGTGGACGACGCCCACGAGCGCGGCCTGAAGGTCATCCCGTGGACCTGTGACGACAACCCGACCATCGAGGCCCTGATGGACATGGGCATCGACGGCATCATCACCGACTACCCCAACCACGTCCGGCAGATCATGGCCGACCGCGGCATGCGCCTGCCCAAGGCGTACCCCGCCCCGCGCCACTGACGAGCGGCGCCCTGCACGCGGACGCCCCCGGGACCGGCTGCCGGTCCCGGGGGCGTCCGCGTGCGGTTCACATGGTCGAGGCGGCGGGTTCCCCGGCCGGGCTGGCCAGGTCCTCCTCGGGGTGGACGCACTTGTACAGGCACTGGGTGCGGGACATCGCGAAGACGCCGTAACTGAGGACCGCGAACCCCGCCAGCGCGGGCAGCAGCCAGAAGCCGGTGCGCGGCTGCTCGCCGTAGAGCGCGACCCCCAGGCAGAAGCCGACGACGGCGTCGCCGAGCGTCAGGGCGGGCTGGGAGGCGATCAGCGGTCCCCCCTGCATCGCGGTCCCCAGCAGGAACAACGAGAACCCGCCGGCCGCGGCGAAGGCGTAGGTCTGCCAGGACAGCAGCCAGGCCGCGATCCCCTGGTGCTCCAGGACGTCCATGGACGACTTGATCAGCGCGGCCGTGAGGGCGTTGCCGACCGCCGCCGCCCCACCGAGGCAGGCGGCGCGCATCAGTCCGGTGGGCCGCCGCAGCCCGGCGAGCACCAGCACGGCGCCGAGCCCGCCGACGATCAGCAGCGTCGGCACCCACCAGATGCCCGGCACCTGGTCCCGCCCACCGCTGGGCGCCATCGAGAAGAGGAACAGCGCCAGGCCCCCGGCGATGCACGCCACACTGGCCCACGCCTTGTGGGACAGCTCCACGTGGAAGACCATGCCGCCGATCACCAGGGCCAGCGGCAGTTCCAGGATGAACACCGGCTGGACCGCGGCGAGCGAACCGGTACCCAGCGCCAGGGCCTGGAAGATCGCGGCGAGGATGACGCCGAGGATGCCGGCGAGCCAGACCGGGGTGCGCAGCAGGTCCTTCATCAGGCCCAGGCGCAGCGACTTCGAGGCGGGGACGGTGAGCACCGCGCGCCGCTGCAGGACCGTCCCGAAGGCGTTGCTGCAGGCCGCGAGGACGGCGAAGAGGATGGAGATCATGACAACGGCACCACTCCCGCGTGCTCGGCCGCGGTCGTCCTCGTCCGGCTCGGCGCCGGACGACGCTCGATGGTTTCTATGTCTTCGATGGGTTCGTCCGGTTTTCCGCGTAAAGGGAAAGTCTAACGTCGAACGTATGCGGAGGCCCGCCGCGGTCCGGCGGTCACCGCGCGGCCGTCACAGCGCGGCCGTCACAGCGCGGCCGTCACAGCGCGGCCCGGTCGCCGGTGTCCACCGGCTCCGTGGCGCGCGCCCCGCGCAGCGCGTCGGAGCGCACCTCGTCGGCGGTCAGCACGTAGCCCGTCGTGGAGTCGGCGGTGGAGCGGGCGAAGACCACCCCGTAGACACGTCCGGAGGTGTCCAGCAGCGGGCCGCCGGAGTTGCCGGGGCGCACCACGGACCGGACCTGGTAGATGTCGCGGGTGACCGTTCCGTCGCCGTAGATGTCCTGGCCGGTGGCGCGGATGCGGCCGGCCACCGTCGCGGCGCGCAGGTCGAGGCCGCCGTCCTGCGGGTAGCCCGCCACGACCGCGCCGTCACCGCTCACGGCGTCGCCGGTGAAGCTCAGCGCGGGCGCGTCCAGCCCAGGGACGTCCAGGACGGCGACGTCCTTGCCGGGGTCGAAGAGCACCACGGTGGCCCGGTAGGCCCGCCCGAGGCCGCCGACCTGCACCGCGGGTTCGTCCACCCCGGCCACCACGTGGGCGTTGGTCATGACGTGCTCGTCGGCGAAGACGAAACCGGTGCCCTCCTGGCCCTGACGGCGGCCGTCCACGAAGGCGACGCCCTCGATCTTGACGGTGCTGCGCGCGGCCGCGCCGGCCGCGGCGGTGGTGACGTTGTCCCCGGAGGGCGCGGGCACCCCGTTGACGGGCTCGGACTCGAAGGGGTTGAACACCTGCGGGAACCCGGCCTCGGCCAGTGCGCTGGTCGCCCTGCTGAACCAGGTGGGTGCCTGCCGGGGCATGGTGTCCTGGACCGCGCCGAGCACCTCGGACCCGCGGATCGACTGCGCCAGCACGCTGGAGGAGGACGTCACCAGCACGCTCGCGGCCACCCAGGCGACCAGCAGCACGGCCACGGCGTTCGCCACCGCGCCGCCCACCCCGTCGAGCCAGCGCAGCGGGCCCCAGTCCAGACCCGTCCGCACCTTCCAGGCGACCCCGGAGGCGAGGGCGTGCCCGCCGGCCGCGGGCACCAGGACGGTCAGCAGCGCGACCAGCGTCGCCCGTGGCGTGCCCGACTCGACGTACTGCAGCACGTACGGCAGCAGCCACACGCCGACCACCGCACCGCCGAGGAAGCCCGCGAGCGAGATGCAGCCCACGACCAGTCCGCGCCGGAAGCCGGCGACGGCGTAGGCGACGGTCAGCACCAGCAGCAGGAGGTCGAGCAGGTTCAACCGAGGGGCCTTTCGACGAAACCCTGTGGACCAGTGAAAACGCACATTAACTGCCCATAGGTTCCCTTTTGCGGTGCACCGCACGCAGATTCCGTCACATCTGCCCCGGGCTCCCCGGATCACCGTGGAATCGCATGGGAAAGGCCCGGCACGGCTTCCGTGTGCAACCACGGACGCCGGCACCGGGCCCTCCGTCGCACCGCACCCCGTCCCCACGGGTCGGCGCGTGCGGGACCTTCCCACCGCTCAGGGGCGGCCCCGCAGCTCATTCCCCCTACATGTGGACGACCGGGGCGGCCTCAGCATTCCCGTCCTGAGCAGGAATTCCACGCCGGTAGAGCAGGAAGCTGATCACCAGGCCGGCCGCGAAGAAGGCCGCGGCCCACCAGTAGGCCGTCGCGTAGCCCTCCAGCGCGGCCTGCGCCTTCACCAGCGGATCGGTGCGGTGGGCCAGGGCGTAGTCGGTGGCGGCACCGGTGGCCAGGGTGTTCAGCAGCGCGGTGCCGATCGAGCCGCCGACCTGCTGCATGGCGTTGACGGCGGCGGAGGCGACACCCGCGTCCTCGGCGCCGACACCGGTGGTGGCCAGGTTCATCGCGGGCGGGAAGATCAGGCCCATGCCCAGGCCGATCACCAGCAGCGGCGGCAGCACGTCGGCCGCGTAGCCGCTGTCCAGGCCGAGCCCGGTCAGCCAGGCCAGGCCCGCCGCCGCGAGGCCGAAACCGGCCGGCACCACGGGCTTCGGGCCCACCCGGGGCACCAGCACGGTGGTGGCGACCTGGGCGCCGACCATCAGGGCGCCGACCAGTGGGAGGAAGGCCAGGCCCGTCCGCACCGAGGAGTAGCCGAGGGTGAGCCGCAGATAGTAGGTGAGGAAGAGGAAGACCGCGAACATGCCGGCGCTGGAGACCAGCGAGGCGGCGAAGGAGGCGCCCCGGTTGCGGTCCAGCAGCACGCGCAGCGGCAGCAGCGGGTGCCGCGCCCGGGTCTGCCACCAGGCGAAGGCGGCCAGCAGCAGCGCGCCCGCGGCCAGGCAGCCCCACACCTGCGGCGAGCTCCAGTCGTGGCTCTCGGCGTTGGAGAAGCCGAAGACGACGGCGAACAGCCCCGCGGAGACCAGCACGGTGCCGGGCAGGTCGATCGTCGCGCCGGGACGGCGGCTCGCCCGCCGCAGCAGGGCCGCGCCGCCGAGGAAGGCGACCAGCGCGAAGGCCAGGTTGACGTAGAGGGTCCAGCGCCAGTTCAGGTACTCGGTCAGCACCCCGCCGAGCAGCAGGCCGACGGCCGCCCCGGAGCCGGCGATGGCGCCGTAGATGCCGAAGGCGCGGGCGCGTTCCCTGGCGTCGGTGAAGGTCGTGGTGAGCAGCGAGAGCGCGGCGGGTGCGAGGAGCGCCCCGAAGGCTCCCTGCAGGGCCCGGGCGGTCACCAGCATCTCGAAGCTGCCGGCGGCGCCGCCGAGCGCGGAGGCCCCGGCGAAGCCCGCGACGCCGACGAGGAAGGCGGTCTTGCGGCCGAAGAGGTCCGCGATCCGGCCGCCGAGCAGCAGCAGGCTGCCGAAGGCGAGGGCGTAGGCGGTGACGATCCACTGCCGGTTGCCGTCGGTGAAGCCCAGGTCGGCCTGGGCGGAGGGGAGGGCGATGTTCACGATGGTCGCGTCGAGCACGACCATCAGCTGGGCGATGCCGATGACGGCGAGGACCCACCAGCGCTGCGCCGCCGGGGCGTCGGGCGCCTTCGTCTCGGCCCCCACGGGGGGTGCGCCGGTGCCGGCCTTCGGCTCGGCGGTGCTCTGGGACATGCGGGACGCGCTCCAGTCGGTCACGGGGAGGGCAGGGAGGGGTCGGGACGCCGGGAACCCGACGAGATACGAAACCGTTTCGTACACGTCGAGACTAGGGCCCGCCTTATCGAAACGCAAGTGTTTCGATCGCAGGGGCGCAACCGGCTGCCTAGAGTGGGAGCCGAGGACCGAGGAGGTGCGGCCGTGGCCGAGCAGCACGCGGGAGATCGCCCCGAGAGGGCGATCCTGGAACGGATCAGCGCGATGGTCTCCGACGAGCGGACCCTGCGCGAGCTCCTCAGCGAGGGGCGGGTGGACAGCGGGACCGAGCAGGCCCGGCTCGACGAACTGGAGCGCGAGCTCGACCAGTGCTGGGACCTGCTCCGCCAGCGCCGCGCCAAGACCGAGGCGGGCGGGGACCCGGGCGAGGCGAAGGTGCGCCCCTCGCACACCGTGGAGGGCTACCAGTCGTGAAGAGCGACGCACAGGTGACGGACACTCCCGGCGCGCGACGCTACGAGGCGCACGTCGGCGGCAGGCTGGCGGGCTTCGCCACGTACATCCGCACCCCCGAGATGATCGCCTTCCTGCACACCGAGGTGGACCCGGAGTTCGAGGGCCGGGGCGTGGGTTCCGCGCTCGCCCGCCACGCGCTGGACGAGGCGCGGGAGCACGGCCAGAGCGTGCTGGCGGCCTGCCCGTTCATCGCGGGCTGGATCGCGCACCACCCCGAGTACGAGGACCTGGAGTACCGGCCGCGCAGCACGGTCAGCGACTAGGCCTGTCGTCAAAGCAGTGCCGGCCGCCCGGAGGGCGGGCCCCGCGGGGTCTGGTGCGGTACATCGCACGGCGGAGAGGCGCCCTCGTCGTGGGCTACTCGGACGATTCGCCAACGCAGCGAGGCGCCGTGCCGCGACCGGGTCCGATGCCGAGCGCCGGCAGCACCACCGCGTCGATGTAGCGGTGCATGAAGGCGGCGTCGACCTCCACGTCCTCCAGCAGGCGGCGGGTGATCACGGCGCCGAGCATCATGTGCGGCATGAACTCGGCCGCGGGGACGGCCGCGTCGATCTCCCCCCGGTCGGCGGCCCGCCCCAGCAGCTGCCGCACCCCGGTGAGCTCGGGCTCGATCAGGTGCTGGCGCATCGCCTCGGCGAGGTCGGGGTTGGTGGCGGAGGCGTGGGCCAGGCCCCGGATCAGCGGGGTGTCCACGTCCGAGCCGTCGCCGATGCGGTCGGCGAGCTCGTGCAGGTCGCCGGGGAGCGAACCGGTGTCCACGTTCTCCACGTGCACCGGCTTGGTGCACCTGAGCGCGGTCACGACCAGCTCCGGCTTGCTCTTCCACTGCCGGTAGAGGGTGGCCTTGCTGGACCGGGTGCGGGTGGCGACCGCGTCCATCGTCAGCGCGTCGTACCCGACCTCGCGCAGCAGGTCGATCACCGCGCCGTACAGCTCCTGCTCCCGCTCGGGCGTCAGCCGGGTGCGGCGCGCCGGTGCGCTCGCGTCGGTCGTCATGTTCCGTGCTCCGTCTCTCGTCCCCTGCGAAACGGTTTCGTATCCCAACGACAATATGGCACCGCCCACCGAAACCGAAACGTTTCGATGGGCGGTGCACACGGTCCGGCTCACGCGCCGGCGCCGCGCGGCGTCAGGCCAGCGAGGCCGTGAGCGTGATCTCCGTGCCCGCGAGCGCCTTGCTCACCGGGCAGTTCGCCTTGGCATCCTCGGCCGCCTTGACGAACTCCGCCTCGTCGATCCCGGGCACCTCGCCCTCGACGGTCAGGTGGATGCCGGTGATCCCGGTGCCCGGCTTGAAGGTGACGTCGGCCTGCGTGCGCAGCCGGGTCGGCGGGGTGCCCGCCTTGCCCAGGCCGGCCGACAGGGCCATCGAGAAGCAGCTGGAGTGGGCGGCGGCGATGAGCTCCTCGGGGCTGGTCTTCCCGCCCGGCTCCTGGGAACGGGCGACCCAGGTCACCGGGTACTCCCCGATGCCGGAGGAGTCGAGGGTCACGACCCCGCTGCCCTCCGTCAGACTGCCGTCCCAGACGGTGTGCGCGACCCGCGTGGTGGAGTGCGGCGTGGTGGACATGGTGGATCCTCCCAAGTACGGCGTACGGCTGCGGCGGGTCCAAGTCTTCACCACCGCGCGCCGCTTCGCGAAGCGATCTCCCCCGCCGTGACGGTCGTGTTGCCCCCTGTCAAACGGGCCGTCACCCACAAGGGTGGCTGTACGCAGGGATTTCACCGACCCGCCCCCTGTCGCCGTGCCGCCGCCCTACGTTCGGGACCTGGGACGCGGACGTCAAGGAGTGAGCCTGGTGGTCGAATCCGTGCGGGTACCCATCCTCGCTTCGTGGGAGCGCTGTCAGACCGCCGGCCTCGACCCCGAACGGCTCGAGGTCCCGTACACCGACGACGTCGACCCCACCGGGGCACTGGTCCGGGCCGCCGGTCCGGTCCTCGACCGGCTCGCCGGCACGCTCTCCGGCACCCGTACCGCCGTCCTGCTCACCGACGACCGGGGGCTGGTGATCGACCGCCGGGCCGCCGAGCCGCCGCTGCTGCCCGCCCTTGACCGGGTCCGGCTCGCCCCGGGCTTCAGCTACCACGAACTCGACGCCGGGACCAACGGCATCGGCACCGCCCTGGCCGCCCGGCACCCCGTCCGCGTCTCCGGCGAGGAGCACTTCTCCGCCGCCCTGCGCGGCTTCACCTGCTTCGGCGTGCCCGTCCGCCACCCCCTCAGCGGCCGGGTGGAGGGCGTGCTCGACCTCACCAGCCTGTACGGCGACGCGCACCCCCTCATGGCCGAACTCGCCCGCGGCTGCGCCCTCGCCATCGAGCAGCGGCTCCTGGAGGAGTGCGGGGAGCGCGAACGCGCCCTGCTGCAGGGCTACCTGACCGCCGAGCACCGCGGCGCCGCGGCCGCCCCCCTGCGGCTCGACGGCGTGGGGCACATCCCCGGCGTCGGCCCGCCGGCCGGGCTCACCGACGGGGACGAGTCGGTGCTCGCCGAGACCGCGGCCGGGCTGATCGCCGCCGGACGGCGGGAGGCGCTCGAACTCCCCCTCTCCCACGGCCGCACGGCCCATCTGCTGTGCCGGCCCCTCGCGGGCGGCGCCGTCGTGGAGGTCAGCGTGCCCGGGGACGCCGGCGCGCGCGGCAACGCCCCGGGCGGGGCCGCGAGCCGCCCGCTGCTGGTCGGCGAGCCGGGGGTCGGCCGCCTGGCCGTCGCCGCGCGCCGCCGCCTGGAACTGCTCAGCGACGCCGCCCTGCGGATCGGCACCACCCTCGACGTCGCCCGCACCGCCCGCGAGATCGTCGAGGCCGCCGTGCCCCGGTTCGCCGACCACGCGACCGTCGACCTGTACTGCCCCGTCCTGGACGGCACGGCCCCCGGTGCCCCCGGTGCCCCCGGGGCGGAGCTGCGCCGGGTGGCGACGGACGGCGCGGCCCGCGGCCACGGCCCGTACGCCAGGGGCGAACCGATTCGCCTCGCCCCGGACAGCCCCCAGGCCAGAGCGCTGTACGGCGGCTCCGCGGTCCGCGACACCACCCCGGGCCCCGACGGCGAGCCGAGCGCCGTCCTCGCCGTCCCCCTGCGCGCCCGCGACACCCTGCTGGGCGTCGCCACCTTCCAACGCGCCGCGCGGACGGAACCGTTCGCCGAGGACGACCTCACCCTCGCCCGCGACCTCGCCGCCCGCGCCGCCGTCTGCATCGACAACGCGCGGCTCTTCACCCGCGAGCACCACCTCGCCCTCGAACTCCAGCGCAGCCTGCTCCCCCACGGCGTACCGGAGCAGCACGCCGTGGACGTCGCCCACCGCTACCTCCCCGCGGCGCGCGGCCGGGTCGGCGGCGACTGGTTCGACGTCATCCCGCTCTCCGGCGCGCGGGTGGCCCTGGTCGTCGGTGACGTCGTCGGGCACGGGATCCACGCCGCCGCCGCCATGGGCCGGCTGCGCACCGCCGTGCACAACTTCTCCGCCCTCGACCTGCCCCCGGACGAGCTGCTTGGCCGCCTGGACGACCTCGTCGTCCGCCTCGACGACGAGAGCGGCGCCGGTCCCGGCCTCGCCGGCGCGACCTGCCTCTACGCGGTCTACGACCCGGTCGCACGGCGCTGCCAGCTGGCCCGGGCCGGCCATCCGCCGCCCGCGCTGCTCGCCCCGGACGGCGAGGTGCGCTTCCCCGACCTGCCCGCCGGGCCGCCCCTGGGCCTGGGCGGACTCCCCTTCGAGTCCGCCGAGTTCGCGGTCCCCGAGGGCAGCGGCCTCGTCCTGTACACCGACGGCCTCATCGAGGGCCGCCACCTCGACCCGGACACCGGGATGCGCCGGCTCGGCCGCGCCCTCACCGCCGTCCCGCGGGGCTGCCCGCCGGAGGAGGTCTGCGCGGCGCTCGAGGCCGCGCTGCGCCCCGCCCCCTCCGCCGACGACGTCGTCCTGCTCGTCGCCCGCACCCGGTCCCTGGACGAGCGTCAGGTCGCCTGCTGGGACGTCCCCGACGACCCCGCGGCCGTCTCCGCGCTCCGCTCCGCGATCACCCGCCGGCTGCGCGCCTGGGGCCTCGACGAGCTCAGCTTCACCACCGAGCTGATCGCCAGCGAGCTGATCACCAACGCCATCCGCCACGGCGCCGGCCCCGTGCAGGCCAGGCTGCTGCGCGATCGGGCGCTGGTCTTCGAGGTCGCCGACGCCAGCGGCACCTCCCCCCGGCTCCGCCGCGCGGCCACCACCGACGAGGGCGGCCGCGGGATCTTCCTCGTCGCCCAGCTCTGCCGGCGCTGGGGCACCCGCTACACCGAACGGGGCAAGGTCATCTGGACGGAGCAGCAACTGCCCGCCTGAAGCTGCCCCGACCGGCGGCCGCGGACGCCGGCACCCTCGGGCGCCGCCTGCGGCCTCGCCCTGATGGCCCACCAGTCGCGCGGGATCCCGCTCCCCATGCGCCCCGGGCGATGTCCACGAAGCGCGCTCCCGGCGCCGCCGCCCGTCCCGCCCCTGGGGCCGGTCACCACGGCGGGGACGCCCCTCGCCGTACGGGTGAAGCGGCGGGACACGCTGGTTCCGGCTGTGCGCGGACGCGGTGTTGCCTACGGTGGGACCATGACCACGGCGGCAGACAGCAGCACGAACGCGAGCACGGACACCTACGACGTCATCGTCATCGGCGCGGGCCCCACCGGGGAGAACCTCGCCGACCGCACCAGGCAGGCCGGACTGACCACCGTGGTGGTCGAGGCGGAACTGGTCGGCGGCGAGTGCTCCTACTGGGCGTGCATCCCCAGCAAGGCGCTGCTGCGCCCGCAGGCCGCCCTGGACGCGGCGCGGGCGGTCGCGGGGGCACGAGAGGCGGCCGGCGGGCGGCTCGACGCCGCCGCGGTGCTGGCCCGGCGCGACTGGTGGACGGGGAACTGGAAGGACGACGGGGCGGTGGGCTGGCTGGACTCGGCCGGCATCGACCTCGTCCGGGGGCGCGGCCGGCTCGACGGCCCGCGCCGGGTCGTGGTCGACACCCCGGACGGCGGCGCGCGCGTCCTGGTCGCCCGGCACGCCGTGGCGGTCTGCACCGGTACCCGCGCGCAACTGCCCGACCTGCCCGGCATCGCCGACGACCACGTGTGGACCAGCCGCGACGCCACCAGTTCCCCCGAGGTGCCGGGGCGGCTCGTGGTGGTCGGCGGAGGCGTCGTCTGCGTCGAGATGGCGACCGCCTGGCGGTCGCTCGGCTCCGAGGTGACCGTGCTGGTCCGCGGCTCCGGGCTGCTGCCCCGCTGGGAGCCGTTCGTGGGCGAGCTCGTCGCGGACGGGATGCGCGCCGCCGGGGTGGACATCCGCACCGGCGTGTCGGTCACCGAACTGCGGAGGGCGTCGGAGTCCGGGCCGATCACCCTGGCGCTCTCGGACGGGTCGGAACTCGTCACCGACGAGGTCCTGTTCGCCACCGGCCGCGTCCCGCACACCGACGCCCTGGGCCTGGAGACGGTCGGCCTGACCCCCGGGTCGTGGCTGGACGTCGACGACACCTGCCTGGTCAAGGACGTCGAGGGCGGCTGGCTGTACTGCGCGGGCGACACCAACCACCGCGCCCTCCTCACCCACCAGGGCAAGTACCAGGGCCGTATCGCCGGCGCCGCCATCGCCGCCCGCGCCATGGGGGAACCCCTGGACACCGCCCCCTGGGGCCGGCACGCGGCCACCGCCGACAACGTCGCCGTCCCCCAGGTCGTCTTCACCGAACCCGAGGCCGCCGCCGTCGGCATCACCGCCGAGCAGGCCGAGCGGGAGGGCCGCCGCGTCAAGGTCGTGGACTACGACATCGGCAACGTCTCCGGAGCCGGGCTGTACGCCGACGGGTACAAGGGCAAGGCGCGTGCCGTCGTCGACCTGGACCGGGGTCACCTCGTCGGCGTCACCTTCGTCGGCCCGTCGGTCGGCGAACTGCTGCACTCCGCCACCATCGCCGTCGCCGGCGAGGTGCCGCTGGAACGGCTGTGGCACGCCGTACCGGCCTTCCCCACGATGAGCGAGGTGT
Organism: Streptomyces sp. PA03-5A; assembly: GCF_033792725.1. Lineage (NCBI taxonomy): Bacteria > Bacillati > Actinomycetota > Actinomycetes > Kitasatosporales > Streptomycetaceae > Streptomyces > Streptomyces sp. PA03-5A. Next base: position 57,373 of record NZ_JARAVL010000028.1, on the reverse strand, counting down.
GGCTGCGGCTGCTGGAGACCTACCGGGACGCGCCGGACGGCGAAGGCTGACGGAGACGGCGGCCCCGGGCGCCTGCCGATAGGATCGCGCCCTGCTCGTCGAGTCCAGGTCGAGGGGACAGCTGAGGTGGGGATTTTCCGGCGCGGGCCGAAGCGTGACCAGCGGGACGCACCCCGCGACCCCGAGTACGCCTTCTTCTCGGTGGACGAGGGCGCGCGCTTCCGCGCGATCGTGCGCGAGTCGTTCGCCGAACTCGGGCTGGAGGTCACGGTCTTCGCGGACATGGTGACCGACGACTCCGGCCGTCGCTTCGGGCTCGGCAACCTCGCCGCGCTGTGCCACAACGACCGGCGCGGCCCGCGCGTGTGGCCGCTGCTGGCGCGGGAGCACATCGGTGCGGTGCTGCGCACCCTCGACGGGCCCTCGCCGCTGGAGACCCTGCCCGCCGAGGAGATCCGCGAACGGCTCTACCCGCGTCTGGTCACCCCCGAGGCGATCGACCCGGAGACCTTCCGCTACGCCCGGATCGCCGCGCCCGGGCTGCTGGAGGTGCTCGCCCTGGACCTCCCGGAGAGCGTGATGACGCTCGCCGACCACGCCCTGGTCCCGCTCGGCGACGCCCGTGAGCTGCGCGGCCGCGCCCTGCTCAACCTGCGCGACCTGCCGGTGGAACGGCACGAGGTGGTCCGGCACGCCGACGTGCGCTTCGACGTCCTCGTCGGGGACTCCTTCTTCACCGCCGCCCGGGTGCTGGTCCTGGACGAGCTGGTGGAACGGGTCACCGGGGAGCCGCTGACCGCCGACGGGGCGCTGGTGGCCATGCCGTTCCGGCACCAGCTGGCCTTCCACGCCATCCGTGACAGCGGCGTCATCCCGGCGCTCAACGGCATGGCGGGTTTCGCGGCGGCGGGCCACGAGGACGCGGTGGGCCCCATCAGCCCGCACGTCTACTGGTGGCGGGACGGCGTGCTGACCCAGCTCAGCCGGAAGGACGGCGACGGGCTGCTGATCACCGTCGGCGAGGAGTTCCAGGACGTCCTCGAACGCCTCGTGCCCGACCAGGCGGGCGAGGAGAGATGAACGACGGCCGGCCGGGCGGGACGACCGTCAGACCGCTGATAGGCGTGGGCCCCGAGGGGCCCGCGCCCGACTACGCCGAACTGTTCCCCGACACGCAGCACGGCACGGGCGGTGGCCCCGGCGACCCGCAGGAGCCGCCGCGGGTACCGCACCCGGCGGGCGGGCACCGCAGGGCGCGCGGCGGGGCGGCCCGCTCCCGGCGACTACGCCTGCGGGCCGTCGTCACCGTGGCCGGGGCGGTCGCCGGCGTCGGTGTCCTGGCCCTGCTCGGGCACCTTGTCACCGGTCCGGGCGGGGCCGACCGCGCGCTGCCCGATCCGAGCACCTCGCCGCCGCGGCTCGCGCTGCCCACCCTGCCGGACTCCGACGGCACCGCGGAGCCCTCGCGCGGCGCCCCGGTCCCGTCGGCGCGCACGGGCGCGGGCGAGGCCTCCCTGTCCGCCTCCGGCTCCGGTTCCGCGTCCGGCACCCTGCCACGGGCCTCCGCCACGGGCACCGCGACCGCCGCCCCGGGCGGCACCACCGGCACCGCGACCGCCGGTTCCGGCGCGGTGCTCAAGCCCGGTTCGCGCGGCCCCGAGGTCGTGGCGCTGCAGCAGCGGCTCACCCAGGTCCAGCTCTACGACGGTCCGGCCGACGGCAAGTACGACGGCGGCGTCAAGTACGCCGTCCAGCGGTACCAGATGGGCTACGGCGTCACGGGCGACACCTCCGGGTTCTACGGCCCCGCCACGCGCCGTTCGCTGGAGTCGGTCACCACGGCGCCCTGAGGCCGCAGCGGGTTCGGCAGCGGCAGGTAGCGGGCGGCGGCGCCGTCCGCGCCGGTCCAGCGCAGCAGCAGGTTGGTCTTCGCGGGGATGTACGGGGCGGCGAGCAGCTCCCGCACGGGCGCCGGGTCCCCCTGACCGGCCGCCCACTCCACGAGGAACGCCCGGGCCCGCGCCCACAGCACCGGCGTGAGCTCCGGGTGGCGTTCGGCGACCGCGCCCGCGATCTCCAGCAGGTTGTTGGTGACGAGGCAGTAGACCAGCCGTTCCCAGCCGTGGGCGGCGTCCACGCCGGGCCCGGGCGCGTCCGGACGTGCGTGGCGGCCGAGCAGCTCGTGGTGCCGCTCCTCGACCAGCTTGACGCCCTCGTGGTCGCGGAAGAGCGCCTGGCCGGGCACGCCGTCGGCGTCCACGGCGACGAGCACGTTCTGCAGGTGGCACTCCAGCACCGCACCGTGCCGGAGGTACGCGTGCAGCACCGGTGGCACGACCTGCCGCAGGTACGCCTCCCACCAGGCCAGCGCGCCGTCCACGGTCAGGCCCGGCGCGGCGAGCGGGCTGCCCTCGTACCCCTCGGCGACGGCCGCCGCGAGCAGCGGGGTCAGCCCGGGGCGCAGGTGCTCCCCGAAGCCGTCCCGGACGAGCACGGCCAGCCCCTCGAACGCGTCCCGGCCGCCCAGGTCGGCGGTCCGGTAGCCGCGGTCGGACAGGACGTCCGCCTCCGGTACCGCGCGCAGCACCTCGTCCACCGGCCCGAGCCAGCGCAGGTCGTGCCGCCACAGCCGGCGGATGTCGTTGGTGATCCGCACGTCGAGGCTGAACTTCAGGAAGAGGTCGGCGTCCGGCAGGTAGACCGTCCGCAGGGACGCCGTCGGCACGGCCGGTACGGCGGTGTGCCCCAGACGCAGCAGACGTCCGTCCCGGAACGCGGGGAGGCCGCCCAGCAGGGCCAGCTGCCAGGGGTGCGCGGGCAGGACCCGGTAGCCCTCGGGGACGTCCGGGTACAGCCGGTCGAGCACCGAGGTGTCGCCCTCACCGGCCAGCAGGTCCGCCCGGACCGCGAGCAGCGTGAGCGGGAAGCTCGTGTGCGCCTCCGGCGCGTACCGCAGCCAGCTCTCCGGCGGGCCGCCGCCGCGGGTCTTGGGGGCGGGGTGGTGGCGGTGGCCGGCCACCAGGGCCTGCTCGGAGCGCAGGTACGGATCGGCGGGCGGCGGCGCGTGCTCGCGGGCCTCCAGCAGGGCGGCGAGCACGTCGCGGCTGTCGCCGATCTCGGCGGGCAGCCCGGTGCCCGCGACACCGGTGCGCGCGGTGAGCTCCGCGGCGGCGACGTCGACCAGCGCCTCCAGCGGGAGCGGCCGCCAGCCGTCCCCGGCGCGCAGCTCGGGCCCGGCGGGATGGCGCCCGGCCCGCACCCGCAGCAGCCGGCCGGTCGCGGGCAGCCGGTGGACCGGACGGCCCCCGTCCTCGCCCGCGGCCTCGGCGAGCTCGCGCAGCAGGCAGTTCAGCAGGGCCGTCGCGGAGAGCGCCTCGGCGCGGTCCCAGGCGTCACCCACGACGGCTCGTTCCCGCTGGTCGGTGCCCTGGTCGATGCACGGTCGGCCGCCTCCTCGTAGGGTAGGGACCCATCATGTACCCGCACTCGGCGGCTGCGACGCGGCGCCCCCTGGAGACGGCGTTCGCGACCGAGCTGGCGACGCTCCGCCCCGACCTGCACGACGCGTACACCGCCGCGCTCCCCGGTGCGCGCGCCGCCGTCCTCGGCCGTCTGTGGCGTGCCCTGCTCCTGGAACCCCTGCCGGGCATCGCCTCGCGCGGCCCGGACCGCGTGCTGTTCCTCGACGGCCGGGTGCTCACCGGGCCGCGGCGGCTGCCGCACGACCTGGGGTCGCCGGACGAGCCCGCCCTGCCCCTGCTGCTGGACGGCCGGTCCCACGACCACCCGGCCGCCCTGGTGGAGGCCCTAGGGCTGCCGGGATCGGGCCTGCTGCGCGACGAACTCGACGACAGCGTCGCCTCGTTGGCCCTGTCCCTGGCGGGCGCCGCGGGCCTGGCGGGGCACGGCGGCCGGCCGCCGACCCTCGCCTCCTTCGAGCAGGGCGTCGTCGACGGCCATCCCTACCACCCGTGCTGCCGCAGCCGTCCCGGCTTCTCCGTGGCCGAGCAACTGGCCTACGGGCCCGAGCACCGGCCCGTCGTCGCCCTCGACCTCGTCGCCGTCCCGGCCGCCCGCTCCCTGGTCACGGGCGCCTGGCCGGACCGGTTCCGCGACGGCGACCGGGTCCTGCTGCCCGTCCACCCCTGGCAGACCCGGCACATCCTGCCCGCCCTGGGGCTGCGCCCGTACGCCGAGGCCGCGGTCCCCACCCGGCCGCTGATGTCGGTGCGCACCCTCGCCCCGCTCGACGGCGGGCCGCATCTGAAGACGGCGCTGAGCATGCGGATGACCTCGGCCGTCCGCGACATCTCGGCCCGCTCGGTGACCGACAGCGAGCCGCTGTCCGCGCTGCTGGACGAGCTGACCCTGCGGCTCGGCGGCGGCACGCTGCGCGTCACCCGCAACCTCGCGGCGGCCGCCGCCGTCGTCGGCGGTGAGGCCAGCCCCGACCTCGCGGCGCTGCTGCGGGAGTCCCCGTCCGGTTTCGCCGACCCGGCGGCCGGGGAGAGCGTGCTGCCCGTCGCCGCGCTCACCGGGCGGCCCGCCGACGGCGGGCCGCCCCTGCTCCGCTCACTGCTCACGGCCGCGGGACCGAGCGCCCCGCACGACGGCACCGCCTGGCTCACCGCCTTCGCCCGGCTCGCACTGCCGGCCATGCTGCGGCTGCTGTCCCAGGGCGTCGCCCTGGAGGCGCACGGGCAGAACCTCCTGGTCGTCCTCGACCGGCACGCCCGGCCGCTGCGGCTGGTCTACCGCGACCTGGCCGACGTCCGGATCAGCCCGGCCCGCCTCGCCCGGCACGGCATCACCGTGCCCCCGCTCGGCCGGGGCCTGAGCGACGACCCCGCGGTCCTGCACGCCAAGCTCTACGGCTCCCTGGTCGCCACCACGTTCGGCAGCCTCGTCTCCGCGCTCGGCGAGGCCCATCGCCCCACCGAGGCACGGCTGTGGGCCGCGGTGCGCACCGAGGCCGCCCGTGCCTTCGACGCCCTTCCCGCCACGGCGGACACCCGCACCGACCGCGCGGCCCTGCTCGCCGCCCCCGAACTCCCCGTCAAGGCGCTCACCTTGATGCGGCTGGAGACCTCCGCGAGCGGCGACCACTGGACGGGCCTGCCCAACCCCCTGCGCTGACCACCCGATCCGGCGGCCCGGGACGTTCGCGCCCGGCGACCAGATGACGCCGCCGAACGGCACGAGCAGCGCACCGCTCCCCCGTGCCGGAACGGCCACAACGAGAGGCCGCCGACCAGACAGAAGGCCAGGACGGACGCGCACGTGGCGACCAGCACACGGGTGCGCCCCGCCCGGGCCACCAACGAAGACCACTGGACGGGCCTGCCCAACCCCCTGCGCTGACCACCCGATCCGGCGGCCGGAGCTGGGCATCGGGCCGGGGTCAGGCCCTCGGCCGGAGGGAGCCGTCGTCCAGGAGCCATTCGCGGTGCAGGGCGCCGAGCGGGACGCGCTGCTCCATGAGCGGGGTGCCGAAGACGCCCAGGCGCAGTTGCAGCGCCCCGGTGAGGTCCACACCGCCGTACAGCGTCCAGGCCAGGGCCGCGGAACCGGCGCTGCCCCGGGACGCGGCGCCGGCCGTGGCCTCACCGCGCAGGTAGGGCGCGAGGTCGGCGGTGACCCCCACGGCCCCGTACAGGCCGACGCTCGCCTCGGCGCCGACCGTGGCCTTGACCCGGCCGGTGGCGGTCAGCGCGGCGCGGACCGGGGTGCTCGTCATGTCGGCCGCGGTGACCGGCCGCCAGCCCGCGGTCCGCTCGTAGTCGCCGCCGAGGCGGAAGCCGCCCTTGAGGTCCTGCCGTACGTCGACGCTCACCGTGCCGTCCGCCTCGACCTGGAGGTAGCAGGTCAGGTCGAGGTTGACGACCACCGGGACCGGCCCGACCTGGATGACCGGGTCCGCGTGCAGCCTGGCGAAGGGCACCCGCAGCGGCCGGCCGCCGTCCGCCGGCACGGCTGCCCGGCCGCGCACCTCCCAGCCGGAGGTCCACCGTCCCGACAGGCCGAGGAACGCGGCGTCGGGCGAGAGCGCCGGACCGCCGTCGTAGGAGAACTCGACCTCGGGCGCGACCTCGACGTAACCGGACACCCGCAGGCCCGCGGCGGGCACCCCGCCCTCCGCGCCGACGTCCAGGCGCAGGCTGCCCAGGGGCAACCGGGCACCGCCCGGGCCTGTCGTACGGCTGCCCGGCGTGGCCCGGGAGACCTCGACGTCCGCCACCAGGGGCTCGACGTCGACCTCCGCGGGGTCGACCGGCACGGTGCCCTCGGCCTTGTCCCGGCCGAGCAGGGCGCTCATCGTGGCGGGCGCCGTCTCGACCCGGGTCCGTGTGCCGTCGCCGTCCAGGACGCGGGTGACCTCGGCCAGCAGCCCGTCGGGGGCGCCCGGGGCAGGACCGCTGGCGATCACGTCGCCGGTCCGCGGCGCCTCGGCGGCGGAGATGACGGCCCGCCGGGTCCTGTCGTCGTACGAGGCGACCTTGAGCGCCGCCCGCCGGGCGCGCCCGTCGCCGCCTGCCCGGGCGACGGCGGTCGAGGTGTTCGTGGGCGCCGCCTTGACGGCGAGGCCGTGGGACGGCGCGGCCTGGACGCCGGCCGCGGCCCGCGCGGTGGCGGACGGCGGTGCGGCCGGGGCGGAGGTGGCGGCTGAGGGGGCGGCGGCGGCCGAGCACCCGGCGAGCAGCAGGGAGACGGCCGCGGCGGCGGCCAAGCGGACGTGCCTGGAGGCGGATGCGCGCATGGAGGGTCCTCGGAGCGTGTGGTGGGGGGTACGCACGGCAGAGAGGGCGACCCGCGACTTACCGACGGGTAACAACCGCCCCGAGCATCCCACGTGGCCCGGGCGCCCCGTGACGGATCCACCCCCGGCCCTGCCATGACCTCGGTCACACGCCACGCCCCCCGCCCCGGCCGCGGACGTTGTCGGTCCCGCCCCCTACCGTGGCCGCCATGTCCGAACCGTCCGACGCCCCGCAGTCCTTCACGACGTTGTGGACCAACGACCTCTGCCGCCGGCTGACGCGCGACGGCTACACCGGACGCCCGCTCCGCGTCCTGTTCGGCGGCCCGCACCAGTCCCTGCCCAGCTTCCGGCTCGCGGGCGTACGGCCCGGCGACCGCGTCTTCCCGCTGCGCGTCCACCGGACCAGGCTCCATGTGCTGGGCCGCCTGGAGGTGGCACGGATCATCCCGTACGAGGAGGCCGCGGACGAGCTGGCGAAGCTGCCCGACTGGTCGCCGCTGGAGGGCGGTTGCGTGTCCGAGGTACTGGTCGGCCCACCCGGCACCCCGCTCGACTTCGGCACCACCGTCCCCGGCGAGCTGCTGGAACGGCTCACCTACCGCTCGCGCCGCGCCGAACGCCGGCTGCGGTTCGTCGAGGACGGCCGTCTGATGCGGTCGGTCGGCCTCCAGGGCGTCTACCGGCTCGCGCCCGGGTCGGCCGCCGAACTCGACCGCCTCGTCGAGGCGGCCGCCGCACCCACCGCCGGTCCCGCCGAGGTGACCGTCAGCCCCGGATGACGCCCGCCGCCCGCGCCGCCGCCAGCCACTGCGGGAACTCCTCCATCAGCGCCGCGTACAGCTCGGCGTCCGACGCCGCCGCGGGCTCCTCCCCGGCGGCGTGGAAACCGGCGTTGTCCACCACCCGCTTGGCGGGCACCGGGAGTTCGTCCAGCTTGCGCAGGAAGTCGAAGTCCTTGCCCTCCGGATCCCCGAAGCCGACGAACTGCCAGAAGAGCGGCAACCCGGCCGCGGAGCACAGCAGCCGCTCGGCGGCCGTGCGTGAGGAAGGACCGCCGTCCGTCTGGAAGATGACGAACGCGGGCTGCGTCGCGCCGGACGCCCGGTAGTGGTCGATCACCGCCTGCATCGCCAGGTGGTAGTTGGTGCGGCCCATGTGGCCGTAGCTGTCGTGGAGCGCGTTGATCCGCCCCTCGTAGCCGTCGAGGCCGATCTCGGCGACGCCGTCCACCTCGGTGGAGAAGAAGACCACCGGCACGACCCCGTCGTCGTCGAGGTTCGCCGCGAGCCCCAGGGCCTGCTCGGCCAGCCGCTGCACCGTGCCGTCCCGGTAGTGCCGCCGCATGCTGCCGGACCGGTCCAGCACCAGGTACACCGCGGCCCGTTCCCCCGCGACCCCGGCCTTCTCCAGCGACACCCGGGCACCCTTGTACAGGCTCACCAGCCCGGGCGCCGCCGCCTGCACCTTCTCCAGACCGATGGCCATTGCGCCCCGCCCCCTCACGCTCGCGCTTCCTCTTCCGCCCCGATCGTGCCACCTCCACCCGCCCGGGGTCACCGGTCAGGTGACGCTCCACAGCCGCCGGTAGAAGGCGGTCCGCTCCGGATCGGGGGCGATGCCGTACGCGTCCAGGAGCGCGTCCTCCCAGCCGGGGCCGTAGTTCCACTCGGTGCTCCAGGTGGCGACGGCCAGGTCGGCCCAGCGGTCGGCCAGCCCGAGGGCGCCCATGTCGACGTGGCCCGACCAGGTCCCGTCTTCCCCGAGCAGCGTGTTGGGCGCGCAGGGGTCGCCGTGGCACACCACGAGCCGCTCGACGGGCGGCGCCGGCGGCAGGTCCCCCGGCACGTCCCTGCCCGACCGCCGGGCGCGTTCCAGGCGGGTGCCGACGGACCAGTCGTACGGGCAGCGGTCCACGGGCAGCCGCTCGTGCAACGCGCGCAGCCCGGCTCCCAGCGCACGCACCGCGGTGCCGGGATCCGCCGTCCAGCGCGGGCTGATGGCACTCTCCCCGGGCAGCCCGCGCGTCACCAGCCAGGCCCCGTCCCCGTCCGCCCCGTGCTCCAGGACGGGCGGCACGGGTGTGAAGCGGCCCGCCCACTCCAGGCGCTCCGCCTCGGCCCCCAGATCCAGCCCCGAGCCCGCCGGCGCCCACTTGGCGAACAGCCGGTCCTCCCCCGCCCCCAGCCGGAACGTCACCCCGCCCGCCTCGTTCCGCCACACCGGCAGCGGCGTCCGCTCCCCCGCCAGCGCCCCGATCGGCGCGGGCACCTCCACCTCGCCGTCCGGCGGCCCCGAAATCCCCACCGTCGCATGCTCCCCCCGAACCCCGCCGAAGGCCAGCCCATGTCCCGCGGCCGGGGCGGCGCGCAGCCGGGCCCCGTAGCGAGGCCCGTGCTCCAGCAGGGCGAGCAGCCCGTGGCGGATCGACATACCGAGTATGTCGGGCCCCGCCAACGCTCGCCGCGAGCACCTGCCGTGCGAAGGTGCGCTCCATGAAGGCCCGTTCACAACCCTCGGCCCGGGCCCCCCGCCACCGGGGAACACACGACCCGCGAAGACACCTGCGCCGACGCAGGCGTATTCGCTGGCGAAGGCAGCACATCATCGGGTAAGCAAGGAGCGGCGGCCCGGAATCGAGGGTCCGCCGGCGCGCCCTGGGTGCGCCGCAGCAGCAGCATGCGAAGGACGAACACCGTGGCATCTGGCGTCGTGAAGTGGTTCAACGCGGAGAAGGGCTTCGGCTTCATCGAGCAGGACGGGGGAGGGCCGGACGTGTTCGCCCACTACTCGAACATCGCCGGCAACGGCTACCGCGAGCTCACGGAGGGTGAGCACGTCACCTTCGACGTGACGCAGGGACAGAAGGGCCCGCAGGCGGAGAACATCGTCCGCGGCTGACGGGCCCCTGCCCCGCGCACTGAGTCACGCCACCCGCGGTGGCGCCGACCCCAGGCGCGGCGGCCCGGCAGACCGCAACTCGGTCTGCCGGGCCGTGTCCGCCGGGCGTGTCCGCCGGCCGGGAACGACTCAGGACACGCTCTTGTAGGCCTTCCAGCCCGTCGCGATCTTCACACGGGCGGCGAAGGTGCCCTTGCCGTGACCGGTCTGCCGGTAGAGGACGCCGGCGGTGTCCCGGGCCACCAGGTCGGCCTTGCCGTCGCCCGTGATGTCACCGACGCCGACGACCGCGTTGTACGTGGCGCCCCAGTCCTTCGCGACCCGGACCCGGGCCTTGAACGCGCCCTTGCCGTCGCCCTCGTAGCGCCACAGCTCGTTGGACTTGTCCTGGGCCAGCAGATCGCCGAACCCGTCCCCGTTCAGATCGCCCGCGCCGATGAGCCTCTTGTACTCGTCCCACGACGCCCGGATCCGCTTGCCCGCCGCCAGCTTCCCACCGCTCGTCGCGGCGAACAGGTAGATGTCGCCGTTGGAGGACTTGCGCGCGATCAGATCGGCACGGCCGTCGCCCGTCACGTCCCCTGGCGAGGTCAGCACGTTGTACTGCTGGAAGCCGGTGCCCAGGGAGGTGTACGGCGTCGACGTCGTGACCGCCTTGCCGCAGCCCGGCTTGTACGCCCGCAGGGTGCCGCTGCTGAAGCGCACGATCACGTCGTTGCACCGGTCACCGCTCACGTCGCCGTAGGGGACCGCGGTGATGCCGGCGGGCCACCCGGCGCCCGAGAGCGTGCCCGAGAACTTCCCGGCGCCGTTGCCCTTCTGGAAGGCGAGGGTGCCGGAGGAGGTGAGCGTCAGCAGCTCGCCGAAGCCGTCACCGCCCGCGAAGTCCCGTCGTACGGCCGCTCCACCGCTCAGCTTCACGCTTCCGGAGGTCGTCAGTGCCGCGCCGGCGCCGTCGGCGGGGACGGCGCTGAGCGTCCAGGTGTAGGCGCCGTTGGCCAGCAGGGCACCCCTGGCGTCCCGGCCGTCCCAGACGGCGCTGATCGTGGCCCGGGCCGCGCCCCCGCTCACCGTCCGCACCACCGCGCCGGTCGCCTTGCGCTTGAGCACCAGCTTCCACGACGCGGCGGGCTTGGACAGCCACCACTTCCCGCGCCAGCCCACGGGGGTGGAGTCGGTGTCGACGGTCGTGCCGACCTGCGCGTCCGGCACGCTCAACGCGGACGCGGGTACGGCGACGTTGAGCACGTGGACGTTCTGGGCGGTGTCGGTGTAGGCGACGTAGCCGGTGTACGGGTCCACCGACCAGGAGACGGAGTTGCCTGCGAGCGTCCGCTTCACCACGGTGCCGGTGTGGACGTCGTACAGGGTCAGGACACCGTCGCTCTCACGCGAGACGACGAAGCCATCGCCGAGTCGTTGGACGCCCGTGTAGGGCAGCGCGACCTGCTTCTTGGTCACCGTGTCGTAGACGCCGCCCTTGACCGTGTCCCCGCTCGGGCACGCCCAGCGCACCCAGCGGCCCACCGCCGCAAGGGCCGCGCTGTCGGAGCAACCCGTCAGGGAGAAGCTGGTGATCCGTGCGCCGGTACGGAGGTCCTGGGCGGCCACGCCCGTCGTCCCCGTCGGCGTCCACAGGGTGCGTCCCCACAGGGCCCAGCGCGACCCCTCCGGGAGCTTGCGCAGCACGCTGCCGGTGTCCAGGTCGGTGAAGTTGTAGTTGTCCTTGCCCTGCCGGTACCAGACGACCGCCGTCCGGCCGGAAGCGGCACTGAGAGACCCCCGGTTTGTACCCCCCACGCAATTGTCAAGGACCGTAACAGTCGCCCCAGCAGCCCGGAAGCCGCGGCAGCACACGAACGGGCCCGGCGGATGATGTTCACCCACCGGGCTCTTTCCGTTCCATCGGCGTCAGCCCTTCCGCCCCCGGCACGGCTCGCCGGGCGGGAAACCCGCGAACCGAGGCCCGAACGCCGGGATCCCGACCCGACGGTGACCGTCGGGTCGGGATCCCGTGCGTTGTGGACCTGAGGGGATTCCCTCTGCGCACCGGGATTCCCCCTGACTCCCCGCCCGTTCCGGCACGAGAGTGGCACGGCCTCCGCGCTGGTGACCCCCTCGATGCGGAATCCGCCGCTATTCGACTTCCGGCGGCACGGGAGTGGCTTGGTGGTAGTACATCCGCCACGGCGCTCCGCTGCCCCGCTTGCGCCAGAGTGAGCTGCGGCGCGCCCGCCGACCGTTGATCGTCGTCTCGTACGTGAGGTGCACCAGTCCGGGAGCCAGGACGACCCCCGTGACGTCCGTGGGCTCGTAACGGGGACCGTCTTCGGAGCTGCCTTCCATGTCCGACAGCTCGGCCAGCATGTGCGCATAGGTCCATCGCCGGCCCGAGGCGCCGACCTCGACGAACTCAGGGTCGAGCAGTTGCCCGGTCAGGGACCGTGACGCCCGCACGCTGGGATCCATGAGACGCAGCTCGCCCGCTATCGCCTCGCTCACCTCGTCTGGTTCATGGCTCACGCGCGCATCTTTGCTCAGGTAGTCAGGTGCCGCGCAACTGGCGTGCCGACCGAGCGTGCTCTAGGCGGCTTTCCCGGCACCGTGACTTCTGGTCCCATGGTCGAAGGACCGGCTGCCGGGCGCCACCGTGTCCTGCTGCCGCCCGACAACAGCGGGACACGATCGTTCACGCCCTGCGGAATGCCTGTCGTGGGCGCCACGACAGTGCGCCCGGCTGCCTGGGGCTGCTGCGTTCGGTTCCGAGCAGCTCAGCCGCCGGCCGGACCTTGCGGCGCGAGGGCGTGGCAGGCCTCCCATGCCGCGTAGAACTGCTTCTTCGTGAAGGACATGATGTCCGGTACCTGGGCAGTCCGCGGGTCCGGGTCGGGGTAACCGGGCAGTCCGTTCTCACGTGCACAGGTCGCGAAGTCCCTGTGCTTCTTCATGTCATCCGGGCTCACATACAGCGACACGGTGTTCCCCTTGCCCGCACGCGACTCGCACGCCTTGAAAGCAGGGTCGGTCACCCGGCAGCGCGCTGCCGTCCGCCATCCGGGCGAACATGGAGTTCGCTTCCGGCTTCGGTTCAGGGTCCTTCGCGTCGACGCCGTGCTCGCGCAGACACTGTGCGTAGTCTGTCCGCCCGGCCACGTCGAAAGGTCCGCTGTACACAGAGGTGTACTCGTGGTCCGCCCCATCGACGGCACTGCTCATCTGGACGTTCACGACCAGCGCCGCCGCCGCGGCGGCCAGCACCACAGAGGTCGCGAGCGTGCGCTTGACAAAAGTACGCATCGAAAGTCTCTCGTTCCATGAGATTCGGATGGGCTGGGAGCTGGCCACGTACCGGCAGCTGCCCTTCCCGCGCTCGATCCCATCCGACCAAACCCCGCGTGAACCGGGCGTGAGACGTTCTTCGGCGAACTGAAGGCCAAGCAGGGCCGTGCTCCTGGCCGTTGGCCGGACTGCCTTGATCGGAGCCCTTCCCGGTCGGGGTCCTGCCCCGGCCGTGAGCCGGGACATGGACTGTCCCTGCGCCTCGTCTGCCACGGCTGGCGGTACGGCTGATCACGAATCGGCTTGGTGGAGGTCGTCCACGGCCTCAGGGGACGTCGGCACCTGCCCTCGTGAGCACGCCGGCTCAGTCCTCTTCGGGGCGATCGGGGCGGACGGCGATGTGGTCGGGTTCGAGTTCGAGCATGACGCGGCTGCGGATGTCGAGGGCGTGGGTGTAGTCGCGGGGGAGTTGGAGGCGTCCGGAGCGGTCGACGGTGGCGTACTCGCTGGCGTGGACGGTGGTGCGGCCTTCGTCGTCGACGCTGGTGCGGCGGACGACTTCGGAGGCGGTGCGGCCGTCGCGGATGGCGACGGTGCGGTCGACGGCGGTGGCGACGGCCTGGTCGTGGGTGACGACGACGATGGTGGTGCCGAGTTCCTTGTTCGCGGTGCGGAAGGAGTTGAAGACCTGCTCGCCGGTGGCGGAGTCCAGTTGGCCGGTGGGTTCGTCGGCCAGTACCAGCGAGGGGTGGTTGGCCAGCGCGACGGCGATCGCGGTGCGCTGCTGTTCGCCGCCGGACATCTGCTGGGGCCGGCGGTCGGCGCAGTAGCCCACGCCCATCAGGTCCAGCAGTTCGGTGGCGCGGTCGGTGCGTGCCTTGCGGCCCTTGACCCGGCCGGAAAGCCGCATGGGCAGGACGACGTTCTGCAGGGCGGTCAGGTAGGGCAGCAGGTTGCGTGAGGTCTGCTGCCAGACGAAGCCGACGACCTCGCGCTGGTAGCGCAGGCGGGCGGCGGCGTCGAGTGCGAGCAGGTCGAAGCCGGCCACCGAGGCGGCGCCTGCGGTGGGGGTGTCCAGCCCGGCCAGGATGTTCAGCAGGGTGGACTTGCCGCTGCCCGACGCGCCGACCAGGGCCATCAGTTCGCCCTGCTGCACCAGCAGGTCCAGGCCCTGCAGGGCCTGGACCTCCACGCCCTGGGCGGTGAAGATCCGCACCAGCCGGTCGCAGACGATCAGCGCGTCATGCCCGTAGGCGGGCTGCTCCCGGCTCTCGGTGACACGGCGTTCCAGGTCCGCCAGTGTGACGTTGCCGCGCTCGGCGGTGCCGGACGTGTTCTGAGTCATGATCGTTCCCCCATCCGGAGTTCGGTTCCTTCTCCTCGTCGTCCTGTCAGCCAGGCCTGGACGGCCAGCACCACACACGCCAGCACCACCAGCGCGGCCGCGGGTACCAGCAGCGACGCCACGTCGGTGCGCAGCACCGCGCCCGACAGGTCGGTGGCCGGTGTGCGGACGGTGAAGGCCAGCGCCACCAGGTCCACGCCGGGGCGTACCAGCGGCACGGTGGCCACGCTCACCAGCACACCGCCCAGGGCGCCCAGCAGGACCTGCGGCAGCATCTCCAGCACCGCCAGCCACTGCCGCTGACGACCCGTCATCCCCATCGTCCGCAGCCGCGCCAGCAACGCCTTGCGCTGCGGCGCGTTGTGCAGCAACGACAACAACAACGCCAGCGCGCTGAAGCCCGCGCTGGTGACGATCGCGGCCAGGTAGACGCGTTGTGCGCCGGACTGCAGGGCTGAGATGCCGTACGCCGCCCGCTCCTCTGACCGGAGCGTGACCTGCGCGTGCCGCGAGGCCTGCCGCACGACGGCACGCAACTGCGGACCCCGCAGGGCCGATCCTGTGACGAGCAGGGTCGTAGGAGCCGACAGTTGCGGGGCCGCCCGGGCGTGCTTCCGTGTCATGTCGAGCGCGGAGACGACGACGAACTCGCCGCCGCCCAAGGCCGGAGTGACATCTCGGATGGCGACGGCCCGTATCGGGGTCCGGCCCGCGGAAGAACGCACATTCCCCATGCCCTGCTTGAAAGCACGGGCCAGCCCCGGCGAAACCACCGCCGGCAACGGCTCCCGACCGCGGCCGGCAAGCGTCGGGAACGGAGCGCCCGTGCCGGTGCTCGACACTACGCGTCCGTACTGTGCGGGATCCGCGATGACCAGGCTGTACCTCACACCGGACGAAGTCGACAAGTCCCTCTCGATCCGCACCGCCGACGTATCCCGCACGCCGTGGACCTCGCGTACTCGTGACTCCAAGCCGGCAGGCAGCCCGGTCGACGTCTCGACGCGCGCGTCGGCGCCGACCGCCCGCAGGGCGGCCCTGTCGCGGCCTTCCTCGACACCGGCAAGGACGGACCCACCGAAGGCGGTGACCGCGAGCGCCACCAGCAGCGCCATGAGCGGCAGAGCGGACATCGACGGGGCTCGACCGGCACGCGCCAGGCCCAGGTGCAGCACCGCCCCGTCGAGCCGCGCGAAGGGCGGCGCCAGCAGCCGCAACGGCCAGGGGTACAGCCGCAGCAGCACCAGCGCGGCGACCACTGCCACCAGCACGGGCGCCGCGGCAGTCAGCACGTCCGCGGCACCGTCCGCCGTTCCGCGTTGCCGCAACGCCACCACCGAACCGATCACGATCACCGTGACGGTCAGTTCCGCCACGACTCGCCGCCGTGCGGGTCGTACCCGGGTGAGGTCGGCGCGCCGGGCGGGCATGGGACGCACGGAGATGGCCACCGCACGCAGCGGTAGGGCGAGCGAGGCGAAGGCCCCGACCAGCGCCCCCAGCAACACCGGCAACCCACGGTTTTCCGTCGGCACGACAGTCAGCGCGAGCAGCACACCGGCCGCCGCACTGGGAATCGCCGGCAGCGCGCTCTCGGCCAGCAGCCGGCCCGCAAGTACCCACAGGCTGATGCCCCGGGCCCGCAGCAACGACAGCTCGGATCGCCGACGATCGACCAGCAGAGCCGCGGCCATCAGGAGGACGATCCCGGCAACCGCCGCCACACCCACCATCGCGACGAGGACCAGGGGTTCGGCCGCCGTGCGTTGCTCGTCGAAGGAACCCAGCAGCGCCGACAGGCCGTCTTCGGCGATCTCCCCCATGTACGGTCGGCTGTCGCGCAACTCCGCTGCGTCAGGCCCGGCAATGAGCGAGTCGAGCTGGTCGCGCAGCGCGGGAACGTCGCGGACCTTCACGAGGCCGGCGTCCGCAGGGTGGTGGAAGTACACGGTGGCTCCGTCGCCGAAAGCGGTCAGCCCCTGCGCGTCCTCGGGAGAGATGAGCACCGTGAAGTGCCAGTACTGCTCGGGGCCGCCGCCGGGTGGGCCGGCCCGGCTGTTCAGCTTCGGCGCGCGCAGATCTTTTTCTGCGTTCCAATAGGGCGCCTCCGGCCGAACGGGGTGGATGATCCCGGTGATCCCGACCGTCAGCTCCGCGCCGTGTGAGTCCAGCAGATGGAGTTCTGAACCAGCGTGTAGTCCCATGGTGCCGGCGGTACGGTCCGTGACCACTGCCTCGACGCGGCGGGGATCGCCCAGTCGTCGGTAGAGCCGACCGTCGACCAGCCGGGCATGGGTGGTCAGGTCGGGTTGGGCGACGACGGTGCTTTGCGGGTCCACGGTTCCCGTGGGCCGGGGCAGTGCTCTGTCGCCGGCCTCGAAGGGCGCGAGGGACCGCACGCCGCTGACCATGTCCCTCGTCGTGAGGACGGTGGACAACGGAGGGTGGAATATGCTCCGGATGCTTTCCTCGTCGCCCTTCAGCGAAGCGGGGCTGACGAGGCCCACCTCTCCCCAGCCCGCGTTGAACGACGTGCTGACACTGCGTCCGGTCACCGACGCCTGGGACAGCCTCTGCAGGAGTGCCTCGTTTTCGTACGCCGCGACGGCGCCTGGCAGAATCGCCGTCACGAAGGCGGTTCCCAACACCAAAACGGCCAGGGCCAGAGCCGCACCTGGAGCGGCCCGCAGCCGAGAGCGGATCAGGGACACGTCGCCGCCGCGCGGAACGTGGGACTTAGCCATCAGTTTCCTTCAAAGGGTGCACCGGCCTTGCCGGATAGGGAATCGAAGGCCCGCGAGGAACGCCCTGGTGTTGCCGGGGCACGTACCTCACACGTAATCGTGAGCTCCAAGGCCTGGGGATCTTCCGCAGCCGGCGTCCGAATGTTCGTCGCGTGGTCATGACCAGCGGGTCATTGCTCCCCCCGGCCGCGGAGTGCCCGAACCGGGTCGGCGAATCGCCCGGCCATCAAGACGACGAGCAGCAAGGACACGCCTGTCACCAGGAGCAACAGCGTGCTGACGGGGCCGGAGGGAAGCTCGACCAGGACACCGGGCACCGGACTCTCCGCCCGCGACGTCAGCACGATCGGCGGAACGACCATTGTGGTGAGCAAGCTGCCGAGCAACGCGCCACTGCCCGCCGCGATGAGCACCAGCAGCCCCTGTTCGGCAGCCACCACGCGGATCAGCGACCGACGCGAAGCCCCCAGCGCATGGAGTTTGGCGAGATCCTGCAGCCGTTCTCTGACCGCGCCGATGGCGGCCACGCAGAAGCCGGCCAGGGCGAGTACGACCGCGGCGAGCACTGCCACAGGCAATGTGGACAGCGGACCTGCGCCGAGGGGGTCGTCCTGAAACTCGGCCTGCTGCTCCGCGCGGACGATGACGGAAGAAATGTCGCCGCGGTCGCGAAGTGCGCTTGCGACCCGGGCAGACGAGCCGGGTCGTACGGCGACCCACCATTCGTCCGGCTCCGGACCAGGCAGGTCCATGGCGGTCAGGACCCGGCTCGCGGTGCGCAGGTCGAGGAGCACCGCGCCTCCGTCGTCGGCGGCAGACCCAGCCGCCGTGGTGGGCAGTGCGCGCAGGGCCGCCGAGATGCGGACGCTGAGTTTCGTCCCCCCATGTCGAGGAGCACTTTGCTGCCGACCTGGGCATTGGTGGCCCTCAAAAAGGCGTCGGTGGCGGCTGCCGGCACCGACTCGGGAGCCGGCGGGGTCGCCGACACCGTGACCGATGCGGCGTAGGACAGGAACGTCTTGGAGTTCGCACCTGTGTCGTAGTCGACGGCGAGGAGGGTGTCACGGCCGGACCGTGGGGGCTCTCCGGGCAATCCGGCCTTGTGGCTCCCCCTGATATTGGTGACGTCCAGGAACTGGCGAATCCGGGATGTCCATGTCGTGTCGGCCTGCGGTGTGAGATGCCTGACTCCGCCCTCGACGTCGACGGCGTCCACCGTGCCGATCGTCAGGCGGTGACGCGCCGCGGACTTGGGCATGCCGTATTCGGCTTTCAGGGTGGTGATCCGCAAAGGTCCGGCCGACCCTGCGTCACGTGCCCGACCCGTCTCGGCGCCCAGATTCGCGTCCAAGGTGTGCACCCGGCCGTCGGCGATCACTTCGCCGAGATAGAACGTGTACAGCACCCCGTAGCGGTCCGTGAAGGTCGCCCAGAGCCGATCGGCGACCCTGGTCGGCTTCGCCCGGCCGTGGGAGTCCCGCGACTCCAGCCGGACGGCGAATCGCAGACGGTCCGTGTCGGGCGGCACCACGAATCCGACGTCACGCGCCCGGCTGTCGTCTTCGGGACGCAGCGTCCGCAGGGTCTCCACCAGGGGGCGTTCCGCCAGATCCCCACGTAGCCGCATGATCCCGGCCGCCGCCGTGGTGTCCATGGCGAGTACCGTGGCCGTCCTGTCACGGGGCAGGGCCACCTGGGTACGGGAGGCCGGTGTCACTGCCGCGACGCCGGCCAGATGGTCGTACACGCCGCCTTGCCCTAGCGGCGGAGTCGTGGAACCGGTGACACGGATGTCGGAACCCACGGCGAAGTCGGCCTGGTCCTTCTGCGAGCGGGTCCAACTGCTGTTCTCGCCGATCGCGAAGATACTGATCGACAGGGCCAGGACCAGCAGCAGGACCGGGGACGCCCCCCGGCCGGGGCGGCGTGCCAGCTGCCAGCCCACCAGCGACGCCGACAAGCCATGGGCCCTGGCCGCCCGCCGTTCTCCGAGCCGTACTGCAAGCGGCAGAAGGCGCAGGGCGAGCACCGCGCCTGCCAGCAGGCAGATCGCCGGGGCGACGACCAGCACCGGGTCGAGTCCCAGTTCGCCGGTGGTGTCGGTGGTCAGCGTCCCTGTCGCCGCCCCTCTGCGCGACAACTGCCAGTACGCGAGTCCCGCCACGACCGCAAGCCCCACGTCGGCGCCGGCCCGCACGGCTCCCGGAAGTGCACGCTGCCGCCTCCGCGCCGCCTGCTCAGCCGCATAGGAACTCGATGCTCTCAACGCGGGCACGACAAGGGACAACCCGCACACCGAAGCTGTCAGCGCCGCCATGCCCCAAGCGGTCGCCGGCTGGGCCTCCAGCCGTACTCCCGTCCGGCCCAGCGCGCCGTACCCGGACAACAGCCCCATGACCGGGCGGTTCAGGAACGGGGCCAGCACCGCGGCAGGTACGACCAGCAGCAGGCTTTCGGTGGCCGCCAGGCCGACCATACGGGTGCGTGAGCCACCCCGAGCCCGCAGTTGCGCGGCCTCCTCGGCACGTTCCGCCGTGAGCATCCGGGCGACCAGCAACAACGAGAACGCGGCCAGTAGCGTCAGCTGCGAGGCGCTGATCAGCAAGGTCGACCTGGTCACCAGCAGTGTCCTGCGCAACTCCTGTAGCAGCCCCGGCAATTCGCTGCTCGCCGCGATCGACCCATCGGTCGACATGTGTTCCAGACGCCGTGTCGCCTCGCGGACTCCGGCGCTCACGCGGCCGAAGCGCGCCGTCGTGATCGCCGAGAAGTCGGCGTGTGCCTGCCAGGCCATCTCGGCGGCGGGGACGGCCCCGGATGCGAACACCTGCGGATCGACGAGCATGGGCCCGTACGTGGTGAACGACAGCGTCCGAATGCCGCGTCCCCCCGTAGGGTCGATACGCCAGTACGGCGCCGTTGGATCGACCGGCCGGAAGATCCCCGTCACCCGGACCGTGAGTGTGGTGTCACGGAGCCGGTCCGAGAGGGTCACGATCCGCCCGGTGCGGACCTTCAGCGCCGACGCCGCTGTCTCCGGCAGCGCGACGGGAAGCGGCTCACCGGGGGTGGGCCTGCCGGGAAAGACGCCGTCCACCATGCTCACTTGGGCACGGTCCAACGTGGAGAGAAACGTCAGGTCCGAGTCGTCGCCGCGCGCCGGACCTGACCGCAGCGCTTCCGGCAGTCCGTAGGCACGCGAGCGGGTGACCGCCTTCGCCTCGACCGGCAGGCCGTCGTACGCACCGGCGACCGTCGCGCGCACGCCGTGGTCGACGGCTGTTCGGTCCTCGCCCTCCACGTCGGCTGTCACCTCGATCAGCGTCCGGGCGGCGGACTGCTCCTGGAGCGCGCGCCGGATTCCTGCCTCGCCAACAGCGTCGCTGAACGCCGCGAGGGCCGTCACGGCGCAGGTGGTGAGGAGCACGGACAGGACCGCGGCGCCGATCAGGAGACGGTGCGCACGCAGGCGCAGAAGTACGAACCCGTTCATCTCAGCCCCGCCCCGGTCACGGCTTGACCGACGGGGCGACGCGAGGCCCGGTACTCCTGGCAGCCTCCGACTCCAGTGAATTTGTTGCTATTTCTCCTGCTTTGGCTATGCTGCCCGCCATGACTGAGATAGCGCTGGAACGGCGTGAGGGCCCGGGGGGCGACGGGGCGGCCTCCGAGGCGATGGTGGTGGTCGAGGACCTGGTGCGCACCTTCGGTGCCGGGGACACCGCGGTGCACGCCCTGGGCGGGGTGTCCTTCTCCGTGGCCCGGGGTGAACTGGTCGCGCTCAAGGGCCGCTCGGGCTCGGGCAAGACGACCTTGCTGAACATCATCGGCGGCCTGGACCGCGCCGACGCCGGCCGCGTCACCGTCGACGGGACCGCGCTGGGCGGCCTGGGCGAACGCGACCTGCTCGCCCTGCGCCGCGACCGCATGGGCTTCGTCTTCCAGTCCTTCGGCCTGCTGCCCATCCTCACCGCCGCCGAGAACGTCGGCGTCCCCCTGCGACTGCGCAACACCCCCCGCCGCGAACGCGAAGAACGCGTCGCCCTCCTGCTCTCCCTGGTCGGCCTGCAAGGCCACGCCGACCAGCGCCCCGGCGAGATGTCCGGCGGCCAGCAACAACGCGTCGCCATCGCCCGCGCCCTGGCCAACCGCCCCGCCCTGATCATCGCCGACGAACCCACCGGCCAGCTCGACGCCGACACCGGCCGCGCCGTCATGGAACTCCTGCGCGCCGTCGTCCACAGCGAAGGCGTCACCGCCCTCGTCGCCACCCACGACCCCCAGCTCCTCGCCCTCGCCGACCGCGTCCTGGAACTCCGCGACGGCCACATCACGCCCACCGACTGACCATGGGCCCGCCATGAAACGTGCAGCGTCGACGGCATGGTCGCGAGGCTGAGGGGCGGCGCGTTTCACGCGCCGCCCGACGTTGACTGAGAGCAAGGTCGGGCCTTCCGAGGGCAGCGGGACCGCGAATGGCGGACCGACCGCCGGGATTCCCGACGCGTGCACCCTCCGCGAGTGCGCGCGTTTCCCGGCGCACTTTCGCCCGTACCCAAGCACGACGTATGTGAGCAGGACGTGAGCGACGCTCGACATGCCCAGCTCAGGGCGGTGTACGCGCCTGGATCAGCGCCCAGGGTTCTCCGGCGGGTACAGCACGATGGCGGCAAGGGAGCGGGCCAACCCGTCCCAGCTGCGAGGGTCCCAGCCCGTGTGGTGGTGCCAGCGATCCAGCCGGTAGGAAACGGTGTTGGGGTGCAGATGCAGGACCGCCGCACTCGCGCTGATCGAGAAGCCGTTGTGCGCGAAAGCCAGAACGGCCTCGGCGAGGCGTGGGTGACTGCGCGGCACCGTGGAGCGCACGAGAGGAGCCAGCCGATCACGCTGGGGCAGGAGGGTGGCGATGAGCCACTTGTCATCGAAGGACACCGTGCACCCCCGTTCCCGGGCGACCACAAGTGCCCGTTCCGCGTCGCCGATGCTCTCCGCGGCACCCGCCAGTCCGGCCCTGGGCATGCCGATCCCGGCAACCGGATCAACTCCCGCAGGCAGCAATTCGCCGGCGTCCGCGATGATCATGCCTTGCGCCAGGATGACGACGCGCTCGCCGTGGATCACCGCGTGCAGCGTGCCGCCGTTCGCGTGCAGCTTCCGCCGCAAGAGGTCGAAATGGGTGTCGGACCAGGCTTCGACGGGCGCGCACGCGGCCTGGAAGGAAGCGTAGGGATCGAAGTCCAGGGCGCGGGCCATGCACAACCCGTCCTCGCCCTGCGCGCCGTCGGCGTAGAGGGCTTCGACGAATCGGTGCCGAAGTTCGACCAGGGCCGTTTCCCTGCCTCGGCTCGTCTCGGAGTAGCCGTCGGCCACGGCGCCGCACATGTGCTGCACCCACGCCCAGGTCTGGTCCACCAGTTCCAGCAGGGCGAGCAGGGCCGCCGTCTGCCTGTTGCCGGCCTCCTGGCGCAGCATGCTCCACAGATGCCGGTAACCGATGTGGAAGCCCGTGATGACCGATTCCATGGGAACGAACTGCCGGGCTCGCCTCCGGCCGAGTTCTCGAGCAGCCTCGATCTCGCGGCCGGTGGGTGCTCGCCTCTCCTGGAGCGAGGCGAGGAACGCCTGGTACTGCTCCAGCACCGCCTCCTCGTGCTCGGCGCGCGGCATCGCTTCGAACGATCCGACCTGGCCGCGGATGTCGTCCACGATGGCAGGCACCAGATCCCCTACCTCCTGAGTTGCCCACCGGTAGAGCGCGGAGAGCTCCGCGGCAACGGCATCATCAGTGCTCGAGAGATCCGCTTGTTGTGCGCTCACGAGAATCCTGGCCCTTCGAACGGACGGCGATTTCCACGGTACCTCAGCACCCCACGTTGCATCCCCGGAGCCGAGACGAGTGATCGACCTCCGATTCCGCACCTGAATTCATTCGGCCAAGCCTTCTCCATGCAGCGGATTTCATATCCGGAAAATTCTTCGGGCGGCAAGACGAAGCCTTCCGCCCGGCCTGGGCCCTGACCCGCTGCCGCACGTGCCTCGGCAGCGCGGCAGCATGTCCTTGACATCAAACGAAACGATACGTATCGTTTTTGCAATGGTGCTGGAATTCTCCTCGGGCCCGCCGACCGGTGGGCCGCGGTCCGCTGCAAAGATCCTCGACGCGGCGCGGGGTGTCCTGTCGGCACAGGGCTACCCGGCACTGACCATCGAAGCCGTCGCGGCCGCCGCGGGCGTCGGCAAGTCGACCATCTACCGCTGGTGGCCGAACAAGGAAGCCCTCATCGCCGACGCCCTCGCCGAGATCTTCCGCGCCGAGGAAATCCCCGACCTCGGCGACACCCACGCCGAGCTGCGCCACGCCGTCGACATGACCATCGACAACTACACCAACGAGGACATCGCGGCCTCATTGCCCGCCCTCGCCGCGGGTCTCCTGCCCCACCCCGAGCTCATGACCCGTTTCCGCGAGACCTTCCTCCACCGCAAACGCCAGAACATCGCCACCGCGCTGCGCCGCGGCATGCAACGCGGCGACCTCCCCCACGACCTCGACACGGACCTCGTCCAGGACATCTGGGCCGGCACCATCCTCTACCGACGCCTCATGACCGACACGCCCACCGACAACGCCCTGGCCGAGCAGCTCACCCGGCTCGTCACCGAAAACGGCTCCCACTTCGCGCTCCGCGCGGGCAGGCCCTCCGCGTGAACCCGGCACCGGACGCCCCGACCGCGGCGATCACGCAGTCGGGGCGGGCTCCTGTGATTTCCACAAGGATGTCCGCCTGAATTCTTCGATCTTCCCTCTACCCCCGGAACGGAAGATGCGAAAAGATGAGATGGAAGCCTTTTCCTTCCCGACTGAAAGTGACCGCATTGCGGTTTCAGCCGGGGCCCTCGATCCGCGGATGGAATCGAATCCGGATGGGCACGCCAGAGAAGCCGAACCGGGAGCCAGCGAATGCCGCCCCTGCTCCGTAGCCTGAAGGCCAACGTCCCGGGCCGGAAATCATGAGCTTGGTCACCTGCTGGCTCGCCGAACACAAGGGGAGCTTGCGCCTCCGGCTGACCTGCATCTTCGGCGTGATGTTCTTCCTGGCCGTCGCCGTGGTGCTGGGTGTCACCGTGCTGCTGGTCTACCGCTTCCGGCAGGCCCACCCCGGCGCATCCTTCCCTCCCTACGTGAAGATGCGTCCACCTCTCACCCCGCAGCAGCAAGCACAGTTCCAGGAACAGGCCGGGTGGCACGCAGCAGCCCAGGGGACGGACACACGTGCGGACATGTTGTGGATGCTGAAATGGGGATCGCTCGTAGCCACAGCCGTGGGAGGCGCGGCCACTGCGGCGGGCTGGGTGGCGGCCGGTCGGCTGCTGCGGCCGCTGACGCAGATCACCGGAACGGCCGAGCGCGTCGCCGAACGCACCCTGCACCAGAGGATCGCGCTGAAGGCCGCGCCCGGCGAGGTCAAGAAGCTGGCGGACTCCCTCGACCGGATGCTGGCGAGACTCGACGAGTCCTTCGCCGGCCAGGGCCGCTTCATCGCCAACGCGGCACATGAACTCAAGACCCCGCTCGTCATCAACCGCACCCTCGTTGAAGTCGCCATGAACCGGCGCAACGCCCCTGTGGAAATACGTCACCTGGCCGAGGACCTGCTCGCGGTCAACGCTCGCCACGAGCGGCTGATCGACGCCTTGCTGGCTCTTGCCCGCTCCGAGAACGGCACCGCGGAACGCCTGCCCACCGACCTGGCCGAGGCGGCCGCCTCGGCCATGGAGGCCTCGGCGCAGGCGGCCGAACGGGCCGCAGTAACGGTCCAAACGGATCTGCGTCCCGCGCCACTCCACGGAGATCCGCTGCTGCTGGAGCAAGTGGCCCGGAACCTTGTTGACAACGCCATCCGCTACAACGTTCACGGCGGCACAGTCGGCGTCCTCACGGCACAGGTTGCCAACGGAGTGCGGCTCACCGTCACCAACACGGGCCCCGTCGTCGCCGCGCATGAGGTGCCCGTTCTCTTCCAGCCCTTCCGCCGACTGACCGACCGGGTCGGCACGGCCAAGGGCAGCGGCCTGGGCCTGTCGATCGTCCGAGCGGTCGCCCACGCCCACGGCGGAGACGTCGATGCCGTACCCCGTTCGGGCGGCGGCGTCACCGTGACCGTCACCTTGCCCACCCGGGTCCCGACCAGCGCACGACCGCACGCGTGAGGAGTGCCCACCCTGATGCATGACCACCCGCTTCACAGCGGGTGGTCTTCCTGCAACTGGGCTGTGGCGCCGGGGAGCGGCGTTCGAGTTCCGGACCATCGGCGAGACTCCTGACGCGGACCCCATCGGCATGACGCCGCTGGACGGGCGCCCGGCCGTGGTCCCGGCCACCCGGCCATGACCACAGGGCTCGCCCGTTCATGTGCCTGCCAGCGCCTCCGTCGGAGACATTCGCGCGGCGCGGACCGACGGGTACAAGCCGGCCAGACCGCCGATGGCCAACGTGGCGGCGGTGCCTCCTGCGGAGGCCCAGGCCGGCACGGTGGTCGGCCACCCCTGCGTCGTGGCGTACACACCGGTCACGAGGATCCCGAGGAGTACACCCGCCGCTCCACCGAGCGCGGACAGCAGGAGCGACTCCGCGAGGAACTGCAGCCGGATCTGCCCCTGTGTGGCGCCCAGAGCGCGGCGCAGGCCGATCTCGGCGCGGCGCTCCAGCACCGAGATGACCATGGTGTTGGCGACTCCGATCCCGCCCACCAGCAGAGCGACTGAACCAAGGCCCAGCAACAGCCCGGTGAAGGCCCGCTCCGAGGCGTTCTTCGCGACGAGGGCGTCGGAGGGCCTGGAGACCGACACCAGTTCGGGGTGCTCAGGGTTGGCCGTAGGGGCCAGGACGCCATGCACATCGGTGACTGCGTCGTCCCGGACACGGGCGTAGACGGTCGTCGGGTGTCCGTCGAAGCCCAGCTCTGCACGGGCGGCTTCCCAACCGACGAGCGCGGCCCGATCCAGTTCGGGCGCGAGGGGGGCCGGGGCGAGGATTCCGACGACGGTGAAGCGGCTGCCGCCCAGCACCACCTGAACGCCGTTCGGGCCTTCCGCCGGCGATGCGCCACGAAGGTCGTGAATGCCCAGGCTGTTCGCGGTGCCGGCGCCGATGACCACCACGGGCAGCTTCGCCTGAGCGGCATTGGGCCAGTCTCCGTCGGCCAGGGACACCCGCAGTGCCTCCGGCAGGCCCTGCGTCGCCGCGTAGACGGCGATGCTGCCGCTGAGTGCCGTGGGGATGTGCTCGTTGCGGTAGACGTTGGCGCGAGGAAGCCGGGAGACCGCGGCGACCGACTGTACCGGGCCGACCCGGCGGATCATGGCTGGGGCCGTCTCCGGGAGCGCGACTCTCTCCCCGGTGCTGTGGTCCTTGCCCGGGCCCACGGTGAGCAGGTTGGTTCCCAAGGCGGCCAGTTCCTGGTCGAGTGCTGTGCGACTGGAACTGGAGATCCCGACGACGGCGGTCATCGCCGCGATGCCGATGGCGATGCCGAGCGCCGACAGCACTGCCCGGAGGGGCCGGTACCGCAATCCGGTGCTGCCGACCCGTAGTACGTCACGTGGCCGCAGTCTGAACGGGGTCAGGGGCGGACTGGTCGTCTGCATCAGTGGGGCGCCTCCGTCGCAGTGTGGTGGCCGAGGCCGCTGCCCGGGAGGGCGGCGACCTCGCCGGCGAATCCAGCCGTCGTCGAACCCCTTCCGGCGCCGTCTGCCGCATCGGTGGCTCGATCGCCGACCACGGCGCCGTCCCGGAACTCGATCCGGCGCGGCAGCCGAGCCGCCACCTCGGCGTCGTGGGTGATCAGGACCAGGGCCGTGCCGGCGGTGTGCAACTCCCCGAGGAACTCCATGACGGCCGTGCCGGAGGCAGTGTCGAGGTTGCCGGTGGGTTCATCGGCGAGCAGCAGTGGCGGCTCGCCGACGATGGCGCGGGCGATCGCGGCTCGTTGCCGCTCGCCGCCCGAGAGTTCATGCGGCCGGTGGTCGGTCCGATGTCCGAGGCCGACCCGGGACAGAGCGGCCAGGGAACGGCGTGTCCGTTCCCGCCGAGCCACGCCGCTGTACAGCAGGCCGTCGGCCACCGCCTCGACGATCGGGAATCCGGCCGGGAGGTGGAACTGCTGGAAGATGAAACCGATGTACATGGCACGTAGGGCGGACAGGCGGCGATCGCTCAGCTGGGACACTTCGTGTCCGGCGACGGTAACCAGGCCCGAGGTCGGCCGGTCCAGTGTGCCGATGAGGTTGAGCATCGTGGATTTCCCCGAGCCGGACGGGCCGACGACGGCAACTGCCTCACCCGGCCTCACCGTCAGGCTGACATCGCGCACGGCGGCGACACCGCCTCCGTAGCTACGGCTCACACGGTCCAGGACCACGACGGGGTCGGCGCTCATCGCGCGGTTCCCACCTTGGCACCGGGGGCCAGCCCCTCACCGGTCACCTCGACGCGTCCGTCGACGAACAGCCCGATACGTACGGCGACGACATGACCGCGCCCGTGGCCGTCCAGCACTTCCACGCCGTAACCTCCGCCGGACAACGCGAGAAGCGCCGACACAGGAACCGTCAGAACGTTCTCGTGCCGACCGGCGAGGTAACGACCGGTGAGGGTGCCGGAACCGCGGCCGGTCCCCCTGCTCACGGCCGACGGGTCGACCAGGGAGACGGTGACGTCCTGGACGTTCTCGCCGCTGTCACCGGTGTGCGGGGCGCCGACCGAGATGACCGTGGCGTCCGTGCTCTTGCCACCGGTGGTGGACACCTTCAGCCGCACGCCCTTGACCGCCAGCTCGGAGTCCTCGACGGGAACGGTGAGCTTCGCCCGCGGTGTGGTTCCGGTCACCGTCAGCAACTCGGGTACCGCGGCGGCACCGATCGCCGCACCGCGCTGGGCGACCCTGCGCGCACCATCGGCGTACACCACGTCGCCGAGGGCGATCTTGCCGGTCTCCGCAGCGCCCAGGGCTTTCTGCCAGCGCTTGACGGCGGCTTCCACTCCGGCGGTGTACGTATCACCGGGCGTGAAGCCACCGTAGCCCAGGGCGCTGAGGTTGGTCGTGAACACCTTGACGTCCTCTCCTTTCGTATCCAGCGCCAGCTCCCTGTACGCGGGGAGCTTGCCGTAGAGCAGGACGACGGGGCGATCGTCGATGCGGGCCAGCTCGTCGCCCCGGCGAAGTACCGTGCCCGATGCGGGTAGCCACGTGACGGTGCCTTGGGCGTGTCCGGTCAAAGGCCGTGCGGAGCCGTACGTCACGGCGCCTGGCACGGTGATCCAGCGCTCCATGGTCTTCCGCGTCACCTCTGCGGTGGCCGGAGGGGACGCGCTGGGCGCAGCGGTCTTGGTGTGGCCACCGAGAACGCCGGAGGAGGCCGCACCGGCCAGTACCACCACGGCAACGGCCGCCGTCCCGCCGAGAATGAGAAGCGTGCGGCGTCCCTTGCCGGAGCTCTTGCGCCGGCTCATCCGGCGACGCCGTCGTTCTCGGACTGCGGGTAGAGATGGTCGCAGGCCGCCGAGGCCTTCGGAGCATTCGGATCAAGCTTGGAGTTGTACGTCGAGTCGTCGGGCTGCTCGCCGGTCTCCGGGTCGGGATCGGGATAGTCCGAGGCCCCGTTCTCCCGCATGCACACGGCGTACCGCTTCAGCTTCTCGATGTCCGCCGGCTTCCAGAGAGGACCAGGATCATATGTCGGCCACTTGGACTGGCACGCCTTGTAGGCAGGGTCCGTGGCGACCACGGGACTTCCGTCGGCCATGGCGACGACGAGCCCCTGTTCGGTGTCCGGGTCGGGATCCTTCACATCGAGACCGTGTTCGCGCAGGCACCGTACGAAGGGCATGAAGTCGGGATCCGCGCCGGGTGATGCCGAGGCGGCGCTCGACGTGCCGTCCGGCACACTCGCCACCTGCGCGCCGTTCGCACCCCCACCGCCGCATCCCGCCAGTGTCGCCACGGCGGCGATGACAAGCGCCGGGGGACCGGAGAGTCTCGTGAGCGCTGACACTGATTGCATTTCTCGTCCTTCCATGGCCGGGCGGAAGCGTCCTTCAAGGCCACTTTCAAGAAAGTCCCTGGTCACGCTGCTGCCGATATCCCAGCAGAACCCCGGTGAACGGCTCGTGAGCCCTCGAGCTCACCCCCAGCTCACGCCCGATCCGGTACTGAGGAGCAGCAGCATTGCCGAGCGAAGGAAGGTGGACGGGATGCGTCCTCGGGCCGCAGTGCGGAAGTTCGTCCGAGCGCCGGCCTCCCCGTTCCTGTGGATCGCCGCTCACCGCGGCAGCCTGCGCCTGCAGCTGACGGCAGTGTTCGGTTCGATGTTCTTCATCGCCGGTTCCGTGGTACTGGCGGCCACGGTGCTACTGGTCGTCCGCTACTGGCACTTCAACTTCGCCAATCCGTCGCCGCAGGTGGATCCGCACGACATGAACGCGGACATGCTGTGGATGCTGAAATGGGGATCGCTGGTCGTCACTTTCGTAGGTGTCTCGGCCACCGCCGTGGGCTGGGTGGTGGCCGGACGGCTGCTGCAGCCGCTCACCCACATCACGCACACCGCCGAGCGGGTCGCCGGGCGCACGTTGCACCAGCGCATCTGCCTCGAAGCACCGCCCGGCGAGGTCAAGACTCTCGCCGACTCCTTCGACCGCATGCTCGAACGTCTGGACGAGTCGTTCGCCGGTCAGGGCCGCTTCATCGCCAATGCCGCGCACGAGTTGAAGACGCCGCTCGCGCTCAACCGCACGCTCGTCGAAGTGGCCATGAACCGCCGCAACGCCACGGCGTCCCTGCGCCACCTCGGTGAGGACCTGTTGAAGGTCAACGCTCGCCAAGAGCGTCTCATCGACGCGCTCCTCGCGCTCGCCCGCTCGGACGGCGGCACCGTGGAGCGCCTGCCCACCGACCTTCGCCTCGTCGCCGAAACGGTCCTCGATGCCGCCGCGGCATCGGCACGAGAAGCCGGCATCGCCCTGTCCGGCGACCTCGGTGTCGCGCCGCTACAGGGGGACCCCACCTTGCTGGAGCAGCTCGCGCGGAACCTCGTCGACAACGCCGTCCGCTACAACCATCACGGCGGCGCCGTCCGCGTCATCACCCGCTCCAGCCCCGAAGCAGCGGTGCTGACCGTCACCAACACCGGGCCCTCGATCGCTCCGCACGAGGTGCCCGCTCTCTTCCAGCCCTTCCGCAGGCTCACCGACCGCGTCGGTTCCGCCAAGGGGAGCGGCTTGGGCTTGTCCATCGTCCAGGCGATCGCCCACACCCACAGCGGCGAAGCCAACGCCACCCCACGCCCGGAGGGCGGCCTGACCATCACCGTCACGCTCCCCCATCGATTCCAGGACCCGGGCAAGCAGGCATGAGCACTCGGCATCGGCAGGGGTGTGAACGCCGTCGTCACGCAGCCGTCAGCGTCTGCTCGGCCCAGATCGTCTTGCCCACGTCCTCGTAGCGCATGCCCCAGCGGTCGGCGAGGGAGGCGACGAGGAACACACCGCGCCCGTCCTCGTCCTGCAGGCGGGCATGACGCAGGCGCGGGGTCGTCTCGGCGTCGTCCGCGACCTCCACGGTCAGCACACGGTCGCGTATGAGGCGGAGCCTGATGGGCCCTTCGGCGTGCTCGATCACATTGGTGGCGAGTTCGCTGACGATCAGTTCCGTGACAGGGGAGCACTCCTCCAGTCCCCACTGCGCCAACCGGTCCCGCGCGGCCCGACGCGCCTCGCGCACGGAGATCGCCCGGGCGGGGAGGGTCCAGGAAGCGACGCTGTCGGCGCCGACGGATCGGGTTCTGGCCACCAGCAGCGCCGCACCGTCCTGGGGAGTGCTGCCACGGAGGACCTGGTACGACACCTGGTCGCAGATGTCGTCAGGGGTCTCGAGGGGGTGGGCCACCGCGGCGCGTAGCCGGTCGACGCGGTCCCTGGCCTCCGACGGGTGGCGATCGGCGCTGCCGTCCGAATAGAGCGACAGGAGGCTGCCCGGTACCAGCTCCACGCTGACGACCTCGTGCGGCTCCCCCTTGCCGAGGGCCGCACCACGGGGTACGCCGAGCGTGCCTACCGCGCCCTCGGGACTGGTGACGAGTGGGCTGTCGTGACCGGCGGACGCAGCCGTGCAACGGAGGGTGACCGGGTCGTACGTCATGTACAGGCAGGACGCGGTGAACGGCGGCCGTGCACGGTGGAGGGTGGCCGGGTCCGCTTCCTGCTCACCTGCAAGTCGCTGGGCGACATCGTCAAGATGAGCCAGCAACTCGTTCGCCGGCAGGTCCATCGCGGCCAGGGTGGAGGCGGCCGTCCGCAGCCTCGCCATGGCGACGGACGCCTGCAGGTCCTCTCCCGGCACGTACCCGATGATCAGGCCCACACGGCAGCTCGACAGCGGGAGCACCTCGAACCAGTGAGCGCCGTAACGGCCGACCCGGTAGCAATGGGAGGCTTCGACCGCGGAGAGCTGTGGCGTCTCGCGGGGCAGCAGGGTGCGCTGCAGAGCCGTGGCGATCACGTGCTCGCGGGTGAAGCGACGTGCGTTGTCGATGCATACCGCGGTGCAGGACGCCAGTTGCGCCGCCAGCGACAGATCGTCGTCGCCGAAAGGCTCGGGGTGGGAGCGGGTCCGGTAGAAGCTGGCCAGGCCCAGGACCAGGCCGTGCACGGTGAGCGGTGTCACGATCATCGAGTGCGCCCCGGACCGGACGATGAACTCGGCCCGCATGCGGTCATGTACCAGCCAGGCGCCCGACTTCGTCGCCAAGTCGACGAGCCGCGGCCGTAGGTCTGCCAAGGCCCGCGTATACGGGGTGTGGGACGCGAACTGGCTGCTGCCGCCCACCGGATAGGCCCCGTACTGCTCCTCATCAGATGCGAAGGCGGCACGCCGCATCGGGAGGTGTGCCGTGACGGGCCCTATGGGGGCGTCGCCGTCGAACACGGACTCCACCAGGTCGACGGCGACGGCGTCGGCGAAGGCCGGCACCGCCATGTCGGCGAGTTCCTGGGCGGTACGAGGTGCGTCGAGCGTGGTGCCGATCCTGGACCGGGCCACGGCCATCAGGTCCGTCGCCTTCTGCTTGCGGACCTGCTCGGTGACATCGCGAACCATCGCCGCAACGGCACCCGGCACCCGGCCGTCGCATCGCAGTGGGTAACCGGTGACGGAGTACAGGTGCTGATTCTGCGGGTCGTCGGCCGGGACCGCGGCGATCGTGCGTTCCCGGACCACTTCATGGGTGTCCAGAACCTCACGCATGATCGGCGACAGTGCGATCCGGGTGTCCAGGTCACCCAGGCTGGCTCCGACCACTTGCGCCTCAGGCATGCCCCGCAAGGCGAGGATGGCGGCATTGGAGCGCAGGACGCGCAGATCCGGACCGTACACCTCGAGGCCTGCTTGGGCCATCCTGAAAAGTTCCTTCTCGAAGGTCTCCGCTTCCTCCTCCGGAGGCACCTCCGGGGAACCCGGTTCGGCGTGTCGGTGTCCACGAGGCATGGCCGACCTCATCTTTCCTCGACATCGCCAGTAAACCTGGCTCCGGACCGATGGGCCAACCGGGCGCGGTGGCGCATGGCGTCCCGTGGGGGCGAAGGTGCCCGGAGGGTGCGCTCGTTCCCGGTTCTCGACGGGTGCGGAGGCATGGCGGTGCACCAGTGCCCCCCGACTCAGCGGATCCGGTACCCCACCCCGGTGATGGTCTCCACGACGCCCGGCTCGCCGAGCTTGCGCCGCAGGCTGCGGATGGTGACCCGCACGATCGTGGTGAAGGGGTCGATGTTCTCGTCCCACACCCGTTCCAGCAGCTGCTCGGCCGAGACCGGCCCGCCCTGCGCCCGGAGCAGTTCCTCCAGGACCGCGAACTCCTTCCTCGACAGCGGTACGAAGCGGCCGTCACGGGAGGTCTCGCGCAGGTGCGGGTCGAGGCGGATTCCCGCGCGCTCCAGAACCAGCGGGGCCGGTGGCCGCACCCTGCGGCCCAGCGTCCTGATCCGGGCCACCAGTTCGGCGAACGCGAAGGGCTTGACCAGGTAGTCGTCCGCCCCCAGGCGTAGCCCGGCGACGCGTTCGGCGACCGTCGTCGAGACGGTCAGCATGAGAATCTTGATCTCGGCCCCTTGGGAGGCGGTGCGTCGGCACACCTCATCGCCGTGCAGCTTCGGAAGGTCCCGGTCGAGCACCATCACGTCGTAGTCGTTGATCGCCAGCCGCTCCAGAGCCGCCTCACCGTCATGGACGACGTCCACCGCGAACGCCTCCTGCCGCAGACCTTCGGCTATGGCACCCGCGAGCAGTTCTTCGTCCTCCACGACCAGCACCCGCACCTTGCGTCTCTCCCTTCAGCCGTTTCTGCGCCGTCTGCAAGGCAGCGGTCATCTCTTGGTCTCTGCCCCGACGGCGCCTGTCCGGCCTCACCGGCGACGGCACGAGGCGGGCCCGTCCTCCGCTGGATCGCGACCGGACGACCGTGCCGCCAGGGCGTTCTCGGGCCTCTGCGATGCATTCAGGTTCGCCGCCGCTCCGCCCCTTGTCCCGGACCGGGGAGGTGGCGTGGGGGCCGGCAGCGGTTCCGACGCTCTCTTGCCACTATGCATCGCGCCACGTGAGGACAGCGTGAGTCCTGGTGCTCACCTCCGTTTCACCGGAGGCGTTGTGTAGTTCGAAGCATGAAGCACCGTCGCAGCAGACACCGCCGGGCAAGGAGGCGGCGCAGGGTTCTCGTCATTCCCTGCCTCGCGATCCTGGGAGTGTGCCTCGCGGGGGTCTTCGCCATCGCCGGGCGGGTCACACCTGGGCGGGCCGCGCCCGCGGCGCACAAGAGCCGTCCCTCGCCGACCACGCCCGCCTCGGCGCCTCCGCATGACTCACGCCCTTCAACGGCGCCGCGGAGTCCCCGGCGCAGTCCGTCGCCGCCACCGCCTCCGCGCATACCGCAGCACGGGGCCGGCACGTTCACCGCGGCCGCCGGCTCATCGGAGGCCGTCGGGCACGGCAGGACCCTGCGGTACGTCGTGCAGACCGAGGACGGCAGTGAACTGACCGCGGCATCCGTGGCCGCCGAGGTCGAACGCATACTGGCCGACGGCCGGGGCTGGACGACGAGCGGTGTGGCATTCCGGCGTGTGGAGGGGCCGCCGTACGACTTCCGGGTCCGTGCGGCGACCCCGGACACCGCGGATGCCCTGTGCGCCAGCTACGGCTTGGACACCCAGGGTGAGCTGAACTGCAACGTCGCCCAGACCGTCGTGGTGAACATCAAGCGCTGGATCCTGCTCAGCCCCCAGTACGAGGGCCGGCCCGCCGACTATCACGCGATGATCATCAACCATGAGGTGGGTCACTTCCTCGGGCGTGGACACCGGGGATGTCCTGGACCGGGCATGCCGGCCCCCGTGATGATGCAGCAGATCAAGGGGCTGCACGGGTGCGTCGCGAACCCTTGGCCTTACGACGGCCAGGGCAACCTGATCACCGGGCCGCCCGTGTCCCCCTGACATGCGCCCGTCGAACCGCACGGTGGACCTCCCGACTCGCGCAGCGTGTGCCGCTACCCCTCGTGCCGACCCGACCATTCCTGCTCACGGCCGGGGTCCGGCAGGACATGGCCGCCTTCGACCGCGGACCGCGCGGGGCTGTCCTGGATCACCACCAGAACGCGGCCCTCGGCGATCCCGGTGACGCGGGAGGCGGCCGCCGACAGTTCAAGCGCCAGGCGGGTGGTCTCCTCTTGCGGGTGGCCTCGCCGGGCCCACCCGGTGATCAGCAACGGCGCTCCGGGTTCTCCGCCGACGTAGACGCTGTCCGGGGGCAGTTCGGTGAAGGTCACGTTGACGTAGGCGGGCGGCACGTGGTTGATCTCCGAGTGAATCCGGGTGATCTCTCCGGCCAGTTCCCCCTTGGTTGCGACTTCCAGCGTCCCCTGAGCAGTGGTGCAGGTGTAGATGGGCACGTCAGCTCCGGACATCTGAGGCTGCGGGCGTGCCCCTCGACGCGAGGGGCGCGCCGGGGTCGTCGGGTTCGGGTGGGGGCTAGTTGGTGAGGGTGATGAGGTCGGTGACGGTGTAGGCGAGGTCGAAGTGGAAGCCTTTGCCGACGCGGTGGATGGGGAGATCGGCGAGTTCCTCGCCGTGGGCGGGGAGGAAGGTGAGGTCGGCGGTGCCGGCCCAGGCGTCACTCACGGCGGGATTGTCCAGGACGGCCATGACGAGTTCGTGGACGGCGGGCTTGTCGTGTTGTCCGGCGGTCAGGTTGGGGAAGTGGCGGAGGTTGATCAGGGGGCGGCCCATGAGCGCGGTGGGGTCGGGGACGGGCTGCCGGAGGGTGATGGTGGCTTCGGCGATGCGCTGTCCGGCGGAGGAGGCGGTGGCGGCGAATTGTCCGCCGGGGCCGAGGACGGGGGTGCCGGGGCCGCCGACGGAGTAGGCGCGGGTCTGGTGGACGGCGCCGAGCTTCTTGGGGAAGCCCTGGACCCAGCCGCGTG
This sequence comes from Streptomyces sp. PA03-5A, assembly GCF_033792725.1. NCBI lineage: Bacteria > Bacillati > Actinomycetota > Actinomycetes > Kitasatosporales > Streptomycetaceae > Streptomyces > Streptomyces sp. PA03-5A. The sequence continues at coordinate 21,822 of NZ_JARAVL010000028.1, read as the reverse complement.
CCATGGCGGAGTCGTTGTCGACGTAGATGTAGGGGCACCAGGAGACGGGGGTGCCGTCGTGGTGGGCGTCCAGGGTGATGAAGAACTCGCGGTACTGGGAGCGCGCGGGGTCGAGGTACTCCAGGTGGGTGGAGGAGTACTGCCAGTCGATGAACATCGCGACGCCGCGGCCGGCGGAGTCCGGGTCGGGGGTCAGCCCCTCGGGCAGGGTCGTCGCGGCCGTGTCGGGGTCGGTGAAGAACTCGACGGCGACGACGGTGCCGGCGTAGTGCCACGGCGGGGCCGGCGCCAGGTTCGCGATGCCGCGGGGCGAGAGGGGGACGGTGTAGCCCTTCATGACGCGCACTCCTTCACGAGAGAACCAGTTGAAACGATACGTATCGTTTCGCCGATGACGACCTTAACAGGCGCCTACCGAATAACGAAACGATACGTATCGTTGCACTCGTGAGTTGGTCGTCACTTCCGGTTCGGTGGCCAGTGCGGTGGGCCGGTTCTGCACCGAAGACCCTCGACGCGGCACGGGACGTCCTGTCGGCACAGGTTCACCAGCCACTGCCCATCGAACCGCGGGTGTCGGCCCTGCGTCGGCGGTGCTCAAGCTGTCAAGCCCTCAATGGCCACGGGAAGACGGCGCGGGCCGCGCAGCACCGCGTTGGCGCGGTACGGCGGCGGGTCCTCGATCAGCCGGGAGAACTGGACCCGGCGGAAGAGTTCGGGCACGGCCGCATGGAGTTCCATGCGGGCGAGAGGGGCGCCGAAGCAGTAGTGGATGCCGGTGTAGAAGCCCAAGTGCTCGTTGTCCTTGCGGTCGGGGTCGAACCGATCGGGGTCCTCGAAGCGCCGGGGATCGCGATTGGCCGCAGCCAGCATGAGCCAGACCGGCGAGCCCTTGGGGATCGTGGTGCCGGCGACGTCGATGTCGGCCAGGGCGGTGGTCCACGGGACGAACTGGACCGGAGGCTCGTACCGCAGCACCTCCTCGACGAGCGGGACGGCCAGGTTCGGCTCCCTCTGGAGCCGATCGAGGACGTCGGGGTGGCGCAGCAGGGTGAGGGTTGTGTTGGTGATCGCGTTGACGGTGGTCTCGTGGCCGGCGACCAAGAGCAGCACCGCGGTGGCCTCCAGGTCTGCCGGTGTCATCTCGGGGGCGAGCGCGCTGAGCATTCCGGGGCCGGGGTGGCGGCGTTTGCTCTCGATCAGATCGGTCAGATAGGCGCCGATGTCCTGGCGTGCCCGCTGTGCCCTGTCCGCGCCGCCGTCGTCGCCGGAGCGGGGATCGAGTGACGACGCCAGGGCGTCCGCCCAGACGTGGAAGCGTGGTTCGTCCTCGCGCGGCACGCCGAGGACCTTGCAGATGGCGGTGACGGGAAGGGGGTAGGCGAAGTCCTCGACAATGTCGACCTGACCCTTGCCGGCGAAGGCATCGAGCAGCTCCGTGACGACCTTGGCCAGTTCTCCGCGCAGGCCGTCGAGGAATCTGGGGCTGTGCGGCGGGCCGAACGGCCGGTTGATCGTGCTGCGCAGCCGGTCGTGCAAGGGCGGGTCGGTGAAGATGAAGCTGGGCGGCAGGCCGGACTCCACCGGTTGCCCGATGCGGGCGAAGCCAGGTGAACGGTTGCTCGTGTCATTGCTCAGCCGCGGATCGTTGGCCAGGCCCCGCACCTCGTCATAGGTGCTGACCAGATAGGTGCCGTCGTCCTCCCGCCTGACCGGTTGCTTGCGCAGTTCCGCGTAGAGCGGGTACGGATCGGCCCGATTGGCGTAGTCGGTGATCTGCGCGGAGATGGGGCCGGGCGTCATGACGTCTCCTGAAAGCTCCGGGCCGCGCATGGCGGGTGGCAGGGCGTGTGACGGAACGAAGAACTGGACACGCCGTTCGCTCGGTGATGTGGCCCGTCAGCTTGACCGTGGCCCCATGGGTGGGCAGACGGGGCTCCGGGAAGGCCGGGTCGACCGGCGGCAGATTTGCCGCGATCTGCTGTCGGCGACAGCCTCATGCGAATCCGCTCCCTGTACGGGCCGCTGTGGCCGAGCCCCAGCAGCCGTCAGCACTGCGCCATGCGGTCCGTAGCCACACCTCAATTTCAGCTTCAATCCACCGCCCGGGTCCCGCAAGGCGAGGACGAGCCGGAAGACCAGGCCTCAGGCGAAAGGGCGCTCGATGCATCGGCGTCCGAAAGCCGGGCCCATGCACGCCAACGCGGCCGCCGAACCGCCGCCCCTCACGGAGGAACCGCGAGCGCGAGCCACGCAACGGTCACCGGGCACGCGCCGCATGTCCCCGGTAGAATCCTCAGCAGTTGGCTACGCCTTTTCACTGTGTGACCAGGGCGCGATCACCAGGGTCTGGGGTTTCCTCCGGGCGCCCAGGGTGAGACGTGCGGGCACCGAGTTCGGTCGACCCGCTCATGGTCTTTCGGGTTCGCAGGGCACGTTCCAGAGACCATGGACATGGCCGACCATCACCGTTCCGCGGGAAGCCGTGTGCACCGACGACCGGTGCGTTGGCGGAGAGGCCGGCAACGTGAAGAAGCTGCTCAGCCCCAGCGTCCCCGCCATCGGTCGCCCCTCCCGTCTGCCGGAGGCGGATGCCATCGACACCGCACACGCAGGCGGGACACCTCACGAACTCAAGAGCGACCTCATCGCCCTGCTGGGCGGGGACCAGGTGCTGCACCGCATCTCGGACCTCGTCCGGTACGCCTCCGACGCCGGCCCCTATCGCTACCTGCCCCAGGTCGTCGTCCTGCCACGCGACGTTCGCGACGTCCAGAAGTTGCTGGCCTACTGCCGCCGGAGCGGGCGGCACGCAACGTTCCGTGCCGGCGGGACCAGCCTCAACGGCCAAGCCCAGTCCGACGACATCCTCATCGACGTGCGCCGGCACTGGAACGGGATGGCCGTCGAGAACGACGGCGCGCGCTTGCGAGTGCGGCCCGGCACGATCCTCGGCCACGCCGCGGCGGTGCTCCGCCGGCACGGTCGACGCCTGGGACCGGATCCGGCCTCCTCCGACGTCGCCACCATCGGCGGAGTCCTCGCCAACAACGCGGGCGGGATGCGTTGCACCCTGGAGCGCAACGCGTACCACACCGTGGCGTCAATGACCTTCGTACTGCCATCGGGAACCGTCATCGACACCGCCGCAGCCGACGCCGAGGAACGATTCGCCACCGCGGAACCGGAGCTGGCAGCCGGCCTTGCCGAGTTGCGGGAGCACCTGCTCGCCGACAGCGAGCTCACCGCGCGCGTGCGCCACAAGTTCACCATCCGCAACACCACCGGATACACCCTTGCGGCACTGCTCGATACCGACACCCCGCTCGAGATGTTCCGGCGCCTGCTCATCGGTTCCGAAGGCACACTCGCCTTCATCGCCGAGGCGGTGATCGACACCCTTCCGGCCCCCACGGCGACCACGGTCACCTGGATCGTGCTCCCGTCGGTCGACGAAGCGGTCGCCCTCGTCCCCGGCTTGGTCGGTCTCGGCGCCGAAGCCGTCGAGCTGATGGTCGCACCCGCCCTCACCGCCGCCGCCCAGGCGTTCCCCAACACACCCGACTACTGGAAGACCCTCGATCCGGGCGCAGCGGCACTTCTCGTCGAGTTCGCCGCCGAGGACCCGGCCGGCCTCGACGAGGTCGAAGCCCGTGTCGCGGAGCTGGTCGGGGACGCGAACCTGCTGCACCCGCTGGACTTCACCCGGGACCAGGAGCTCATCGAACTGGACTGGCGCATACGCGAGGGCCTGCTCGGCATCGTCGGCGAACTGCGCCCGCCGGGCACCGCCGTGGTCAACGAGGACGTCTGCTTCCCGCCCGCCCGGATCGCCGAAGGTGCCGGTGACCTGCACGCCCTCCTGGCCGAGCACGGCTTCCTGCCGGGCGTCGCCGGTCACGCCGCGTACGGCAATCTGCACTTCACCCTGACGCCCAAACTGGCCGATTCCGCCGACCGCGACAGGTACGCCGCGTTCATGTCCGACCTCGTGGCACTCGTCGTCGACAAGTACGACGGGTCGCTCAAGGCCGAGCACGGCACCGGGATCAACATGGCGCCTTTCGTCCGCCACGAGTGGGGCGACAAGGCCACCGAGATCATGTGGCGGATCAAGGAGCTCGCCGACCCGCACGGCGTTCTCGCCCCCGACGTCATCCTCACCCGCGACGACGACATCCACCTGAAATCCTTCAAGTCGACGCCTGACATCGAGGACGTCGCGACCCATTGCATCGAGTGCGGGTACTGCGAGGCCGTCTGTCCGAGCCGCAACGTCACGACGACCCCCCGGCAGCGCATCGTGCTGCGCCGGGAGATGGCACGGCAGCCGGAAGGATCGCCGCTGCTGGCCCAGTTGCAGGCGGAATACGAGTACGACGGCATCGAGACCTGCGCCGTCGACGGCACCTGCGCCATCCCGTGCCCGGTCCACATCAACACCGGTGCGCTGATCAAGGGATTCCGGCGGGCCGAGGCAACGGACCAGCGCGAGAAGGTCGCGCTGGAGATCGCCAGGCGATGGGCGACCGTGGAGAAACTCGCCCGCACCGCCATGGGCGCCACCGACATCGTCCAACGAACCGTCGGCCCGAAGGCACTCACCGGACTGACGGCCGGCGCACGGCTCGCCATCAGCAACGACCTCATGCCGGCGGTACCAGGACCGATGCCCCGCAGCGCGGTGAGCAAGCCGCCACGGACCTCCCGCGACGGTGCGGCGGCCGTCTACTTCCCCGCCTGTGTCAACCGCATCTTCGGCCGCGACCCGGGGATGCCACGGCATCCTTCCCTGCAGCAGGCATTGGTCAAGGTTTCGGCGCGAGCCGCCAAGCCACTGTGGATCCCCGACGACGCGGCGGGCAAGTGCTGCTCCACGCCATGGAGCAGCAAGGGCTACACGAGCGGGCACGAATGGATGGCCGCGACCACGTGCGACGCCCTGTGGTCCTGGAGTGGGCAGGGCACCCTGCCCGTGGTCATCGACGCCGCGTCATGCACCAACGGCCTGCTCGACGACGTCAAGAACCACCTCGACGACGAACACCGCGCCCGGCTGGAACACATCACGCTCCTCGACTCGATCGCCTGGTGCGCCGGCCTGCTCCCGCACTTGACCATCACCAGGCGGGTGGACCGCGTGGCGGTGCACCCCACCTGCTCAACGGCACATCTGGGGCTGGGCAAGACCCTGCAAGCCATCGCAGGACAACTCGCTGCCGAGGTCCTCGTACCGGTCGGCACCACCTGTTGCGGCACGGCCGGCGACCGAGGGCTCCTCCACCCGGAGCTGGTCCTGTCCGCGACGCGGGACGAGAAAGCCGTCCTGGACAAGACCCCCGCGGATGCCTACCTGTCGGCCAACCGCACCTGCGAGATGGGACTGCGCCACGCCACCGGCCGCCCGTACGAGTCCTTCGTCTTCCTCCTGGAAGAACTGACCCGCCCCCCCCAACTGGCGCGTAGGGCAACGGGTTCCCATTTAGACACTCAGCCCGGCTCGGCGCCGTCCTCGGGCCGTACAGCCGACCACCTGGGTCTCACCAGCCGCGCACTAGAAGGATCATCACGGACCCGGCGATGAAGAGCGTCCCGCCGCCGCCCAGGAGGTATACGGCAAGGCGTTCGCCCTTGTACTCGATGTCCCCGCGCGTTCCGGTCTTTGCACGCTGTGGCTTGCTGGGATCGTAGATGGCCGGAACCACGTCGCCCGGCGAACCGATCGGCTCCAAGAGCACTTCGGAGAACTCGCCACCGGACTCACCCTCAGGCAGCTTGATTTCGAAGAAGAACCGGAGCAGGCCCCGCGCGGGCTCCGTACGGACGATGGTCGCCGCACCCTCGACCCCATGCCGCTCCAGTTTCCACAGGCGTCGGTAGACCCAAAAGCTGTGCAACTGAATGAGCACACCGCATGTGCCCAGAAACACGAAAAATACGCCCATGAGATCGATCAGGCCACCGGGCTCCCCCACCGCGCACCCCCCTCCTTGAAACCTCAGACCACAGTGCCGATGATTCGCCAGGCAAGGAACGTGTGGATCAACCGGACGACGGTGCGCTGCGGGATGTGCACCCCCGGATCGCGATGCAGATCCTCCGGCACAGCAAGATCGCGGTAACGATGGAGATCTACACGCATGTCCCGTCCGAGGCGACACGCAAGGCCCTGCGCAGGCTCGGCAAGCACCTCGACACGCAAGATCAACCGTAGTTGCTGTACTTCGCTGCTGTGCGGCACGACAAAGCCCCTGCCGGATCTCTCCGACAGGGGCTTTGAGCTGCTGTGGACCTGAGGGGATTCGAACCCCTGACCCCCTCGATGCGAACGAGGTGCGCTACCGGACTGCGCCACAGGCCCTTGCAACGAGGAAAACTCTAGCATCCCGGCGGGGGTGCTCCGCGCCCCCCGGCGCGGGGAGGTCACTCGTTGGCGGCGCGGGGGCGGTCGCGGTCGGCGTGCTGGTCGAACAGGGGGGTGCGGGAGCGGTCGCGGGAGCGGCGCGGGGTGACCGGGGCGGTGGAGAAGGTCGGCCGCGGGGCCGGGACTTCCCAGGTGTCCTCGGTGGGGACGCGCTGCTGGTCGACCCACTCGGCGTGGTCGGTCTGCTCCACGAGGGCGCGCCGGTCGGCCGTCGCGGGCTCCTCGGCGGGCGGTGCGGGCTCCACCACGTCGTGCGCGTCGAGAGGGGCGGGCTCGCGGGTCGTACGGGCCTCACGCAGCCGCTTGGCGGCGTCGGCGGCGCGGCGCTGGTCGAGCTTGACCACGAACCGGCGGCGTTCCTGGGCGCGCAGGTAGGCGATGTAGAACGTGAGCAGCACGGCGGGCGCGGCCGGGGCCCAGAGGAAGGCGACGCCGCCGACGGCGGCGACGATCATGCCCGCGGTGAAGCCCAGGAAGAGCAGCGTGATGGTGCGGCGACGGGCGGCGAGCACCTTGGCCCGCGGATTGGGCTTCTTCGACGTCCCGGACTTCGCCTGACCGCCCTGCTTCGCCTGCTTCGCCTTCTTCCCCGACGCGCCCGCCTGCCCGCTCTGCCGGGACGTCGGCTTCACTTCCGTCGCGGGCACGGCAAGGGCCCGGACGTCGACCGCGGGCTCCGCCTCGGCCTCCGATTCCGGGTCCTCCGTCTTGGCGTACCTGCGCTCCAGTGCCGCACGTCCGGACAACAGCCGGATGGCGGTGCTGAAGCGTTCCGTCGGGCGCGCTTCGTTGAGCTCGTCCTGCCTACGGAGCCACATCGGCACCAAGTAGGCAGCCCAGGCCCCGACGATGACTGCGTAGATGAGGCCGCTGCTGCTCACGCATCACACGGTAGGGGGGTTCGCGACAGGGCATACGCAATTTGGCGCGGTGTGTCGCACGATCTGGCTGATACTCCGAAATTTTTTTCTGATTGCGTTCAAGTCGGAGTCGGATCCGCGGCTATTTTCGAACAGATATTTTATTTGTGAGCCGTGCCAGGTCGGGCCTGGTGCCAGCGGTGGAGCATTCCCTCCGGCACCTCCTCCGCCGTCAACGCGAAGACCAGATGGTCACGCCAGGCTCCGTCGATATGGAGATAGCGGGGGCGCAGGCCTTCCTCGCGGAAGCCGAGTTTCTCCACCACCCGCCGGCTCGGCATGTTCTCCGGCCGGATGCAGACCTCGATGCGGTGCAGTCCCACCGCGCGGAAGCAGTGGTCGGCGGCGAGCGCGACCGCGGTGGGCATGACCCCGCGGCCGGCCACGGCCTCGTCGACCCAGTAGCCGACGTGGGCGCTGCACATGGAGCCCCAGGTGATGCCGGCGACGGTGAGCTGTCCGGCGAGCCGTCCCTGGTAGTCGATGACGAACGGCATCATCCGGCCCGCGGCGGCCTCGTGGCGCAGATGGCGGACCATCTGCCGGTAGGTGGGCCGCTGGGTGAGGTGGCCGGGGGGCGCCGGGGGGACGGTGGCCTCCCATGGGCGTAGCCATTCGCGGTTGCGCCGGTTCACCTCGCGCCAGGCCCGCTGGTCGCGCATCCTTATCGGGCGGAGGAGGACGTCCCCGTCCGCCAGCTCGGTCGGCCAGGACCCGTTCAGCTCGGTCTCCCAGACGTAGGGTGGTCGCCGCCGTGGATCTGCTCGACGGCATGGACGAGGATCGGGGCCAGGACGGCCAGGCCGTCCTTGACGCCCCCGGTCGACCCCGGGAGGTTCACCACCAGGGTGCGCCCGGCGACACCGCAGACGCCACGGGACAGGGCGGCGGTGGGCACCTTCTCGCGGCCCGCGGCCCGGATGGCCTCGGCGACACCGGGGACCTCGTAGTCCAGGACGGCGCGGGTGACCTCCGGGGTGCGGTCGGTGGGCGAGATCCCGGTGCCGCCGGTGGTGACGACGACGTCGTACCCCCCGGCCACGGCTTCCCGCAGCGCGCTGCCGACCGGCTCGCCGTCCGGGACGACGCGCGGGCCGTCGACCGTGAAGCCCATGTCCCGCAGCCCGGCGACGATCAGCGGGCCGCCCCGGTCCTCGTAGACCCCGGCGGCCGCGCGGTTGGACGCGGTGATCGCGAGCGCCCTCATCGGCTGCGGCTCCAGTCCCCGGACTTGCCGCCGGTCTTCTCCTCGACCCGTACGTCCGTGATGACCGCGGCCTTGTCGACGGCCTTGACCATGTCGACGACCGTGAGCGCGGCGACGCTCACCGCTGTGAGGGCCTCCATCTCGACGCCGGTGCGGTCGGTCGTCCTCACGGTGGCCGTGATGTCCACGGAGGAGTCGCCCACGACCAGGTCGACCTTCACCCCGGAGACCGCCAGCGGGTGGCAGAGCGGGATGAGGTCGGGGGTGCGCTTGGCGCCCATGATCCCGGCGATGCGCGCGGTGGCGAGGGCGTCGCCCTTGGGCACCCCCTCGCCGCGCAGCAGCTCGATGACGCGGGGCGACACCAGGACCCGGCCGGTGGCGCGGGCGGTACGGGCGGTGACGTCCTTCTCCGAGACGTCGACCATGCGGGCCGCCCCCGCCTCGTCGATGTGCGTCAGATGCTGCTGTTCTGTCATCGGTACGGCACTCCCACTGCTCGCCGCGTGCTCGCGTGGGCAGTAACGGTACCCGCTCAGTCGAGCAGCACGACCTCGACCTCCGAGCCCGCCGCGACCTCCGTCGTGTCCTCGGGCACCACGATCAGCGCGTTCGCGTGGGCGAGCGCCTTGACCAGGTGCGATCCGGCCCCGCCCACGGGGGTGACCCGGCCGGTGGAGGGGTGGTAGCGGCCGCGCAGGAACTGCCGCCTGCCCTTGGGCGAGGAGGTCAGTCCGCCCTCGCAGACGGCCTGCACGGTCGTCCGGAAGACCGGCTCCACGCCCATGAGGGTGCGGATCGCGGGCCGGACGAACAGCTCGAAGGAGACGTAGGCGCTGACCGGGTTGCCGGGCAGGGCGAGCAGCGGGGTGCGCTCGGGCTCCGGCGGCGCGGCGTCCGCGTCCTCACCGCCGCCCTCCGCCTCGCTGCGCGCGCCGACGTCGATGAAGCCGAAGCCCTGCGGCTTGCCGGGCTGCATCGCCAGCTTGCGGAACTCGATCTCCTCGCCGAGGGCCTCCTTCACCACGTCGTACGCGCCGACGCTGACGCCTCCGCTGGTGACCACGAGGTCCGCCCGGATCAGCTGGTCCTCGACGGTGGCCCGGAAGGTCTCGGCGTCGTCCGCGACCGCGCCCACCCGGTAGGACTGGGCGCCGGCCTCGCGGGCGGCGGCCGTGAGCATGAAGCTGTTGGAGTCGTGGATACGGCCCGGGCCCAGCTCCTCGCCGGGCGGGACCAGCTCACTGCCGGTGGAGACCACGACCACCCGCGGCCGGGGCCGCACCCGTACGGTGGCCCGGCCGACTGCGGCGAGCAGGGCGATCTGCGGCGGGCCCAGCACCGTGCCGGCGCTGAGCGCCAGCTCACCCGCGGCGACGTCGCTGCCCCGGGCGCGGACGTGGTCGCCCGGCCCCACGGGCCGGTAGACCCTGACCTCGCCGCCCACGGCGTCGGGGCTCCGGCTCGCGGCCGGCATGCCGACGACCGGAGCACCGCCGGTGCCGCCGTCGGTCCACTCGACGGGGACGACTGCCTCGGCACCGGGGGGCAGCGGGGCGCCGGTCATGATCCGGGCGGTCTGCCCGGGCCCCACGGTGGGCAGTTCGCCGCTGCCGGCCGCCACGTCACCGATGACGGTGAGCACGGCCGGATGTGATGCGTCGGCGCCCTGGGTGTCGGTGGTGCGGACCGCGTAGCCGTCCATCGAGCTGTTCGCGAAGGGCGGCAACGCGACCGGCACCATCACGTCCTCGACGAGGACGCACCCCTGTGCGTCGAGGAGTTGCAGCTCGATGGGTTCCAGCGGCTTCAGCTGCCGCAGGATGTTGTCGAGGTGCTCCGAGACGGACCAGACGCGGTCGGCCGTGCCACTGCTCAAGCTTGCATCTCCTCGCTGACATACGTGCGCAGCCAGGACCGGAAGTCCGGGCCCAGGTCATCACGTTCGCATGCCAGTCGGACAATCGCACGCAGGTAGTCGCCACGGTCTCCGGTGTCGTAGCGCCGGCCGGTGAAGATGACACCGTGCACGGGGCCGTCCGGGCCGTCCTGCTGGGCCAGTTCGCGCAGCGCGTCGGTCAGCTGGATCTCACCGCCGCGGCCCGGCTGGGTCTTGCCGAGCACCGCGAAGACCGCCGGGTCCAGCACGTAGCGCCCGATGACGGCGTAGGCGGAGGGGGCCTCGCCCGGCGCGGGCTTCTCGACGAGGTCGGTCACGCGGACCACGTCGCCGTCGGAGGTGGGGGCCACGGCGGCGGAGCCGTAGAGGTGGATCTGGCTCGGGTCGACCTCCATCAGCGCGACGACGCTGCCGCCGTGCTGCTCCTGCACCTCGATCATGCGGCCGAGCAGCGGGTCCCGGGGGTCGATCAGGTCGTCGCCGAGCAGCACCGCGAAGGGCTGGTCGCCGACGTGCGGCTCGGCGCAGAGCACGGCGTGGCCGAGGCCGCGCGGGTCGCCCTGGCGGACGTAGTGCATGGTGGCGAGGTCGCTGGACTCCTGGACCCTCGCCAGGCGGGCCTCGTCGCCCTTGGCGGTCAGCGCCGACTCGAGCTCGTAGTTGCGGTCGAAGTGATCCTCGAGCGGACGCTTGTTCCGGCCTGTGATCATGAGGACGTCGGAGAGGTTCGCGGCGACGGCCTCCTCCACGACGTACTGGATGGCGGGCTTGTCCACCACCGGCAGCATTTCCTTGGGAGTCGCCTTCGTGGCGGGCAGGAACCGGGTGCCGAGACCGGCGGCAGGGATCACAGCCTTGCTAATCCGGGTACGTGCGTGCGTCATGGGACAACGATAACCGCTGTATATGAGGTGAAGATGAAGTTGCGGTTGCTTGATGGGGATAGGCGGCGGTTGCGCGTCAAATGAGTGACAAAAACGTTAGCAAGAGGGAGTTGCGGGAGCACCTCCTCCAGGTGAGACGCGGGTTGACGGCTCGTGAACGCACAGTGGACGAGCGGGCGATCGCGCAACACGCCCTGGATCTGCCTGAATTGTCAGGCGCCCGGACGGTGGCGGCCTATGTGTCGATGGGCGGCGAGCCCGGCACCCGCACGCTGCTCGACGTGCTGCGCGAGCGCGGGGAGCGGGTGCTGCTGCCGGTCCTGCTGCCGGACAACGACCTGGACTGGGCCCCGTACGAGGGCTCCGGCGGCCTGGTGCGGACCGCCCGCGGACTGTACGAGCCCACCGGCCCCCGGCTCGGCCCGGCCGCGGTGACCGGGGCGGACGCGGTCCTGCTCCCGGGGCTGGCCGTCGACGGCCGGGGGCTGCGGCTGGGCCGCGGCGGGGGCTCGTACGACCGGGTCCTGGCCCGGCTGGACACGGCGGGGGTGACGCCCGCTCTGGTGGTGCTGCTGTACGCGCACGAGGTGCTGGACCGGGTGCCCGACGAGCCGCACGACCGGCCGGTCGACGCGGTGGTCACCCCGGAGGGCGTACGGCGCTTCGGGGACGGCTGAGGGAGGCGGACGAGGGAGCGGCGGACGGCCGAGGGGGGCGGGCCCGACGGCCCGCCCCCCTCCCGTGCTGGTCCTCGCACGCCGCCCGTGCGGGCTACGGGGTCAGCGCGAGGGTGTCCTCCGTGGCCCCGTCGACCCGCTGCTTGGTGAAGACCCACGGCAGCAGCTCGCCCTTGGCCCACTTGGTGGTCTGGTCGGTGTAGTGCGAGCTGTAGGCGTGGCCCGAGGCTCCGGTCAGGTTGATCCACCGGGACTTGTCGAAGTCGTCGAGCGAGACCACCATCCGCATCGACGGCACCCAGACGACCTCGTAGCCGCCGGCCGCGTTCCAGCCGGTCGCGTTGACCGCGGCCTCACCGCCGCCGAGCTGCCACGGGCCGCGGTTGAGCAGCCACCGGACGACCGCGGGACCGCCGGTGCCCAGGGTCTGGTTGCGCAGGTCCAGCGTGTGGAGGCGGCCCCAGCTCCAGGTGTCGATGTTCTTGCCGAGCTTCGCGGTCAGCTCGTAGCGGGCGTCCTTCATGGCCTGGGCGAGCAGCTCGTCACGGGTGGTGCGGGTCCGGCCGCTGTCCTTGTCGTAGAAGGCCGTGGGGGAGGTCGTCCACCACGGGTTGTCCTCGTCGTCCAGGATCGAGCGCACGACCTCGAACCAGCGGTCGCCGCCGTCCGGCTGCGCCTGGTCCGCGGCGCGCCGGCCGCACTCGCGCACCAGCTTGGACGTGCCGTCGAGGTCGTCGACCGGGCCGGACCGGTCGGCGGCCGGGACGGTCAGGCACTGGCCCTCGGGGCGCAGCTCCTTGGGCAGCTTGTTGCCGAAGGCCAGCTTGAGGACGTTGCGCCAGACGGCGTTGAAGTAGGCGGCGGGGGCGGAGTCGGAGTCCTGGTTGTAGTCCCAGCCCTCCAGCAGCTTCTGGGCGTTGCGGACGTAGTCGTCCTTGTCGTCCTTGATGTCGATCTTGAGCAGGTACGGCACCAGGAGCTTGGCGATCTCACTGCTGTTGTCGCCCTGCATCTCCTGCATGTCGTCCATGGAGACCAGGCCGCCGTCCTTGATCTTGGACTGGACCAGGTCGTTGATCCGCTGGCTGCGGGTGCCGTAGCCCCAGTCCCGGGTGAGCAGGTAGGGGTACTCGTCCTGGTCGACCACGGCCTGGTTGGCGGTGACGATGTAGCCGCGCGTCGGGTCGCGCTCGTACGGCATCGCGGAGAAGGAGATCCACTTCTTCCACTGGTACCGCGGGTCCCAGCCGGGGGCCGGGTAGGTGCCGTCGTAGCCGCTGGCGCGGACCGGGATCCGGCCGGGGGCCTGGTAGCCGATGTGGCCGTGGGCGCCCTTGTTGTCGGCGTAGATCAGGTTCTGGGACGGGACGGCGAAGTCGCGGGCGGCGGCCCGGAACTGGGCCCAGTCGGTCGCCGTGTCGAGCTCGAAGACCGCGTCCATGGTGTTGGACGCGTCCAGCGCCGTCCAGCGCAGGGAGACCGCGTAACCCTCGCCGCGGTCGGGCGCGGAGTTCGGTACCGGGGCGCGGTCGCCGACGGTGCGCAGCTCGGCACTGCGGTCGGAGATGACCGGGCCGTTCCTGGTGCTGCGCACCGTGATCGTGCGGTCGTCACCGCCGGCGACCTTGATGGTCTCCTTGCGGGTCTTGAAGGGCTGCTGCTTGCCGTCGTAGAGGTAGGTGTCGGCGGTGACCTTCTCCAGGTAGAGGTCGGTCACGTCGGCACCGAGGTTGGTCATGCCCCAGGCGATCGACTGGTTGTGCCCGATGATCACACCGGGCATGCCGGAGAACGTGTAGCCGGCCACGTCGAAGGGGCAGGCCTTGCCGACGCTGTTGCAGTGCAGGCCCATCTGGTACCAGAGCGAGGGCATCTGCGGGGCGAGGTGCGGATCGTTGGCCAGCAGCGGCTTGCCGGTGGTGGTGTGTTCGCCGGAGACCACCCAGGAGTTGGAGCCGATGCCGTTGCCGTTGGGGCCCAGCAGCGCGGGGATCTGGTCGAGGGTGTCGGAGAGCGAGGCCAGCTGGGACTGGACGTTCTGCGTCGCGTCGGAGGTGGAGGCGGCGTCGGTGCCGGTCCCCGTGCCCGTGCCATCGCCAGCGCCGTCGCCGGAACCCGTACCCGTGCCGGTGCCGGTTTCCGTACCGGTTCCGGAGTTCGTGCCCGATTCCGTGGTGGTTCCCCGCGGTTCGTACTCGTCCGTGAGGTCGTTGACCTTCCCGCCCTCGACGATCGGGTGGTTCCGGTCGTACGGGTAGTCGGGGTAGAGCTGTTCGATCTGCTTGCGGCTCAGCCGGCTCGACAGCAGCGAGCGGTCGATCTCGTCCTGCATGTTGCCGCGCAGGTCCCAGGCCATGGCCTTGAGCCAGGCGACCGAGTCGACCGGGGTCCACTTCTGCGGCACGTAGTCGTTGCTGAACTTCAGCGCCGCGTACTCGACCGACAGGTCGGCGCCGGAGTGGCCGTCCAGGTAGGCGTTGACCCCGTCGGAGTAAGCCTGGAGGTACGCCTTCGTGGTGGCCGACAGCTTCTTGTCGTACTCCTGCTGCGCCACCCGGCGCCAGCCGAGCGTGCGCAGGAAGGCGTCGGTCTCGACCTGGCCGCTGCCGAACATCTCGGACAGCCGGCCGGCGGTCAGGTGCCGGCGCACGTCCATCTCGTAGAAGCGGTCCTGGGCCTGGACGTAGCCCTGGGCGCGGAACAGGTCCTCGGCGGTGTCGGCGTAGATCTGCGGGATGCCGTTGCCGTCCCGCTTCACTTGGACGGCGCCGGTCAGGCCCTTGAGCTGCAGGGTTCCGGTGGTCTGCGGGAGGGAGGCGCGGACGGTCGCGACGCTCCAGTACGACCCGTAGACGATGCCCGCCACGAGCACGAGCACGACCCCGATCACGATGAGGCGCGTGCGGCGGGACTTCTTCTTGGCGGGCATCGATGTCCTTCGAACGGCAGGGTGGACCGATTGCTAGGGGCCACCTTAGGCGTACCGGCCCGTAGGTCCCCAGGCGGTGTCCTTACCTGTGGATGGAGATCGCCACAACGCCAAGCACAGGTAAAATATTAGGTAAGGCAATGAACTTCGTTGGAAGGACCGGCTCCTGACTGTCGACCGCCTCAATGAACTCCTGCTGGTGTGCGCCCTCGTGCTGCTCATAGCGGTGGTTGCCGTGCGCCTCTCCTCGCGCAGCGGCCTGCCCAGCCTGCTCCTCTATCTGGGCATTGGGGTCGCAATAGGACAGGACGGACTGGGAGTCGCCTTCGACAACGCCGAATTGACGCAAGTGCTGGGATATGCCGCACTTGTGGTGATTCTGGCCGAGGGTGGTCTAGGCACCCAGTGGCGGGAGATCAAACCGGCGGTCCCGGCGGCGGCGGTCCTGGCGACCTTGGGCATCGCGGTCAGCGTCGGCATCACGGCCTCGGCGGGGCACTACCTCGTCGGGTTGGACTGGCGGCATGCGCTCCTGATCGGCGCGGTCGTCTCGTCCACCGACGCGGCGGCCGTCTTCTCGGTGCTGCGCAGGGTGCCGCTGCCGAGCCGGGTGACCGGTGTGCTCGAGGCGGAGTCCGGCTTCAACGACGCCCCGGTGGTCATCTTGGTGGTCGCCTTCTCCGAGCACTGGCCCGTGCACAACTGGGGCCTGCTGCTGGGCGAGATCGCCCTGGAACTGGCGATCGGCGCCGCGGTCGGCCTGGCCGTCGGCATGCTCGGCGCGTTCGCGATGCGCCACGTCGCGCTGCCCGCCTCCGGCCTCTACCCGATCGCGGTCCTGGCGATCGCCGTCCTCGCCTACGCGGGCGGGGCGCTCGCGCACGGCTCGGGCTTCCTCGCCGTGTACGTGGCTTCCGTCGTGCTGGGCAACGCCAAGCTCCCGCACCGCCCGGCCACCCGGGGCTTCGCGGAGGGGCTGGCCTGGCTGGCGCAGATCGGCCTGTTCGTGCTGCTGGGCCTGCTGGTGACCCCGCACGAACTCGGCGACGACATCGTGCCTGCGCTGGTGGTCGGCCTGGTCCTGACGGTGGTGGCGCGGCCGGTGTCGGTGACGGCGAGCCTGCTGCCGTTCCGCACGCCCTTCCGCGACCAGGTGCTGCTGTCCTGGGCCGGGCTGCGCGGGGCGGTGCCCATCGTCCTGGCGACGATCCCGATGGTGGCGGGCGTCCGGCAGAGCGAGCGCATCTTCAACATCGTCTTCGTCCTGGTGATCGTCTACACCCTCGTGCAGGGCCCGACCCTGCCGTGGGTCGCCCGCAGGCTCCGGCTCGGGGACCCGGGGGCCGCGGAGGACCTGGGGATCGAGTCGGCGCCCCTGGAGCGGCTGCGCGGACACCTGCTGTCGGTACGGATCCCGGAGCACTCGCGCATGCACGGCGTGGAGGTCGGCGAACTGCGCCTGCCCCCGGGCGCGGCGGTCACCCTGGTCGTCCGCGAGGACAGGAGCTTCGTCCCGCTGCCCACGACGGTGCTGCGGCATGGTGACGAACTCCTCGTCGTCGCCACCGACCCGGTGCGGGACAAGGCGGAGGCCCGGCTGCGGGCGGTGGGACGCGGCGGCAAGCTGGCCGGATGGCTGGAATCGGGCGGTGGGGCCGGCCGTTAACATGGCTGTCGACAGTCACCACCAACTCTGCCTGACGCAGAGCTGGCGCGACCGCCCGGCGGCCGGAGAGACCCGGTATCTACCTCGGTCATGCGCGAGAGGACAGCTCTCGGCGCACAGGAACGCGACCAGGCGTCCAGGGTGCGCTACCAGGCGGCGGAAAGGCCCGGCCGTGGCATCCACGGTCACGCGTACGTCCCGTTCGTCCCGATCCTCCCGTCCGTCGGGTTCCTCCCGTCCTTCCCGTAGCGCGGCGCGCCCGGGATACGGGCAGCTGCTGCGCACGCCGGGTGCGTGGGCCTTCCTGCTGCCCGGGTTCGCCGCGCGCCAGCCCTTCGCGATGCTCACCATCGGCATCGTGCTGCTGGTGCAGCACACCACCGGCTCCTACGGCACCGCCGGTGCCGTCTCGGCCGTCACCGGCGTCGCCATGGCGCTGTTCGCCCCGCTGAGCGGCAAATTCTCCGACCGCTTCGGCCAGGGCGCCGTGCTGCTGCCCGGGGTGCTCGTCCACGCGGCGTCCGGGACGCTGCTCGCCGTGCTGGCGCTGGCGCACGCGCCGCTGTGGGCGCTGCTGGCGGTGGCGGTGCCCACCGGCGCCTCGGTGCCGCAGGTCGGACCCATGGTGCGGGCCCGCTGGGCGTCCACGCTGCCGGCCGGGTCGCCGCTGCTGCAGACGGCGGCGGCCTTCGAGTCGGTCACGGACGAGTTCACCTTCGTCATCGGGCCGGTGCTGGCCACGGCGCTGGCCACCGGGGTGCACCCGGCGGCCGGGCTGCTGTCCGAGGCCGTGCTGACGCTGGCCGGCGGACTGCTCTTCGCCGCGCAGCGGCGGACCGCGCCCGCACCGTCCCGGTCCGTCCCCGGGGCCCGGAAGCGGGAGGCCTCGGCGCTGACCGTGCCCGGCGTGCGGGTGCTGGCCGTGGCCTTCCTCGGGATCGGCGCCGTCTTCGGCGGCATGCAGGTCTCCATGACGGCCTTCACCGAGGAGATCGGGCGGCCCGGGATCAACGGCCTGCTCTACGGGACGTTCGCGGCCGGCAACATGCTCGCGGGCATCGCGTGCGGCGCCGTCGCCTGGAAGTCCGGACCCAAGCGGCGCATGGTGGTCGGCTACACGGCACTGACCCTGGCCACCTCGATGCTGTGGGCGGCGCACGCCGTGCCGCTGCTGGGCGGGCTCGGGCTGCTGGTCGGACTCACCATCGCCCCGGCCCTGATCACCGGCTACACCCTGGTCGACGCACTCGTGCCGGCGGGGATCCGTACGGAGGCCTTCACCTGGCTGACCGGCGCGGTGGCGCTGGGCCAGGCGGCGGCCGCCACCGCCGCCGGGCGGCTGGCCGACGGGCTCGGGGCGAGCGCCGGGTTCACCGTGCCGCTGGTGGGCACCGGCCTGGCACTCGTCACGCTGCTCGTGCTGCGTGATCGGCTCGCGCCGAGGCGGTCCGAAGTGGTCGCGGCACGCGGCGCAGGAACCGGCCACGGCAGTGGCATCGGTCACCGAGAGCCGGTCACGGTGGACTGAGGCCGCGGAATGCTGCACTATTGACCGTCGTTAGCACTCAATGAGTCAGAGTGCCAGGAGGAGCAAGTGCCGACGTACCAGTACCAGTGCACCGCCTGCGGCGAGGGCCTCGAGGCGGTGCAGAAGTTCACCGACGACCCGCTGACCGAGTGCCCGGCTTGCAACGGCCGGCTGCGCAAGGTCTTCTCCGCCGTCGGCGTCGTCTTCAAGGGATCCGGCTTCTACCGGACCGACAGCCGCGGCTCGTCGTCCAGCAGCACGCCGGCCGCCAAGAGCAGCGGCTCGGAGTCGAAGTCCTCTTCGGACTCCAAGAGCAGCGGCTCGGCCGGCTCAACCGGCTCCTCCAGCGGCTCCACCAGCTCGGCGAGCACCTCGGCCGCCTGAGCGGAGCCCACGGCACCCTCGTCTGGTGAAGGCCCCCGTCGCGGGCGACGGGGGCTTTCTGCGTGCCCGCCCGACCGGTTTCGTGCTGCAGCGCCGAGGCCTTCGGTCGCAGACTGGAGACATGCTGAGTGGTTGGGTCGTCGACCGGCCCGGACCCATGGTCACGGAGCCGCTGGTGCGCGTCGGACGCCCCAAGCCGGTGCCCGGACCGCGTGAGCTGCTGCTGCGCGTGGAGGCGTGCGGCGTGTGCCGCACCGACCTGCACCTGGCCGAGGGGGACCTGCCGCCGCACCGCCGGGAGACCGTCCCCGGACACGAGGTGGTGGGGCGGGTCATCGGCACCGGCGAGCGGGCCGGCCGCTTCGCCGAGGGCGACCGGGTGGGCGTCGCCTGGCTCCGCGGCACGTGCGGGAACTGCGCCTACTGCCTGACCGGCCGCGAGAACCTGTGCCCGTACTCGCTCTACACCGGCTGGGACGCCGACGGCGGCTTCGCCGACTTCACCACCGTGCCCGAGGACTACGCCTACGCGCTGCCCGAGGACGCCGACGGCCGTGACGCCGTGCACCTGGCGCCCCTGCTGTGCGCGGGCATCATCGGCTACCGCGCCCTGCGCCGCAGCGACCTGCCGGCCGGCGGGCGGCTGGGCATCTACGGCTTCGGCGCGTCCGCGCACATCGCCGCCCAGGTCGCGCTGGCCGAAGGGGCGACCGTGCACGTACTGACCCGCTCGGAGCCGGCGCGGGAGCTCGCGCTGGAGCTCGGTGCCGCCTCCGCGGGCGCGGCAGCGGACCGGCCACCGGAGCCGTTGGACGCCGCCATCCTCTTCGCCCCGGTCGGCGACCTGGTGCCGCCCGCCCTGGAGGCCCTGGACCGGGGCGGCACGCTGGCGATCGCGGGCATCCACCTCAGCGACATCCCGGCACTGAACTACCAGCGCCATCTGTTCCAGGAACGCAGTCTGCGCAGCGTCACCTCCAACACACGACAGGACGGACAGGAATTCCTGGCCCTGGCCGCCAGGATCGGGATCCGGGTGACCGCCACTCCCTATCCCCTGGACCACGCGGACCGGGCGCTGTCCGACCTGGCCGCCGACCGCGTCAACGGTGCGGCGGTCCTGGTGCCGGGCTGAGAGGTGGACGGGGCCGTGGACGGCGCCGTGGGCGGTGCCGTGGGCGGTGCCGTGGGCGGTGCCGAACGGGACGGGTGGGGACGGGTGGGGACGGAGCCGGGCGACAGCGAGAAGGAGGCACCGCCATGGACACCACCCACGGACCGGTCGTGGTCGGCACGGACGGCTCGCCCCGCGCCACCGCTGCGGTGATGTGGGCCGCCGGTGAGGCCGTGCTGCGCGATCGCCCGCTGCACATCCTGCACGCGGCCGGCATCGAGACCCGTTCCGGCAGGAACCTGTCCCCCGAGACCGCACAGCTGGTCCTCGACGGCGGCCGCGCCCTGCTGGACGAAGCGGCGGCTTCGGCCACCGGCCGCTATCCCGACCTGGCGGTCTCCACCTCACTCGGCAAGGGCAAGCCCGCCGAAAGCCTGCTGGCCCAATCCCTGGCGGAGGGTCTGACCGTCGTCGGCTGCCGTGGACGCGGTGGCTTCCACGCACTGCTGCTGGGCTCGGTCGGGCTGCGGGTGGCGACCCAGGCTCGCGGGCCCGTGGTCGTCGTGCGGGGCAGCGAGCAGCCGTCCACCGGTGTCGTCCTGGTCGGGATCCGGGACGAGACCGATCTGGCCACCGTGCGCTTCGCCGCCGACGAGGCCCGGCTACGGAAGGCCACCCTGCGCCTGCTGACCGCATGGAGCCTGCTCGGGGCCGTGGGCGAGATGGTGCCGGGGCTGGACGACGCCACGTCGGTCGGTGACCGGGAGGCAGCGGCGGAGCAGCATGTCGCCGACACGATCCGCGAGGAGTATCCGGACATCACCGTGACCGTGGACCTGGCCAAGGCCTCCTCCGCGAGCGGTGCCCTGGTGGATGCCTCGGCCCATGCCGATCTGCTCGTCGCTGGTGCCCGACGGCATCAGCGCTCCAGCGGCCGGCTGGCCCATGTGACCCACGCCGTGCTGCACCACGCACACTGTCCCGTGGCCGTCTTCCACCACCCTTGACCCCGGATCCCCTGGGCAGGCGGGCCGCGAAGGTCTCTCCGCGCGCTACACGGTGCGTATGAGGCTGCCCGTGATGTGGGTGGGGACGATGCGTATCCACAGATCGTCCTCACCCCCGGACCACGGGCCGGGGTGGGCCTCCAGGACGCGAGCATCCTCAGGATCGACGACGTGCTCGGCGACCCCGAGGACGAGCACGCTCCATCCCGCGCTGAGGCAGGCGTCGAGCTGATCGACCTCGAAGGCGACCTCGCTGCCCTGGGCGAGGGACGGGGGTGCGCCCGCGGCCGTGCGGTAGACGATCGCCCCGTCGACGACCGCGTAGTTCACCGGGACGACCGCGGGGTGGCCGCCGCCGGTGGTGAGCGCGATCCTGCCGACGTCATGGCCGGACAGCCGGGTCCAGCACTCCTGCGACAGCAGTTCCTCCATCACCGGCGGGCCCGCGGCCTCCGTCTCCCCGGGGACGTGCTCGGCGTCGCCCCCCAGGAGGTGGCTGGCGGTGGTCCGCAGCGCCCCCGCGAGCCGGAGCAGGGCGTTGGTCCCGATGGTGTGATGGCACTGCTCCTCCACGTACCGCACGTAGCTCGGCGTCATACCGGCCTTGGCGGCCACTTCCTCGCGGCTGAGCCCCAGTTGTTCCCGCCGCTGCGCGACGCGACGGCTGACGTCCCCCGGATGGGCTCTCGACCTCTCGGACGGGCCGTCGCGCAATGACTGCCTGGGCACGTCGACCACCTCCCGCTCTCGGGCTCGGACGCTTCGGTTCGTTACCAGCAAGCACACCACCGCGGGCGCCGCGCCGCCAGACCCGCCCGGCCCATCCCCTCGAACGGGTGACCGAGTTATCCACAACCGGTCGGTACTCCACAGGCCGCCGAGGGGCCGCGCCGCGATGCGTCATGGTGGTCCTGCCAGGCCGGATGCGCCGGTGGACGAGGGCCCTATGACGGGGGTGGTCGAGATGGTGGACAGCGGTGGCTGCGCGCTGTGGACGGACGGCGGCGAGGTGCCGGAGCCGCCGGCGGGGGCGGGGGCGGGCGCGCCCGCCACGTGCGCGGTTCCGGTGTTCGCACCGATCAGGGCGGGTGGCGGGCGGCACCGGTTGCGGCGCGCGCTGCGCCGCCGGCGGCGGATGATGGCCGCGGGCCTGGCGATGACCGCGGCCGCGCTGGCCGCCGC
>NZ_JARAVL010000027.1:0-135756 GCF_033792725.1 Streptomyces sp. PA03-5A | reverse complement strand
CAGCACCAACTCGGCCTTCGGCCGTCCCGTCCTCGCCATCCGCCCATCATGACGAACCACCACCGACTTACGCAGCGAAACAACGACTCAGGACACTAGCGCGGTCCGTCCGCCGGGTGGGGGCCCGGGATGCCCGCCGCGGGGCGGTCCGTTGCGGCAGGGGACGTACAGATGCGAGGACCCGGCGTAAAAACGCGCCGCGTCGGGTAAACAGGGCTCCGTGGCCGTCTCCGTCAGGAGGCGACTCCGGGTCACGCAGTCGGCGTGGCTCGGCGGCTGGCACGTGAAGGATGGACGCGGTGGCGACAGGCGTCGTGAAGTGGTTCAACTCGGAAAAGGGCTTCGGCTTCATCGCACAGGACGGAGGTGGCCCCGATGTGTTCGCGCACTACTCGAACATCGCCGGCAACGGCTACCGCGAACTGGTCGAGGGTGAGGCCGTGACGTTCGACGTCACCCAGGGACAGAAGGGACCGCAGGCGGAGAACATCATCCGCAACTGACGGTCCGCGACCGGGGTGGCCGGGTCGTCACCGGCAGCGCGCACATGGCTGCCGGAGAGGCCTGGCCACCCCGTCCCCGTCTTCGGCCCCGCCCCTGCCCCACTCGTGGACCCCGCCTCCGGGCCGGCGTCCGGGGCGAGGACACTGGGGCGGTATGACGCACTGGTACGAGCGACGCGACGTCGAGGACGGAATCGTCCGCATCAGCGAGCCGCACGCCCACGAGATCGTGAAGGCCAACGTGTGGTGGCTGCACGGCTCCGAACGCGACCTCGTGGTGGACGCCGGTCTCGGGGTGGTGCCCCTGCGCCGGGAGGTCCCGGACGTCTTCGCGAGGGAGCCGCTGCTGCTCCTCACCCACGCACACTTCGACCACGTCGGCGGCGCCCACGAGTTCACCGAGCGCGTCGCCCACACCGCGGACGCCGTGGCTCTGGCGCGCGGCGTGCCGGCGAGCCTGTACGGGCCCGAACTCGCCGAACGGCTCGGCACCGAGGACGTGGGCGCGTCCTTCCCGGACCTCCTCCTCGACGCCCTGCCCGGCCCCGGGTACGACCCCGGCAGCTACGGCATCGGCCCGGTGACCCTCACCCGCACCCTGAGCGGGGACGAGCGGATCGACCTCGGCGACCGAACCCTCACCGTCCTCCACCTCCCGGGGCACACGCCAGGCTCCGTCGCCCTCCTCGAGGAGCGCACGGGGGCGCTGTACTCCGGCGATGCCGTCTACGACGGCTACCTCGTCGACGACCTGCCCGAGTCCGACGTGACGGCCTACCGGCGCACCGCGGCCTTCCTCGCCGACCTGGACGTCTCCGTCGTCCACCCCGGCCACGGGCGGAGCTTCGGCCGTGACCGGCTGCGCGAGGTGGCGGAGCGCTACCTGCGCCGCAGCGCTCCCGCGGACCGCTCCTGACCGTGCTCCGCCGGGGTCAGCGGGCCGCGGGTACGGGTGGGGGCCTCAGGCCAGCCGCAGGGTGACGTAGGCGATGGTGTCCCCGGGCAGCACGTAGCGTTCGACCTCGACGAAGCCCCGCGCCTCCGCGAAACGCAGCCCCTCGGTGTTGGACGCCAGGACGACCGTCTCGACCGCCGCCGCGCCCAACTCGCGCGCCCGGTCGATCCCCCGGGTGTAGAGCCGCATGCCGAAGCCCTGCCCCCGGTGGTCGGGCAGCACCCGGGCGATGACCGTGGCCGTGGCCTCCTCGCCGGTGGGCGGCCGCACGGTCGTGCAGCCCACGACGGCGTCACCGAGGTAGGCGACCTCCAGGTGGTTGCGCTGCGATCGCTCGCGCACGTCGTCGAGGGAGAGCGGGCCGGTGGGGATGATCGTGTTGTGGACGAACCGCCAGTCCTCGAGCATGGCGTCGCCATGGGGCCGTTCGATGCGAAGGGTCGACATCGCAGCAGGAAACCGGTGGACGGCGAGCGGCGTCAACCGCATTTGCCGGAGGCCGGACGGCCTGCGACGCGTCGCGCGGCGCGGTGGGGGAGCGCAGCGGTTAGCGTGGGCCGGGATCCGGAGGAGAGCCCTGGTGCAGACCACCCTTGCCGTGTTGTTCGCGCTGCTCGCGGCCGTCAGCAACGCCCTGGCCACCGTGCTCCAGCGCTACGCGGCCCGCACGGTCCCGCTCTCGGTGGGGCTGCGTCCGGCCCTCATGGGCGAACTGCTGCGCAAGCCCGTGTGGCTCGCCGGATTCGGCGCGGTGATCGCGGCGGCCGCGTTCCAGGCCCTGGCCCTGCTCAACGGCGCGCTCTCGCTCGTCCAGCCGCTGTTCGTCCTGGAGTTGCCCTTCGCCCTGTTCATCGGCGGCCTGGTGCTGCGCCGCCGGCTTCCGCCGCGTGGCTGGGCCGCCGTCGCCGCCATGGTGGTGGGGCTGGGCGTGGGGCTGTGGGCCGCGTCACCGAGCGGCGGGGTCGACCGGCCGCGCACCGGCCTGTGGGCGATGGCGGTGCCGAGTTGTGCCGCCGCCGTCCTGGTGCTGGTCGGCACCGCCGTCCGGCGTCCCGAGGGCCGGGTGCGCGCCGCCTGCTTCGGCCTGTCGGCGGCCATCTGCTACGCGCTGACCGCCGGGCTCCTGAAGGACGCCACGCAGGTGTGGACCACCGACGGTGCGGCCGCCTTCTTCACCGCGTGGCAGACCTACGGCTTCGCGCTCGTCGGGGTCGCGGCCGTCTTCCTCCTGGAGAACGCCATGCAGTCCGGTCCCCTGGTGGCCTCCCAGCCCGCGCTGACGCTGGGGGACGCGACCGTGAGCCTCGCGCTGGGCGTGACGGTGTTCGAGGAGCGCCTGCGGGGAGGCTGGTGGCTCCTGCCCATGCTGCTGGGCGCGCTGCTCGTGGTGGCGGGCGCGTTCGTCCTGGTCCGGGTCCCGCTCGTCCGCACGCTGGTGGCGCCGGACGCACCCCGCTGAGCGGCACCCGGCGGGCGTCCGCGGTCCCGCCCCGCCGCGCGTTCAGTCGAAGCCGAGATCCCGCAGATTGGTCTTCGCCAGCTCCACGATCTCGTCCGCCCGCCCGGACAGGATCGTTCGGGTCGCGAAGAGGGTGAACCCCTTGAGCTGGCCGTAGGTGATCTTCGGGGGCAGCGACAGCTCGTGGCGCGCGGTACGGGCGTCGACCAGCGCGGGGCCGTCGTGGTCGAGCGCGGCCGAGAGCGCCTCGGCGAGCTGGCCCGGCTGTTCGGCCCTGGCGCCGAACAGCCCCGCCGCCCGGGCGACCCCGGCGTAGTCCGCCTCGCCCAGGTCGGTGCCGAAGTTGACGATGCCCGCGGCCTTCATCTCCAGCTCCACGAAGGAGAGCGCGGTGTTGTTGAAGACCACGATCTTGACGGGCAGGTTCAGCTGACGGAGTGTGAGCAGCTCCCCGAGGAGCATGCTCAGGCCGCCGTCTCCGCACAGGGCCACGACCTGGCGTCCCGGATGGGAGGCCTGGACGCCGATGGCGTGCGGCAGGGCGTTGGCCATCGTGCCGTGGTTGAACGAGCCGATGAGCCGCCGGTGGCCGTTCATCGTCAGGTAGCGGGCCGCCCACACCGTGGGGGTGCCGACGTCGGCGGTGAAGACGGCGTCCGGGGTCGTGAGCTTGTCGACGGTGGCGGCGACGTGCTGGGGGTGCATGGGGGAGTCCGAAGGACCGGCCGCCGCGAGGTGGTCCAGCCGGCCGCGCACCTTCCGGTAGTGGCCGGTCATCCGGTCGGCGAAGGACCGGTCGGCCCGGGGACGGAGCAGCGGGAGCAGCGCGGCGGCGGTGTCCTTGACGGTGCCGACCAGCGGCACGTCGACGTCGGTGCGCCGCCCGATGTGCTCGCCGCGGACGTCGACCTGGACGACCGGCACGTCGGGGCCCGGGTAGAACTGGCGGTACGGGAAGTCGGTGCCGAGCATCAGCAGCGCGTCGCAGTGCTCCATCGCCCGGTAGCCGGAGCTGTAGCCGATCAGGCCGGTCAGACCCACGTCGTACGGGTTGTCGTGCTCCAGGAACTCCTTGCCGCGCAGCGCGTGCACCGTCGGCGCCTTCAGCGCGTCGGCCAGGGCCACCGCCTCGTCGTGCGCGTCGTGGCAGCCCGCGCCGCCGAGGATGGTGACCCGTTCCGCCCTGTTGAGGACCTCCGCGGCGCGGGCAAGGGCGGCGTCGTCCGGCCGCACGTGCGAGGAGGTCCCGACCACGGGCCGGGGCGGGACAGGCAGGTCGATGCCGGCCAGGAACAGCTCGCCCGGGATCACCAGCACCGCGACGCCCCTGCGCTCCAGCGCCGAGCGCATCGCGATGCGCAGCAGCCGCGGGACCTGCTCCGGCAGGCTCGCCATCTCGCGGTAGACGCTGCACTCGCGGAACAGTTCCTGCGGATGCGTCTCCTGGAAGTACTCGCCGCCGATCTCGGCCCGCGGGATGTGCGCGGCGATCGCCAGCACCGGCACACGGCTGCGCTGTGCGTCGAACAGCCCGTTGATGAGGTGCAGGTTCCCCGGTCCGCAGCTGCCCGCCGCCACCGCGAGCCGTCCGGTGACCGCGGCCTCGCCCGCCGCGGCGAAGGCCGCGGTCTCCTCGTGCCGCACGTGGGCCCACGCGACGGTCCCGTTGCGGCGCAGGGCGTCGGTGAAGCCGTTCAGCGAGTCCCCCGGCAGGCCGTACACCCGCCGTACACCGGAGGATGCGAGAGCCGCGACCATGACATCTGCGACGGTGGTACCCAAGAGGACTCCCTGGCGGCTCGTCGGAACGGCGCGGTGCCCGCGGCACCCCGGACATTTTGTGACATCCCGTCCGGTCCGCGGGAGCGACACGGCGCTCAGAGGATCTGCAGGGTCTCGCCGGGACGCGGCGCGTGAGGCGTCGGGGCGCCGGGGCGCCGGGGCGCCGGGGCGCCGGGGCGCCGGGGCGTCGGGCGGAGCCTTGTCAGATCCACCCGCGGCGGGTGGCCTCCATGGCGATCTGGAAACGCGTCTGGGCGCCGAAGCGCTGCATGAGCCGGGTGACGTGGCGCTGGACGGTCCGTTCGCTCCAACCCAGGGCGCGGCCGGCCGATTTGTCGGTGGCGCCCGCGGCGAGCAGCGTCAGCAGTTTCGCCTCCTCGGCGGACAGCCCGTCCGGCGCCGGCTCCAGCCTTCCCGGGGAGGCGCCGTTCGCCGGGAGGCGTACCTGAACCGCGCGCTCCCAGACCGCCTCGAAGAGGGCGATCAGCGCGTCGAGCAGGGGGGAGGGGTGGATCAGGTAGGACGCCGTCACCGCGTCGTCGCCGGGGCGCAGCAGGGGGATGATGGCCAGCCGGTCGTCGGAGATGGCCAGCTTCATCGGCAGGCCGGCCGCGACCCGGGCCTGTTCGCCGTGCCGGACGCCGACGGTGACGTCCGCGAGCCAGCCGGGCAGGGCGAGCACGGTGCTGTCGTAGATGACGCGGTAGGCGACGCCGCGCTTGAGCAGTTCGAGCTCGATCGGGTTGGGCTCGGTGTGCTCCTCGACCGACGCGTACGGCGGCCGGTCGAAGCCCCGGACCTGCGTGCGCGTGCTCTGCTGGAGCTGCGCCCAGCGGCGGTTGACGTCGTCCCGCCCCGAGACGACCTCGACCAGCTCGCCGGGGTTCACGAACCGCGTGCCCGCGCGGTACAGGTCCATCAGGCCGGAGACATGGGAGCGCACGTCGTTCAACGCCCGTTCCCTGTCGCGCAGTACGGCTTCCAGGGCGCTGTCCGGTGAGACCGCGGCGTAGGTGACGGGGCGTCCGGTGGAGCGCACGGCGAGGCCGAGGGAGACCAGCGACCGCACGCTGCGCCGCGTCGCGGGAGCGGGCAGCCGGCAGTCGTGGGCCAGGTCTGCGACCGTGGCGTGTACCCGGCGCACGAGGGACTCGTACACCGATTCGTCCTGCCGGCTCAGGCCGATGGATTCGAGCATGGTCCGCGGTCCGCCTTCGTGCTCTCTTCATGTGTCGTACTTCCGTCACCTGACGGGAAGTCGCCCGGCGATCATCTTGTCAGCCCGGTGAACCGGATGTCAGCGTTCCCCGCGGTACGTCGACATTCCGGTTCGAGGACGTGGACACACGTCGCACGAAGGAGCGCCCATGCCGCCGCCCGCCCGCCGCTCGCTCCGACAACGGCGCCACCGCGTCTGGTTGCCGGCCCTCGGGTTGTGCACGCTGCTGCTCACGGCGCTCCCGGCCGCGGCACAGGAGAACGGTCCGGTGGCGCCGGGCCCGGTGAAGGCCGGCCGGGAGAAGATCGACCCCACGCTGCTGCGCAGGATGGACGCCGTCCGGGCACGGGGTGACGGACGCGTCGAGGCGGCCGTGGTGCTGCGCGACCGCGCAGGACTCCCCGGGCAGGCCGCGGACCCGGGCGCGGTGCGGGACGAACTCACCCGCAGCGCACGGTCCGTGCAGTCCCCGGTCGTGGACCTCGTCGAGTCGCGCGGCGACCAGGTGCTCAACACCTTCTGGCTGAAGAACATGGTCCTGGTGAAGGTCACGCCGCAGACCCTCCAGGAGCTCGCCTCCCTCGCCCCGGTCGACCACATCATCCCCAACTTCACCCTCCAGGCGCCCCCTGCCGAGCCGGACAAGGACGCCAAGGCGACCCGCGCGGCGGCCGCCGCGCCGAGCACCTGGGGCCTGACGAAGATCGGCGTCGACAAGGTGCGCGCCGAGCAGGGGCCCACCGGCGAGGGCGTGCGCGTCGCCGTCCTGGACACCGGCGTCGACATCGACCACCCCGACCTCGCCGGGAAGCTCACCACCGACGACGCCAAGGACCCTGCCCACCCCGGCGGCTGGCTGGAGTTCAGCGGGACCGGTGAGCCCGTGGCCTCCCTCCCGCACGACAGCAGCTACCACGGCACCCACGTGGCGGGCACCATCGCGGGCGGCGACGCCTCGGGCACCGCGATCGGCGTCGCACCGGGCGCCGACCTCATGGCCGGACTGATCATCCCCGGCGGCTCGGGCACGCTCGCCCAGGTGATCGCGGGCATGGAGTGGGCGATCGCCCCGTACGACGCCGAGGGCAGGCCCGCAGGCGAACCCGCCGACGTGGTCAGCATGTCGCTCGGGGCCGAGGGCTACGCGGACGAACTGATCGAGCCCACCCGGAACATCTACCGCGCCGGCGTGTTCCCCTCCTTTGCCATCGGCAACCAGTGCGTCAGCGGCTCCGCCAGCCCCGGCAACGTGTACGAGGCCGTGTCCGTCGGGGCCACCGATGACGCCGACGACGTGGCCGACTTCTCCTGCGGCGAGGTCGTCGACCGCAGCGACTGGATCGACGCGCCCGCCGAATGGCCGCAGTCGTACGTGGTGCCTGACGTCTCCGCCCCCGGCGTGGATGTCCTGTCCACCCTCCCGGGTGGCGAGTACGGGCTGCTCAGCGGCACCTCCATGGCCACGCCCCATGTGTCCGGCACGGTCGCGCTGATGCTCCAGGCGCGCCCCGGCCTCACCGTCGACGACGCCCTCGGCATCCTCACCGGCACCTCCTTCTTCGACCAGCGCTACGGCGCGCGCCCCAACCCGCGCTACGGCTGGGGCCGCATCGACGCCTACGCCGCGGTGAAGGAGGCCGCGCTGCGCAGCGGCGTGCGCGGCACGGTCAAGGACACCAGGACCGGCCGTCCGCTGGCCGGAGTCACCGTCGCCCTCACCAGTAGCGGACGCACCGTCACCACCGGCGCCGACGGCCGGTTCGAGCTGCGCCTCGCCGCCGGCCCGCACGAACTGCGGCTCACCCGCTTCGGCTACGTGGCGCAGGAGATCACCGCGCGGGTGCGGACCGACCGGTACACCGACGTCTCCCCGCGGCTCGACCGGACCCGCCGCGGGGTGATCACCGGCCGGGTCACCTTCGGCCCGACGGGCTCCACGGTGCCCGGGGCGACCGTCACCGTCCTCGACGTCCCCGACCCGCTGAAGGCGACGACCGACCGCGAGGGCCGCTACACCATCCGCGACGTCCCCGTCGGCGCCTACGAAGTGTCCGCGAACGCCTCGGGGATCTCCCGCTCCAAGCCCGTACGGGTCGTCGTCCGCGGATCGGGTCCTGCGGCCCGCGCCGCCCTGCAACTGCCCCGGCCGTCCGCGACCGAACGCGTGTCGCTGACCTCCGAGGGCAAGCAGGGCAACCATGAGGCGTGGTGGCCCAAGCTGAGCGCCGACGGCTCCGCGATGGCCTTCGCCAGCCCGGCCTCCAACTTCGCCCCCGGCGACACCAACGGCGAACTCGACGTCTTCGTCACCGACCTGAACACCGGGGAGACCGAACGCGTGTCGGTCGCCTCCGACGGCGCCCAGGCCGACAGCTTCTCCCTGACGCCCACGCTCAGCGCCGACGCGCGGTGGGTCGGCTTCAACAGCGGCGCCACCAACCTCGTGCCCGGCGACACCAACCAGCAGACCGACAGCTTCGTGCACGACCGCAGGACCGGCACCACCGAGCGCGTGTCCGTCGCCTCCGACGACACCCAGGGCAACGGGCTGTCCTCCGCCCCCGCCCTCAGCGCCGACGGGCGCTACGCGGTGTTCAACAGCGACGCCGACAACCTGGTGCCCGGCGACACCAACAACACCACCGACGTCTTCGTCCGCGACCGGCAGACCGGCACCACCAGCCGGATCTCGCAAGGCGCCGACGGCGGTCCCGGCGACGGCGCCTCCAGGGAGCAGTCGGTCAGCGCCGACGGACGCTACGTCGCCTTCCAGAGCGCCGCGGGCAACCTGGTGCCCGGCGACACCGACGGCGAACTCGACGTCTTCGTCCGCGACCGGCAGACCGGCACCACCACCCTGGTGCCCGGCCCGCGGCCCGGCGAGAACACCGGTCCCGTGATCAGCGCCGACGGCCGGGTCGTCGCCTTCACCAACAACTGGCAGCTCTTCACCCAGGACCTGCGGACCGGCACCTCCGAGCAGGTCTCCGTGAACTCCGCCGAGGCCCCGGCCGACGACTGGGCCTTCGCGCCCGCGCTGAGCGACGACGGCAGCAAGGTCGCCTTCTACAGCTACGCGACCAACCTCGCCACCGTCGACACCAACCGGCAGGTGGACGTCTTCGTCCGCGACCGCACGGCCGGTACGACCGAGCGCGTGTCCACCGGTCTGGAGGGGGCGGAGGCCGACGGCGCGTCCGACCTCCCCTCCCTCAGCGGGGACGGGCGGTACGTGGCGTTCGAGAGCGCCGCGACGAACCTCGTCGCCGACGACACCAACCGCCGGTACGACGTCTTCGTCCACGACCGGGTCGCGGGCCCGGAACCGGTCTTCGCGCTGAGCGGGCTGTCCGTGACCCCGCACGGCGCCCGGGCCGGCAAGGCGGTGCACGTCTCCGCCCGCGTCAAGAACGTCGGCGAGCGGACCGGTGACTACGAGGCCGTGCTCCTGGTCGGGGACGCGGTCGAGCAGCGCAGCACGGTCCGCGTCCGGGCCGGGCACGACGTCCGCGTCGAGTTCACCGTGCGCCGTGGCACGGCCGGTACCTACAGCGTCCGGCTCGGCGCGCTGACGGGGGAGTTCACCGTACGGAAGTGATTCCTGCGAGCGGCCGACACAGGCGGTCCCGCGCCCGGGCTCCCCGGGCGCGGGACCGCCGCGTTCGTCGTCCCCTGTTCGTCGTTCCTCGTTCCTCGTTCCGCATTCCTCGTTCCGTCGGCCGTTCCGTGCCGACGGCGATGACGGCTCAGCAGGGCTGTTTGGCCCAGATGGTCTTGCCCTCCTGGGTGTGGCGGCAGCCCCAGCGCTGGGTGAGCTGGGCGACGATGAACAGTCCGCGGCCGCTCTCGTCGAGGGTGCGGGCCCGCCGCAGGTGCGGCGTGGTGCTGCTGCTGTCGGAGACTTCGCAGGTCAGGCCGTCGTCGTGGCGGATGAGACGGAGCCGGACCGGCGGAAGGGCGTGGCGGATGGCGTTGGTGACGAGTTCGCTGACGATGAGTTCCGTCGTCGGTGTGGCGTCCGGAAGCCCCCAGGCGGCGAGCTTCCCCGCCACGTGCTTGCGCGCGTGGGAGACGGCGGCGGGGTCGGCCGTCAGGTCCCAGGTGGCGACGGCGCAGCTGTCGAAGGTGCGGGTACGGGCGGCGAGGACCGCGGTGCAGGGCCGGTCGGCCTCGGGCAGGGCGCGCAGGACGGAGCGGCACACGGCGTCGAGGGTGGGGCCTTCCTGCCGGACGCTGGTGAGGGTGCGCAGCAGTTCCTCGGTGGCCGGCCCGCCGAGGCGGGTGTCGGTGTGCACCAGCAGGAGACTGCCCGCGGGCAGGTCCAGCTCGGTGGCCTCGGAGGACGGCCGTGCCTTCCCCAGGGGCCGGGACGGCGGGAGCACGACCGTCGTGACCGCGCCGTCGGGAGTGAGGACGACCGGCGCGGGGTGCCCGGCGCCGGCGAGCGAACACCGGCCGGACACCGGGTCGTAGACCGCGTACAGGCAGGCGGCGCTGACGCCCGTGCCCGCGGGGCGCAGCCGGCCGAGCACGTCGTCGAGATGGGTGAGCAACTCGTCCGGCTGGAGGTCGATGTCGGCCAGCGTGCGCACCGCCGCCCGCAGTTCGGCCGCCGCCTCGCCCGCCGCCGACCCGTCCTGGGCGGAGACCGAGCCGGCCACGAGGGCGACCCGGGCGCCGGGCAGCGGGATGGCGTCGAGCCAGTGGGCACTCGGCCCGGAATGGTCGCAGGCGGGCAGGCAGCGGCCGACGACCTCCACCGCCGCCGACCGCGGCAGGGACGTGACCGGAAGGCCGTCGGGGGGCGCCGGGGCGATCTTGTTCCCGTCGTGCGAGGGTTCCGCCGACGCCGTGACGGCGGGTTCCGCGGAGAAGCACGACCCCGCGGCCGCGCACTGCCGGCGCTGCAGCCACAGGCGGACCCGGCACAGGACGAGGCTGAGGGCGAAGGACAGCGCGGCCGCCAGGATGACCACGGTCCGCCCGCCCACCGACACCCCGCGGATCGCGAAGCCGTAGATCACCACGCTGGCGGCGAGCGTGGCGGCGCCGATGACGAAGGTGCGCCTGACGGGCAGCAGGGAGGCTGCCACGAGGGGCACGAACGCCGAGTACTGCGACCATCGGACCAGGCCGCCCGAGGACGCTTCCAGCTGGACCGCGCAGATGGCCCCGAGGTAGCCGAGGAGCAGCAGGGGGCCGATGCCCCACGGGAACCGGAGCGCGGTCATGCTCGCCAGCACCCTGCCGTGACCGGTGCGTCCGTTCGCCCGCACCGTCCGCCCGCCGGTCACGGGGCGGCCTCCGCCGGATGGTGCGACCGCGGGGCGGGCGGGCCCTGGCCGGCGCCCGGCACGGACG
The DNA here is from genome assembly GCF_033792725.1 of Streptomyces sp. PA03-5A. Taxonomy (NCBI): domain Bacteria; kingdom Bacillati; phylum Actinomycetota; class Actinomycetes; order Kitasatosporales; family Streptomycetaceae; genus Streptomyces; species Streptomyces sp. PA03-5A. The sequence continues at coordinate 124,477 of NZ_JARAVL010000027.1, read as the reverse complement.
GGCGCTGCACCGCCACCATCGCGAGGTCGTCGTCGAGGTGCCGCCCGGTGTGGGCGTCCAGGTCCTCGCCGACGTTCCGCAGCAGTTCGTCCGGCGCCTCCCAGCTCCAGGTGCCGGCCCGTTCGTGGAGCGGGTAGAAGCCGCCCGAGGCGTCCCGGGCCTCGATGGCGCCGTCGGTGTACAGCAGGAGGGTGTCCCCGGCGCCGAACGCGAAGGTGTCGAGGTGGTAGTCGTCCGGGGCGTCGCCCGCCAGCCCGAAGGGCGGTGCGGGCCGGTGCGCCTCCAAGGTGGTGACCCGGCCGCAGTGCCGCACCAGCGGCGGCGGGTGCCCGCAGCTGACGACCCGTACGACGTCGGTGTCGTCGGGGACCTCCACCAGGAGGGCGGTGACGAAGCGCTCACCGGCCTCGGGGTCGGCCTCGGTGAGCTGGGCCAGATGCCTTTCGACACTGAGTTCCAGCGAGGCCGCCAGCCCGGGCAGGGTCGCGTGGTGGTGGGCGGCCTCGCGGAACGCGCAGAGGAGGACGGACGCGTCCTCCACGGCCGGCAGCCCCTTGCCGCGGACGTCGCCGATCAGGAACCTCGTCGTCCCGCCGGTGCGGGCGGCGCCGAACAGGTCCCCGCCCACCAGGGCGTGCGCGGCGGCCGCACGGTAGACGGAGGCGACCCGCAGCGGGCCCATGCGTGGCGGGATCGGCCGCAGCAACACCCGTTGGGCCGCTTCGGAAACCGCCCGCACCTCGTTGAGTTCCCTCAGGTCGCGGTCGTGCAGCGTGCGCGCGGCGATGACGAAGCCGGAGACCGCCAGCAGCGCACCGATGTGGATGGGCAGGACCGACGAGTGCAGCAGCCCGTCGTGGCGGTCGACGACCAGCATCGCGGCGCTGGCGACGAGGGCCACGAACGCGGTGAACCGGGCGCGCGCGAACGCGGCCGTAGAGGTGGGGGCGGCCACCAGCAGCGGGGACAGGTGGATGGCCACGGGGGCGACGGACCCGGCCAGGGTGATCGCCGCGATCAGTCCGGCCGGCAGGGACACCTGGGTGTGGATGCCCGGCTTGGGGACGCGCTCGCCGGCCCGGCCGGCGCGCCTGAGGTGCCTCCCCCGTCCGCCGGCGAGCCGCGCTCCGGATGGGCGGATGCGGGCCCCTGCCTGCCCTGTTGTCGGGACGGGGGAAGAGAAGAGATTCATGGGGGGTCCTGCGGGTGGTTCGTACGCCGTGCGCGGACGGGACGCATGCGGTGCGCCTGCGTCTTCCGGCACGGTGGGAACGCGTGGCCGCGTCCCTGCGGACGGACGGGACGTCACCCGGCCCGGTGGGGGTCCGGCCGGTCGGCCGGGACGGTCAAGGGCGGCCTGCGCGGGGGGACCGGGACGCGGCCGCCCTGGTGGGGCCGTACGGGGCGGGCGGTAACACCGGCAGCCGCCGGTCCATGACGGGGCATCCGTCGCCGCCGGGCGCCAGGGGCGGGTGAACGGAGCCCACACCGGCTGTGTCCGGACACCGGCAGGCGCGCGGACTCGTCTGGATCATGGCTCCACCGTCCTCACTTTGCCGCATCGTGGAAGCCATTGCCGCAATGCGGTATCCACTGTGCGACCCGCATGGGACATCGTCAAGGCAACCGGGTCGGCGCCGGGACGCGGCGGGTGCGCGCCGCGTGCGCTAGCCGTCGTTGCCCCGCCACATCCGCCCCTCGGCGATGGCCGACGCGCAGTCGATCGCCTGGACCGCGAGGTCCTTGGCCCGGGCGGAGGTGACACGGTGCGAGGGTCCCCCGAGGCTCACCGCCGCGATCACCCGGCCCTCGCTGGAGCGGACCGGGACGGCCAGTGAGTTCAGGCCGGGCTCGAGCTCCTCCTCGGAGAACGCCCAGCCCTGCTCCCTGACCTCCTCGAGCTGCCCCCGCAGGACCGCCGGGTCCACCACGGTCCGCGGGGTACGGGCCGTCAGGCCCTCGTCCAGGACGAGAGCGAGGACCTCCGGGTCGAAGGCCATGAAGACCTTGCCCGCCGCGCTGGGCTGCAGGGGCATGACCTGGCCGACGTGGCCCCGGTAGACGATCGAGTGCGTCGACTGCGCCCAGATCACGGTGACGCGCCTGCCGCCCTGCCGGACCTGCAGGCCGCAGCACTCGCCGCACCGGTCCCGCAGGGCCGTCACCAGGGGTCTGGCCGTGGCGATGAGGTCCGAGGCGGCGGTGGCCGCGGCCGACCAGGCGATCACCCGCAGACCGATGCTGTAGGCGGTCCCCTCGCGCTGGAGGAGGTTCTCCCGGACGAGCGTGCGCAGGATGCGTGCGACGGTGGAGGACGGCAGCCCGGTCCTGCGGACGATCTCCGACGCCTGGAGGCGGGGGGTGGTCGCGGAGAAGCAGTCCAGGATCTGGGCGGACTTCTGGACCACCTGCACGGAGCCGTTCGCCGCCCCGTTGCGATCGCGATCGGCGCTCATGGGCGCATCGCCTTCTCTCGTCCTCGCATGGCGGGAAGCGGTCCCGCATCGTGGCACCTCCCTACTGTCGGTGCCGTGCTGCGAGGGGTCAAGCAAGGCGGCCCTTGCCGTGCGGGGCTGGGCCGCCGCAGGTCAGGACCGGTCGAAGGTCGCGGGCACCGGCAGCGTGGACCACCGTGGCACCGGCCAGGCGACGACGAAGGCGCGGCCGACCACGTCGTCCAGGGGCACGAAGCCCCCTCCGGGTTCGTTCACGTGGGCGCGTGAGTCCCACGAGGCGTCGCGGTGGTCGCCCATCACCCACAGGTGGCCCTCGGGGACCGTGACCTTTCCGACCGGGAGGTCGTCGCACGGCGTGGCGCCGGGGTAGACGTACGGCTCGTCCAGCGGCTTTCCGTTCACCATGACCGGCTCGCCGCGCTCACACTCCACGGTGTCGCCGCCGACCGCGATCACGCGTTTGATGAGGTCCCGCTCGTCGGAGGAGGGCGCCAGTCCGATGAATGCGAACGCCTTGGTGATCACGTTGCCGCCGCTCTGCTGCGGCTGGCCGTTCAGCCAGCCGCCGGGATCGCGGAAGACGACCACCTCGCCGCGCTGTGGGGTCGCCCCGAACCACGGGGTGAGCTTGTCGACCAGGACCCGGTCGCCCACCTGCAGGGTGTTCTGCATGGAACCCGACGGGATGGAGAAGGCCTGCACGAAGAAGGTCTTGATCCCCAGGGCCATGACCAGTGCCACGACGACGAGGATCGGCAGCTCCTGCCACCAGGGACGCTGCGCCCGGACCCTTCGGGGCCGTCTCCGGCGGGCCGGCGCCTCCGGTGCGCCCTCCCCGGTGCCGCGGAACCCCGTCCGGCCGTCCTCCCCAGCGGTCATGCCTGCTCCTTCACGGTGTCGGTACGACGGGCGCGGTACGTGCCCGTACACCTGAACGATCAGGAGTTCCCGCCCCGCTCTCCCGCGGGCGGGGAACCGGGGCACCGGCCCGCGCGTGGTGAAAGGACATGATCGGGAAGAACGACGCGACCGCCGTGGCCGCACATCTGGCAGCGGTCTGGTGCGTGGGCTGCGCGCTGACCGCCGTCCAGTTCCAGGCGGTGCTCTTCGCGCTGTTCCTCGGCAGGCCGGCGGTCCTGGCGGTCGTGCTCGCCTGCGGGGTGGCCCTGGCGGCGGCCCTGCTCGCAGGGCTGGCCCGCGCCGCCCGGCCCGTCGTGCCGCTCACCCGACGGGCGGCGGGGTTGTGGGGCTGGACGGCCGGGGTGTACGCGTCCGGAACCGCCGGGGCGCTCGCCGTGGCCGTGGTGCTCCACCACGTCGGCCACCTGGCGGACAGGGGCGTGCTGTTCGCCGCGGGAGGGACCTGTCACGCGCTCGCCGCCGCCTTCCTCCTGCCCGGCGCCAGGGCCCGGCTCACCGCTCTCGCCGCGGCCGGCGTCCTCGCGGCGGGCGGGGCGTACGCCGCCTGGGACGCCGCACGCCCGCCCACCCTCGACGCATGGCTGAGCGCCAACGGCGTGGACCGCGTCCTGCTGCGAGTCGGTGACCCGCCGCCCGGCTACACGCTGCACGTCGGGGGCGCGAGCGCCGACGGTTTCGGCGCCCGCTACGAGAGCACCGACTCCCCGGCCCTGGGCCTCCAGGTCGAACGCGCCGGACACGACACGCGGCGCGTCGACGCGCGCGGCTGCCCCGTTCCGTTCGGCCAGGAGATCCGCTGCCGCGACGACGGGGGCGGCCGCCTGCTGATCGTCCACGGCGGCGACCACCCCACCCGTGAACTGCGGCTGCGTCGCGACGACCTGGTCCACACCGTCACCCTGCAAGGGTCCGGCGAGGCCGGGCTCCCCGCGGCCCGCCTGGTCCTGTCGACGCTCCGGCCGGCGACGCGCGCCGAACTCGCCGCTCTGGTGGAGCTGCCGATGCCGGGCTGACGGCGCCCGTTCCCGGTGGGCCGGGGCGGCGCCCCGGCCCACCGGACGTACCGTCAGCGGCATTCGCCCGCCGGGCGGTTGCGGGTCACCAGGTCGAAGGACGTGGTGGTCGTGTCCAGCCACAGCACACGGCCGCCGGTGGCGGCCACCGCGTGCGTCTGCCGGCCCGGGGCGCACGAGACGCGGCCCAGCGGCGCGCCCTCGGACGTGTACTGGTAGAGCTTCGTGTCCAGGTACGGCAGGCCCGTCGGGGCCATCGGGTCGACCGTGAGCGTGACGGCCGTGTCCGACGCGGTCAGGGTCCAGGCCCCGATGGTCGCGGACGAGGTCGCGGGGATGACGTCCGTGGTGCCCGTGGCGTCGAGGCCGCTCCTGCGCAGGGCCGACTGCCCCTCGTCGAAGGGGTCCTCGTCGGCGAGCCAGTACACGCCGGAGGAGGTCGCCACGGGCGGGCTGGTCCACACCGCGCGGCCCGGGGTGCCGAGCGCGGTCCTGCCCGTCCGCGTGTCGTAGACGTCGACGACGGCGCGCCGGTGGCCGGGGTCGTCGCCCCACCAGCCGCTGACGGTGTAGGCGATGCGCCCGTCCTTCACGGAGGGCGACTCGGCCCGGACGTCCGCGTCCCCCGCGGTGGCGTCGGGACGGTTCAGCGGGACGGTGCGCGGGGCGGGGTCGGAGCCCTTGAGGTAGCGGAGGGTGGTGTGGGCCTGGTCGTCGTTCTCGTACCAGGCGACCGTGTCGCCGTCCATGCTCAGGCTGCCGATCGAGGCGGAGGAGGTGCTGTAGAGCCGCTTCGCCGGGCCGCCGGTCACGGGGGCGGACATGAGGTCGTAGGTGTCGCCGACGGCGAGCCACACCACGCGCTTGCCGTCGGTCACGGGGCTGAGGTGGTAGCGCCCGTCCTCCGGTGAGACCTGGCGGGGCCTGCCCTTGCCGTCGGTGCGGCCGGTCCACACGGAGTACGGTGCCGCGCTGTCGGCGCTGGAGCGGGGGACCGCCCACCAGCCGCCGCCCGTGGCGGGCCCGATGTCATTGGCGAGACCGGTCTCCAGGGTCCCGAGCCGGCCGAGCAGGACGTCGCTGTCGAGGCCCAGGTCCTGCTCCCAGCCGGGGACGATGCCATGGGTGTCGAAGGCCTTCTTCACCTTGGCCAGGCGGTCGCCCTTGACGTGCAGCGACCTGGCGGCGGCGATGACGGCGTCGCGTCCCTCGGTGAAGCCGTCGAGGGGGGTGATGTAGGAGGTGAGGGCCTTGTAGACGATCTGGTCGGCGAGTTCGCCGCCGAGGCTCTCGCGGATGTCCCACAGCGCACCGCCGAAGATGTGCGAGTTCAGATGCACACCTCCCTGGTCGTTGCGCGAGCCGAGCGGCATGCTGATGAAGTCCGCGGTGCCCGCACCGTCGTTGAGGTCGCGGAAGGCGCACTCCTTCGGCGTCAGCGTGCGGCACAGGTCGCCGCCGATCAGACCGGCGTCCGGGTCGTCCATGCGCGTGCGGCTGACGGTGACGTCGATGGCGTTGCCGAGGTAGTCGGCGATGGCCTCGTTCATGGCGCCGGACTGGCCGGCGTAGACGAGGTCGGCGGTGTGCTCGACCACGCCGTGGGTCATCTCGTGGCCGACGACGTCCAGGTCGGAGGCGAGGGAGCGGTACTCGTCGTCACCGGTGCCGTAGACCATCTTGCTGCCGTCCCAGAAGGCGTTCACCCAGGGGTAGCCGAGTTCGGCGGTGACGCCGACGAGGGAGTTGATGGCCATGCCGTCGTCGTCGAGGCTGTCGCGCCGGAAGGTGCCGCGGTAGAACTCGTACACCTTCCCTGCCGCCCAGTGGGCGTCCACCGCGCCGCTGTCGGTCATCTCCTGCGGCGCCTTCGTGGTCGGCATCGCGAACGGGACCACGCCTTCCGGCCACTCGCCGTCGAGGTCCATCCACCACAGGCTGGAGGCGTCCCAGGTCTGGATGACGTTGTGGGTCTTGGTGTCGGCCATGTGCGCGGTGTCGCGCAGCAGGTACTGACCGGTGGCGGCGTCCTTGCTGAGGTTCAGCGGCACGGTGGTGCCGCTGAGCAGCCTGCCGCTGCCGGTGACGCCCGCCGGTGCGGTAGCGGGAGCGGTGGAAGTCGCGGCTCTCGTCGAAGCGCCGTTCCCTGCCGCTCCGGTGGCGGGTGCCGCGGCCGTGAGGGTGCGCAGCGCTCCGGCCTCGAAGCGGAGGACGCCGGTGGCGGCGTCGACGTAGACCTCCTGGACCACGGGGGCGCCGGTGGCGGGGTCGGTGCCGCGCACGGTGATGTGGCGGGCGAGCACGCCCTTGCCGGTGGGCAGCACGGTCAGCCCGCGGTCGGTGCCGGTCAGACCGGCCGTGGTCGCGGAGCGGGACGGTGCGGCCCCGCCGCCGGTTGCACGCGGCCCGCGGGCGAGGGAGTCCGCCACCTGGCGCACGGCGCGCTGCACGGCGGTGGGGGCCGGGAGGGTGGGGCGGGTGGTGTCGAGGTCGAGGGCGGTGAAGTAGGAGCCGGAGGTGCCGGTGACGGTGCGTTTGCCGTCCTTGTGGTTCATGCGGACGACGTACTGGGCGCCCAGGACGGGGATGCCGCGGTACTTCTGGCCCAGGCGGACGGTCTCGGTGCCGTCGGCGTCGGTGGTGACGGCGTCGGTGGTCAGGTCGCGGTCGGGGGCGGGGATGCGGTAGCGGTCCCGGTGGCCGGCCAGGTGGGCGCGGGCGGCGGTGGCGGCGGGCACGGAGGCGTCGGCCGCGTCGGTGAGGCCGTCGACGAGGGCGGGGGTGTCGGTGGCCGGCTGCGGCGCGGGCACCGCCCCGGTGCCGGTGCCGGTGGTGGGGTCGGCGGCGTGGGCGGGGCCGGTCAGGCCGGTGACGCCCAGGGCGACGGCGGCGGCGAGCAGGACGGACAGGCCGGTGCGGCCGGATCGGTGAACCGGTCTGGGCCGTATGCGTGTTGACATGGACGAATGCCTCCGGCAGCCCGGAGTGACCCGGGCTCGGTAGTGGGACATCGGATGCACGGCGCACCTTCGCGCCCGCGGCTCGCCCTGCACCCTCGTGGTGATCACACCCGGGTGACAAGACGAAAACCGGGGGGAGTACGCGCAGTTGCACAGATGGGAACGGTGTCCGGCACCGGACGCCCGCCTGTTGGGTCAGGCGTCGCCGTAGCGGGCGAGCAGCGCCGCGACGTAGGTCTCCAGGCGCGTCGCGAGCGTCGCCGGGGTGAGGTCGGTGCGGCCGAGTTCGCGCCAGGGGACGGCGACCTTCTCGGCGTCGGGTGCGAAGGCGAGGGCGTCCAGGAGCCGCCAGTAGAGGTGGGCGCCGGGGGAGTCCGCCAGCCGGCCGCCCGCGGCGGTGTAGAGGTCGGCGAAGCGCAGTCCCGCAACGGGTCCGTGCAACAGCGCGAGTGCCGTGGCGCAGTGGGCCACGTCGAGGTCGGCGGGGCCCCAGGAGGTCTCGACCCAGTCGACGACGCCCGAGATGCGCAGGTGGCCGCCGTGCCCGGAGAACAGGACGTTGCCCGGGTGGAAGTCGCGGTGCAGGAACAGGCCTTCGTGGGCGGGCGGGTCGCGGCGTATGACGTCCACCGCGCGGGCCCACAGGTCCGGACGGCTCGTGGTCCCGGGCGGGCGGACGCGCTCGGGCGCCGTCCAGGGCTGGTAGGTGCGGGGCCGGTCCGTCTCGCCGACGTCGAGCCCGTGGATGCGGACGAGTTGACGGGCCAGCAGCCACGCCCGCGCCCCGGCGTCGGTGTCCGCCAGGCGTACCTCCCCCGGGAGGTGGGACATGAGCAGCGACGGATGGTCGCAGTGCTCCGCCGTCGCGTCGACGGCGTGGAACTCGGCGGCGGGGACGGCGGTCGGGCCGAGCAGCGCCAGGACCCGCGCCTCACGGGTGAGCAGGCCCTCCGCGTGGCGGAGGTAGAAGGGCTCCACGAAGGAACGCAGCACCAACTGGCGTCCGCCTCCCGGCCCCGTGACCCGCAGGCGGCGCATCTGCGAGGTCCAGCCGCCGCGGAGCGGCTCCGCGGACTCGAGGTGTTCCCCGTCGCGCAGGTGCCGCTGCACCCAGGTGCGCGTGTCCGTCCAGCCGGGCTCGTTCCCCTCCGCCGCGGTCATCCAATCTCCTTCGTGGAACTCTGCCCTTCAGCACGGGGAGGAATCGAACCCCTGAGGGGCGGGGCGGGGAAGGTTGGTTCGCCGCGACGGCGGACCGGTGTCCATCCCCAATTATGCAGCAGGTGCTCACTGGTTGATGCACCTGCTGGCCGTCGGACTGACGGTGTCAGCCTGTGGAGCCGGTGTAAGACCTCAACGGAGAAATCCGGGCGGGCAGCCGGCGACGAAGCAGGAAACCCTACAGCGCGAGCCGTAGGAATCCCCTCTCTCCAGGGAGCGGAGAAAGTCAACCGGGCACCCTACCGGGCCCGTTGATCAGGCGGTGGCCTGCTGCCGTGCGCCGAGCACCATCGTGATCAGGGACCTCGCGGTGGCCCGGAGCCGGTCCGCGTCCTGGTAGACGCGCTCGATGACGACGGTGCCGCGGGTCATGGTGACCAGGACCCGCGCGGCCTCGGTGGGAGGGACGGCGAGCAGGCCGGCCGCATCGCCGCGGGAGAGCCGTTCGGCCATGACGCCCTCGAGCCGGTCCAGCAGGTCGCGGATCGCGGCCCGGATGGGTTCGGCGTCCGCCTGGGTGTCGGTGGCGGTCTTGGTCGACAGGCAGCCGCGGGCGGGGGTGCCGTGGGTCATGGAGGCGATGGTGAAGTCGAAGAAGTCCTCCAGCGCCCGCCGGACGTCGGGCTGGTCCAGCGTGGCGGCGGCCTCGGCGACGAAGGCGTCGGCGTAGTCCTGGAAGACGCGCAGGAACAGCGTCTCCTTGTCGTGGTACGCGTGGTAGAGCGAGCCGCGCTGCACGCCCGTGGCGGTCGCCAGGTCCTGCATGGAGGTCGCTCCGTACCCCTGGTTCCAGAAGACGTCCAGGATCCGGCCCAGGGTGTGCTGCTCATCGAACTGACGCCGTCCAGCCATGCGCCCACGGTAATTCATCTTTGACGGCTCCGTCAAAGTTTGCAAGGCTGTCAAACATGACGGTGTTGTCAAAGATGGCCCGGACTGCTGACGGACCGGGCGCCGCCCGGATCCGTCGCGACCGGGCGGAAGGCGGAAGCGAGCAGATGACCACCACACCACCGGGACCCGCCGCATGGCGGGCCATAGCGGCGGGCGCGAGCGCCAGCTTCGTCGGCATCGGCCTCGCCCGGTTCGCCTACACGCCTCTGGTCCCCGAACTGATCAACGCCCACTGGTTCTCCCCGTCCGCGGTGGCGTACCTCGGCGCGGCCAACCTCGCCGGGTACCTGGCGGGCGCGCTGAGCGCCCGGTGGGTGGGGCGCCGGCTGGGCGACCGCCGGGCCCTGCGGTGGATGATGGCGCTCGCCACGCTCGCGCTGCTGGCCTGCAGTGTTCCCGTCTCGGTGCCGTGGTTCTTCCTCTGGCGCCTGGCCTCGGGGCTCGCCGGCGGCGTGATCATGGTGCGGGTGGCCGGTGCCGTGCTCCCGTACCTGAAGGGGGAGCGGCGCGGGCTGGCGGGCGGGGCGATCTTCGCGGGGCTCGGTGTCGGCATCGCCGCCACGGGGACCCTGGTGCCCCTGCTGCTGCACTTCGGACTGCGCGGGACCTGGGCGGGGCTGGCCGTCCTGTGTGCGATCCTCACCGTACTGAGCTGGAACGGCTGGCCGACGCCGGTCGCCGCCCCGTCGCCGTCCGCGGTCGCCGCAGCGCCGGTGCCGGTGCCGGGGGAGCGGAAGCCCGCCCGCTCGCCGCGGCTGCGGCTGCTGCTCGTGGAGTACGCCCTGATCTCGATGGGTCTCACCCCGGCCATGGCGTTCCTCGCCGACTTCGTCAGCCGGGGCCTGGGCCGCGGTTCCGCCGGCGGCTCCATGATCTGGATCCTGTACGGACTCGGCGCCCTCGTCGGCCCCACCCTCTACGGCCTCCTCGGCGACCGCCTCGGCTTCGCCAGGGCCCTGCTGCTGATCACCCTGGTGCAGACGGGGGCCCTCGCCGCGCTCGCCACGGCGCACGCCCTGCCCGAGATCGCGGTGCTGAGCGTGGTCATCGGTTCCTTCCCTCCCGGTGTCGTGCCCGTCGTGCTGGGCCGCGTCCACGAACTCGTACCGCGGCACCCCGAGGCGCAGTCGGCGGCATGGGGCAAGGCGACCGTCGCCGGAGCGCTGTCGCTGGCCCTCTCCGCCTACCTCTACTCCTACGTCTTCGCCCGGACCGGCCAGGACCACCGGACGCTGTTCCTCGTCGGCGCGGGAGCCCTGGTCCTGGCTCTGGTCGTCGCGATCGCCGCGCGGTTCGTCCGCGCGGACGTGCCGCTGGAGGCGGACGCGGAAGCCGTGCACCGTGCCGCCTCGGCCGCGGGCTGAGCCGGTCCGGGGATGAACGGCGTGGCGCGCTTGCGACATGTCGCACAGTGGACACGTCGTCAGGTTCCCGCCGCCCGCGGTCCGCGCCCGGCGGGCCCCGGGCCGCCGACCGCCGGGCGCGTGCCGTGGCCCCGACCCGTTCGGTAGGGCGAACGACGTGGTCAGCGGCACCGAGGAGCCGCGGCGGCGGTGGACGTGGCGGTGGCGGTGCCTGCGGGGAGCGGAGGCGCCGGTTCCCCCTCGCTCGGGCGCCGGCATGCCGCGGCAACCTCACATATCCTCACCAGCCAACAAATGTCATCGGAGCATTGATCAACACCACTGGCAACTCGCATATAGTGACCGCGAGTTCCCCGCGAACACGGAACCCGCCTGGGATTCGTGCCCGTGGTGGTGCCCGTTTTTGTTGGATTCCGCTTCGCCCATCCCATCCGTCCGTACGGCCCCGAGGTCCTGATCGATGACAGCGCAGACCGCGCTCCCGCGCCCGCGGACCGGGCGCCTGCGCATCCCGGCACGGCGGCGTGAGCAGCGTGCTCCGTTCGCGTACCTGGCGCGGGCCCTGGCGGTACCCCTGGTGGTCACCGTCCCGGTCGCCGTGTGGCTGGTGGTCGCCGCCCCCGGGTCGCTGCGTGCCCCCGCGGTGATCGGCGCGGCCGCCGGGATCCTGGCGCTGGCCTGCGCCGTGGCCGTGGCGGCGCAGGAGCGCTGGCGGGCCCGGCGCCTCGCCGGACAGCTCGACGCCCTGCGGGCCGAGGCGGAACGATTCGCCGACGAGCTGCTGCCGGCCGCCGTCGGCCGGATCGCCGCCGGTGAGACCGTGGACCGGGTGCTCACCGCGGTGCGCGAGCCACTGACCGGCCCGCAGCGCCGCATGCTGGCCCTGATCGCCGACCGGGTCGGCACGAGCGAGTCGCGCCGCGCCGCGGCGATGGCCGTCGGTGCCAACGCCGCGGGACGCATGCAGGCACTGGCCACCGGAATGCTGGCCGACCTGCGCCAGATGGAGCACCGCCACAGCGACCCCGCCGTACTGCACGACCTGCTGCACCTGGACCACCGCACCGCCCAGGCCGGCCGCCTCGCCGACAGCATCGCCGTGCTGACCGGGGCCCGTTCCGGACGCCGGTGGGCCAAGCCGATCCGGATGGAGTCGATCCTGCGCGGCGCGATGGGGCGTATCGCCGGCTACCAGCGGGTGCGGCTCCACTCCACCAGCGAGGTCGCCGTCGTCGGCCACGCCGCCGAGGGCGTGATGCACGCGCTGGCCGAACTCATGGACAACGCCGCCAACTTCTCCCCGCCCACCGCCGAAGTCCACGTGTACGTGGAGGAGGTGCCCGCGGGCGCGGTCATCACGGTCGAGGACAGCGGCCTGGTCATGGGCGAGGTCGCGCTGCGCCGGGCGCAGAGCGCCGTGGCGGCCGGGTCCGGGGACCTGACCGGCCTGTCCGGGACCAGGCTCGGACTGACGGTCGTCGGCCGGCTGGCCCGCAAGCACGGCCTGACGGTGTCCTTCCGGCCCTCGGCCCGCGGTGGCACCGGCGCGGTCATGATGATCCCGCAGGAGATGCTCACCGTCCCGCGTCCCGGCACGGACGCCGGCCCCGACGCCGAGCCCGTCCTGCCCCCGGAGGCCCCGGCCGCCGCCCCGTCCGTACCGGCCCCCGCCGAGACGTCCGACCGCGACGAGGAGGCCCGGCGCACGGCGCCGGAACTGGGCGAGAGCGGCCTGCCCAAGCGCCGCCGCGGCCAGACGCTGTCCTCCGCCGGCCACGACCGGCCCGCCGCACGGGCCGCTTCGAGCTCCGGCGGCCACGGCACGGCGGCCGAACGGGCCGCACGGTTCAGCACCTTCCGCAGCGCGGTGCACGGCACCACCCCCGCCGCCCCCGCACCCGCCCCCGACCATGCGTCACCCGCGACCGCGCCCCGCGCGGACCGCGACGAGCACAACGCGACGGCCCCATCCCCAGAAAGCGACGCGCGATGACCGCACCGGCCACCGGCCACACCAGTACGGACGAGCGGCTCAACTGGCTGCTGGAGAACCTGCTGGAGCGCACCCCGGGCGCCCGCCACGCCCTGGTCCTGTCCCGGGACGGGCTCAAGCTGTGCCGCACCCCCGAGCTCTCGGTGGACCAGGCGGACCAGCTCGCGGCCATCTCCGCCGGCATCCAGAGCCTGTCGCAGGGCGCGTCCATGGAGTTCGGCGACGGCAGCGGCGGCGTGCGGCAGGCCATGGCCGAGTTCTACGGCGGGATCCTGTTCATCGTCGAGGCCGGTGACGGCGCCCACCTCGCGGTCGTCGCCGACGACGACGCCGAGGTCGGCCTGATCGGCCACAACATGCACGAGCTGGTCGAGCAGCTCGGTGAGCACCTGAGCGCTCCCCCGCGCGAGGTGCCCGGTGAGGACGGCGACGGCGCATGACACCCCGCCCGGGCCGGGAGGAGGATCCGGACCGGCTGTACACCCTGACGTCGGGCCGCAGCCGGCCCGCGTCCGACGCGTTCGACCTGGTGACCCTGGTGGTCGCCGAGTGCGATCCGGTCCCGGGGATGCAGTCCGAGCACGCGGCGATCCTGCGGATCTGCCGCCGGCCCACCGCCGTCGTGGAGCTCGCCGCCGACCTGGGACTCCCGGTCGGCATCACCCAGGTGCTGCTGTGCGACCTGCTGGACACCGGCCGGATCAGCGCCCGGCACCCCCGTACCGCCCGGACGGCGGCTCAACTGCCGGACCCCGAGATCCTGGAGCAGGTGCTCGTTGGACTACGCAACCTCTGACCCCGGCCTCGTTCCCGGCCCGCCGGGGCCGCGGGCGCCGCTCGACGCGAGCGCCGACAACGGGCTGAAGATCGTCATCACCGGTGGGTTCGGCGTCGGGAAGACGACCATGGTCCGCTCGGTCAGCGAGATCCGTCCGCTGAACACCGAGGAGACGATGACCCAGGCCGGAGCCGGGGTCGACGACCTCGCCGGTGTGGGGGCGAAGACCTCCACCACCGTGGCCTTCGACTTCGGCCGGATCAGCGTCAACGCGCGCACCGTGCTCTACCTGTTCGGCGCGCCCGGGCAGGAACGGTTCTGGTTCCTGTGGGACCGGCTGTTCTCCGGCACGCTCGGCGCGGTGGTGCTGGTCGACACCCGCCGGCTGGACGACTCCTGGTACGCCATCGACCGCCTGGAGCACCACGGCACCCCGTTCGTGGTGGCCCGCAACGACTTCGGCGGGCCGAAGCACACCGAGGAACAGGTCCGCGACGCGCTGTCACTGGCGGACGGGGTGCCGCTGGTGGACTGCGACGCGCGGTCCCGGCAGTCCTCCAAGGACGTCCTCATCACCCTCGTCCAGCACCTGCAGACCCTGTCCGGCGCCCGCCCGCGCCCCCGGGAGAGGACCGCCCCGTGACCAGTCAGCCCTCCGCGGCCGCCGGCGCCTGCCCGTTCGCCGGGGCGGTGCCGTTCAGCGGTCCGCGCTTCCACGTCGAACCGGCCGCCCTGTACCGGGAGTTGCGCCGCGAGCACGGGGCCCTGGCCCCCGTGGAGCTCGACGGCGGCATACCGGCCTGGCTCGTGCTGGGCTACCGGGAACTGCTGCACGTCACCGGCGACCCGGTGCTCTTCAGCCGCGACTCGGACCTGTGGAACCAGTGGGACCGCATCCCCGACGACTGGCCGCTGCTGCCCATGATCGGGCGCAAGCAGCCGTCGATCCTCTACACCGTGGGCGAGCGGCACCGGCAGCGCGCCGCGATGATGGGCAACGCCATGGAGGCCATCGACGCGGTCGAACTGCGCCGTCACGCCGAGCGCTACGCCGACGGGCTGGTCGACACCTTCTGCGGCAGCGGCAGGGCGGACATCCTCGACGAGTTCGCGATGCTGCTCCCGGTCCGTGTGCTGGCCCGGCTTTACGGCTTCCCCGAGGAGCAGGGCCCCCGCCTGGTGAAGGCGGTCAAGGACCTGGTCGACGGCGGCGCGGACGCCATCGCCGGCCAGATGTACGTCTACTCCGCGATGACCGAGCTGCTCGAGGCGAAGAAGGAGCAGCCGGGCGCGGACGTGGTCTCGCGGATGCTCGCCGACCGGTACGACTTCTCCGACGAGGAGATCGTGCAGGACCTGATGGTGATGACCGTGGCCGGGCACCAGCCCACCGCGGACTGGATCGGCAACTCGCTGCGGCTGATGCTCACCGACGACCGCTTCGCCGCCTCGTTCACCGGTGGCCGGAACAGCGTCGGACAGGCCATGAACGAGGTCCTGTGGGAGGACACCCCCAGCCAGAACATCGCCGGGCGGTGGGCCAGCCGCGACACCCGGCTCGGCGGGCGCCAGATCGCCTCCGGCGACCTGCTCATCCTCGGCTTCGCCGCGGCCAACGCCGACCCGCAGGTGCACCTGGAGGCCGGGGCATCCACCAACGGCAACAACGCCTGGTTCTCCTTCGGCCACGGTGAGCACCGCTGCCCGTTCCCGGCGCAGGAGATCGCCGAGGCCATCGCCCGCACCGGCATCGAGGTGCTGCTGGACCGGCTGCCCGACCTCGAACTGGCGGTCGACCCCGCCGAACTGGTGCGCCGTCCGTCCCCGTGGCTGCGGGGCATGACCAAGCTCCCCGTGCGTTTCACACCCACCCCCGTGCTAGGAGAACTCTGATGGAATGCCCGGTCACCGGCCACCGCGCGGCCTCCCCGATCGTGCTGGACCCGCTGGTGGGCGACCTGGTCGCCGAGAGCGCCGCGCTGCGCGAGGAGGGCCCGCTGGCCGCGGTCGTCCTGCCCGGCGGGGTGCCGGTGTGGGCCGTGACGCACCATGCCGAGGCCCGCGCGCTGCTGACCGACCCGCGGCTGGTGAAGGACATCGCCCACTGGGACGCCTTCACCCGCGGTGAGATACCCGCCGACTGGGCGCTGATCGGCCTGGCCAACCCCGGCCGCTCGATGCTCACCGTGGACGGCGCCGACCACCGCCGGCTGCGCGCCCTGGTCGCCCAGGCGCTCACCCCCCGCCGCGTCGAGCAGATGCGGGCCCGCATCGAGGAGCTGACGGCCGGTCTCCTGGAGCGCGTCGAGGAGGCGGCACGTGAGGGCGAGGTGCTGGACCTGAAGGCCACCTTCGCCTACCCGCTGCCGATGTACGTCGTGCAGGAGCTGATGGGCATCGACGAGGCCCACCTGCCCCGCCTGAAGGTGCTGTTCGAGAAGTTCTTCTCCACCCAGACCCCGCCCGACGAGGTCATCGCCACCCTCGGCGAGCTCGCGACCCTGATGGCCAAGACCGTCGCCGACCGGCGCGCCGAGCCCGGCGACGACCTGACCAGCGCGCTCATCGCGGCCTCCGAGGACGGTGACCACCTCACCGACGCGGAGATCCAGAGCACCCTGCAGCTGATGATCGCCGCGGGCCACGAGACCACGATCTCCCTCATCGTGAACGCGGTCGTCAACCTGCTCACCCACCCCGACCAGCTCGCGCTGGTGCGGGAGGGCAAGGCGAGCTGGGAGTCGGTGGTGGAGGAGACGCTGCGCCACTCCACGCCCACCTCCCACGTGCTGATCCGCTTCGCCACCGAGGACGTCCCCGTCGGCGACAAGGTCATCGCCAAGGGCGAGGCGCTGATCGTCTCCTACGCGGCGATCGGCGGCGACGAGAAGCAGCACGGTCCGAGCGCCGGCGTCTTCGACATCACCCGCGAGCACCCCATCCGGCACATCGCCTTCGGCCACGGCCCGCACGTGTGCCCGGGCGCCGCGCTGTCCCGGCTGGAGGCCTCGGTGGCGCTGCCCGCCCTGTTCGAGCGCTTCCCCAAGCTCGACCTGGCGGTGCCGGCGACGGAGCTGCGGAACAAGCCCGTGGTCACCCAGAACGACCTGTACGAGCTGCCGGTCACCGTGAACTGACCTACCGTCGGTGTCCGGCACCGTCCCGCCCCGCTCGAGCCGGAGCGGGGCGGTGCCGGTCCCGCCCGACCCCGCGACGAGGAGGGCGCCGTGCCGTCGTACGGCAGGCCGCTGCGCAAACTGGGCTTCCTGACGATCGGGCTGTTCGACGAGGCCGACCCGCGGCGCGGGCACGAGGCGACGCTCGAGATGATCCAGTTGGGCGAGCGACTGGGCTTCGACAGTGCGTGGGTGCGCCACCGCCACCTGCAGTTCGGCATCTCCTCGCCCGTGGCCGTCCTCGCCGCCGCCTCGCAGCGCACCAGCCGCATCGAACTCGGCACGGCCGTCATCCCGCTGGGATGGGAGAACCCGCTGCGACTGGCCGAGGACCTGGCGACGGTGGACCTGCTGTCCGGCGGCCGCCTCAACCCGGGCGTCAGCGTCGGCCCGCCGATGCACTTCGACGAGGTCCGCGGCGCCCTCTACCCGGACACCGCGGGCCACGAGGACTTCTCCTACACCCGGGTGGAACGCCTGCTGGGCTTCGTCCGGGGCGAGCCGGCCACCGCCTTCAGCGGCACCGAGGGCTTCGAGGTCTTCTCCGACCGCGTCCAGCCGCACTCCCCGGGGCTCGGCGACCGCATGTGGTACGGCGGAGGGAGCCTGCGCTCGGCGCGGTGGGCCGGGGAGCACGGGATGAACTTCCTGACGAGCAGCGTGGTCAAGGCGGAGGAGTCCGAGGACTTCGCGGCGATCCAGCTGTCCCACGTCCGTGCCTTCCGTGCCGCACACCCCGACGGCGAACGGGCCCGGGTCTCGCAGGGACTGGTCGTCGTCCCCACCGACAGCGCCTCGGCCGGCCAGCGCGAGAAGTACCGGGAGTACGCCCGCCGGCGGCTGCCGCGCACCGCCGGCCCGCAGGGCCCCGGGCGGCTGCTGTTCGCCCCCGACCTGGTCGGCACCTCCGAGGAGATCGCGGAGCGGCTCTCCGCGCACGCGGCCTTCCGCGAGGTCGACGAGGTCGCCTTCGCGCTGCCGTTCGCCTTCGAGCCCGAGGACTACGTGCAGATCCTCACCGACATCGCCACCCGGCTCGGACCGGCCCTCGGCCGTCCGGCCCCGGCCGCCTGACGGCCGCCGTGGAGCGGCCCCGCCCGGCACGCCGGGCGGGGCCGTGGCGTCACACGCCGATGTCGCGGCCGTCCTTGCGCCACACCACGACGACGGAGGGGCGGGGGATCCGCTTGCCGCCGTCCGGCCAGCGCGAGGACGGGTTCTCGTACGTGGAGCCGTCGGTCTCGCCGGGGTGCTGCACCGCGACCAGGACGCGCTGGTCCTGGACGATCGGGCCGCAGGTCTCGGCGCCCTTGGGCACGCTCAGGAACTGCCGGACCTGACCGCGCTTGTCACCCCTGACCGCGACGCCGAAGAGGGCGTCGTGGGTGCCGAGGGTGCCGGGCGCGCCGTCGGTGGAGATCCACAGGTTGCCGTGCGGGTCGAAGGCCACGTTGTCCGGGCACGAGATCGGGCTGACGTCGTCCTTCGGGAAGCCCGCGAAGTAGGTGGCGGGGTCCGAGGGGTCTCCGGCGACCAGGAACAGCCGCCACGCGAAGCGGTC
Organism: Streptomyces sp. PA03-5A; assembly: GCF_033792725.1. Taxonomy (NCBI): domain Bacteria; kingdom Bacillati; phylum Actinomycetota; class Actinomycetes; order Kitasatosporales; family Streptomycetaceae; genus Streptomyces; species Streptomyces sp. PA03-5A. The sequence goes on along the minus strand of NZ_JARAVL010000027.1, from coordinate 106,140 downwards.
GGCGGCAGGGTCGTCGAAGAACTCGGCCAGCTCCAGCACGTGCCCGTGCTTGTTGTTGCTCCGCGGGTTGGCCTCGTCGGGGCCGGCGGAGCCGGCCTTGCCGCGGTTGGTGTTGTTGGTCAGCGCCACGTAGACGCGACCGGTGCGCGGGCTGGGCTCGACGTCCTCGGGGCGGTCCATCTTCGTGGCACCGGCCTTGTCCGCCGCCATCCGGGTGAAGAGGTAGACCTCCTCGGCGGTCATGCCCTCCACGAAGGAGGTGGTGCCGCTCGCCAGCCTGATCCACTCGCCCGAGCCGTCGAACTCGCCGTCCGAGGGCAGCTTCCCGCTGCCGTCGAACTCCGCGGCAGGGCTGTCGCCGGTGAGCCTGGCGACGTAGAGCGTGCCCTCGTCGAGCAGCGACAGGTTGTGCTCGCGGACGGCCCGGCCGCTGCCGTGCCGCATCGCCTTGCTCGCCACGAACTTGTACATGTAGTCAAAGCGCTCGTCGTCGCCCATGTAGACGACGGGGCGGCCGTCATCGGTGAGCCGGGGCTGCGCGGCCTCGTGCTTGAAGCGGCCGAGCGCGGTGTGCTTGCGCGGCGTCGAGTCCGGGTCGAAGGGGTCGAGCTCCACGATCCAGCCGAAGCGGTTGACCTCGTTGGGCTCCTTCGCCAGGTCGAAGCGGTCGTCGAACCGCTCCCACTTGCGCTCGCTGGCCGCGCCGGCGACGCCGTAGCGCTTCAGCCGCTCCGCGGTGACCGGGTCGGTGACCGAGGCCGCGTTGCCGAAGTACTGGTTGAAGTTCTCCTCGCCCGAGAGCACGGTGCCCCACGGGGTGGTGCCGCCGCGGCCGCGGGCGGCGTAGACCCCGAAGGCGTGGCGCAGCAGGTGGCCGGCGATGCCCCGGCCCCGCGCCTCCTTGCGCACCCCGAGGCTGCGGATCCACGCCATGGCCGCGCGGTCGTCACGGGTCAGTGCCACGCCGACGTCCCCCGCGCCCTCCAGCGAGGCGATCCACACCAGGGACCAGTCGATGCCAGAGCCGAGGTCGTCCAGCCACTGCGGGTAGGTGCGCCGCTGGTGGTCGAAGTGTTCCGCGAAGGTCTCCTGAAGGAGTTCGTGTGCGCGGCGTCGGTCGACCTCCTCCGTGCAGTCGCGCAGCGTCAGCCCGGGCGGCGGCTCGGGGACGGTGTCCGCGGCGGCGGACAGCGGGCGGGTCAGCACGTGGTAGCGCCGTACGGCCTTCCAGCCGCGCCGCGTCAGACGGGACGTGTCCATGGTGGGCGCGGTGTTCAGGGCGAGATGGACGACGGCCCGGGCCACGCCGTTCTCCGCGGCGCGCCCGGCGGCCCGGTTCTGCAGGAGGTCCAGCAGCCGCTCCCCGGCCTCCTGGTGCGCGGGCAGGACGTAGTGGTCGACGTCGATGCGTTCGGCACCGGAGTCGTCCCACAGGAGCCCGAACGCGACGGGCGCGCCGTCCTCGAAGACCAGCCAGGAGTTGCGTTCCAGGTCGGCCTCGGGGTGGACCAGTGACGACTCGACGGTCCCCAGGTCGGTCTCGGGCTGCCCGAGCTCCACGACGTCGACGGCGTTGAGCAACTCGCAGATGACGGAGGCGTCCTCGGGGACGGCGGGGCGCACGGTGAGGGGCATGCCGCAACTGTCGGTACCGGTGCCGGCCCCGCGCAAATGTTTTTCGCGGCGGAGCCGGTCCGGCGGGGACGGTGCCCGCGTCAGGCGTCGGCGGCCTCGGTCGCCGGACGGCCGGCTTCGGCGTCGGGCTCGGCATCTGCGTTGCGCTGGGCGGGGACGCTGACGTCCACGGCCCCGCCGGTCTCCTCCGCCGCGTCGGCGTCCTCGGCGGTGGGCACGGACGGCGTGGCCGGTACGGTCCGTACGGCCGTTGCGGCCACCGCGATCCCCGTCGGCACGGCGGGCGCCATGACGTCGAGGTCGGCGTCGTCGGGCCGGCGGTCGCGGCGGACGTCGCCGACGATCAGGGCCACCACCGCCGCGGAACCGACGAACTCCAGCAGGCTCTGCGAGGTGTCCACGGCGGTCACGGGCATCGTGCCGACCGCGTAGCCCCACAGCTCCGTGAAGGCCGACGGCATCATGAAGAGCGACAGGCCCACCGAGAAGCCCGGGGCGGTGGGCCGCCGCCGGGCCGCGAGCAGCATGCCGGCCCCGCACAGCACGGTCAGGCACACCCACTGGTACGGCGACGGCACCGCGAGGATCGCCCGCCCGCTGCCCTTGCCGACGATCAGGTCGCTGAGCACGCCCGGCCCGACCTGAACGGCCGTCACCGCGTTCCGGCCGATGTAGAAGACGTTGAGCACCGCGAGCAGCAGCCCGGAGGCGGTGGCCGTCACCTTCACCGGGCGGATGCCGCCCGTCACCGAGTCCGCGGCGGCGGCGGCCTCGTACTCCATGTGCCGGGCGAGCAGGAGGAGCCCTCCCAGGATGAGCGTGAGCACCACGGCGAGGACGGCGGTGCTGCCCACGGCATTCAGCGAGGCACCCTTCAGGGTGCCGAACCACGGGTCGGACGGCGAGTCGAGCAGCAGGTACCAGACCGCGGGGAGGCGGAAGCCGAGCGTCACGGTGCACGCGGTCACCAGCAGGCCGCCCGCGCCGCGGGTGCGGAACAGCGCCGCCAGACCGGCGCAGAGCTGCAGCGCCGCCAGGCCGAGGTCGAGCGAGGAGGTCGCCGACAGCCCCGGCACCCACCCGGTGGTCCACAGCGACCAGGCGCCCGGCAGGCCGCGGACAACGATGTCGTAGAGCAGCCAGAACGCCGTCTGGGCGAACAGCGCGAGGCTGAGCAAGGCCACGGCTATCCGCACTTGATTGATCGACATCCCCGGACGGTTCACGGCGCGCTGTCCCCTCGACGGCCAAACGTGGTTGAGTTCACAACTACCCAATGACGGAGCAGAGCATAAACGGTCCCCCATGGGCCCGCGCCAATCCGCCCCCGGCGTGCCCGCCTTGCGGAACCGCACGGGAACGTCACGCCAACGGAAAGTGAATGACACCTCGTCAGGGCAGTCCGTCACCGGCTCATGGATGAGCTGGTGCGCGACGGAACGGGCCTTGTGTGACGGGGAGTTGGCCATGAGGCGGGAGCGCTGGCGATCACCGCGCGGCGGGCACCATCGGCTCCGTGGTGCGCGCCGGACTGCGCGGGGAGACGGCACGGCTGGTCCTGCTCGACCGGGTCCCGCTGGTCGCGGAAGCCGCGAACGAGGAGGTGCACACCGTCGACCTGCAGGACGCCGACGCCGTGCGGTCCGACTTGGTGGGCGTCGACCGGGTCCTGCACCTCGGCGGCATCCCCGACGAGGCCCCGTTGGCCGACCTCCTGGAGGTCAACGTCCTCGGCACCCACCACGTCCTGGAAGCCGCCCGGCGGGGTGGCATCCGCCGCGTCGTGCCGACCGGGAGCAACCGCGTCACCGGTTTCCACCCCGCCGGGCAACGCACCGCCCCGGACGAACCGGTGCGCCCCGACGGCCTGTACGGGGTCAGCAAGGCGGCCGTCGAGGCGCTGGGACGGCTCTACGCCGACAAGTTCGGGCTCTGCGTCATCTGCCTGCAGCATCGGCAGCTTCGAGGCGGAACCCGGCGAGCGCCGCCACCTGGCGACCTGGCTCAGCCACCGCGACGCCGTCGGCTGGACCCGGGCCGCGCTCACCGCGCCGCCCGGCGTGCGCTACGCCACGGCGCGTCTCCGCCAACACCCGCCGCTTCTGGGAACTCCCGGCCCCGTCGGTGCTCGACTGCACCCCCGTCGACGACCCCGAGCAGCACGCCTCGCGCCTCACCGCCGCGGACGGCGACGCCGTACCGGACCCCGCCGTGCCCCAGGGCGGCCCGTACGCCCTGCCCGAGGTCACGCTCGCGCACCTTCGGCGCCGACCCGGAAGAATGTTGTCAGAGGCCTGTGATGGGATACCGGGGAACACCGCAGCCACCATCCCCGGGGAGAACACGCCCATGCCTCAGTACCCTTCGCTGACCCACGCCCTGGCGGAGGCGCTCGTGGACGTCACCTGGTTCATCGACGGCACGGACGACGAACAGATGGACGAGGACGACGCCGTGACGGCACTGGAGGGCGTCGCGGCCGTGGTGGACCGCATGTCGGAAGCACAGCGGGCCGAGTTGCTCGACGTGCTCGAGGCGATGGCGGCAGCCGAGGCCGACCCCCGGCGCCGCGCGTTCCTGGAGACGTTCCCGGAGGACTTCGGCGTCGTCGAGTGACCACCCCGGGCGCCTCCTCGGCGCGGGCCGCCGTGCGAGGTCAGCCCCGCGGCAGCCGCGGGTCGAGGAGGCGGTGCAGCCGGTGGGCGACGGGACGGAATCCGCGACGCGGCCAGAACACCGAGGACAGCGGGTTCGCCGCCCGCCAGTCCGTCACGCACACGCGGAACCCGCGCCGGGCGGCGTCCGCGAAGGCGTGCTCGGTGAGCCGGCGCCCCACACCGCTGCCGCGGTGCTCCGGAACGGTCGCGGCGAGGAGCAGTTCGACCGAGCCGCGCGGCGTCGTCAGCGAGACCTCGTCGTCGGGCACCGGCCGCATGACGCAGAAGCCACGGACCCCTTCCGGCCCCTCGGCGAGCCAGTACGACACGGCCGGGTCCTCCAGCAGCTCCAAGTGGCCCGGGCGCAGACCCTCGTAGAAGGACGGCTCGATGAAGGCGAAGACCGGCGGCCCCGCGTGCGCGTCGGCGACCAGGCGGAACAGCGGCTCCAGCGCGGCGAGGTCCGACGGCCCCGCGGCGCGCACGTCGTCGTGGCGGACGGCCGCCTCCGTCGCCAGGTCCGTCACGGCGTGGACCTGCTCGTACGCGAAGCACTGCGACAGCCAGACCGGCAGGTCGCCGGCGGCCGCGACGGCGTAGTGGTGCAGCCGCCCGTCGGCGAGCCATGGACCCGACAGGTCCGCGTAGAGCCCGCGCAGTACGTCCCCGTCGCGTGCCGCGTAGTGCCCGGGGCCCGTCCAGACGTGCCGTCCCCGGCCGTCGTCGCCGGGTACGGCGAGGAGGTACCCGGCGGGCGTGCCGTCCGCCGTCTCCGCGACCGCGCCCCGCGCGCCCTGCTCCCAGGCGTCCCGCAGCAGGGCCGCGCAGGCGGCCGGTTCGGTGAAACCCGGGTCGAGCGCGGCGTCCCGGGCGAGGTCGCGGCGGTGGCGGGCGGCGAGCAGGCCGGCCGCGGCATCGACGTCGGACTCCGCGAACGGCCTGGTGGTCGGCGCGATCACGGGTGTGCTCCTTCCGGTGGTCAGCCCTTGCGGGCCTCGATCAGATAGCGCTGCGAGTACGCCACGAAGGGCCCGTGCCGCTCCATGAAGTCGTGCAGCCGCGCCAGCTGCTCGCGATAGGCGTCCACCGTGAAGCCGGGCACGATCCAGATGACCTTGCGCAGGAAGTGGACCACGGCGGCGATGTCGTGGAACTCCATGCGCAGCGCCTCCTGGCGCAGGTCCACGACCTCCAGGCCCGCCGCTTCGGCGCGTGCGGTGGCCTCGACCCCGCTGGAGCCGGCCGTGGTCGTGAAGGGGTCCCGTGTGTGCGTGGCGACCGGCCGGGGCCCCATCAGGTAGTCCGTCAGCTCCCGCACCGAGCCGGCGCCGACCTGCTGGGACAGGTAGGTGCCCCGGGGACGCAGTACCCGGCGCACCTCGTCCCAGCGGGTCACCACCGGATGCCGGCTGACGACCAGGTCGAAGTGGCCGTCGGGGAAGGGCAGGTCGGCCGTGTCGTCGGCCTCGACGACGGTGGCGCCGAAGGGCGCCAGGTTGCGGCGGGCGATCTCCAGGTTGGGCGCCCAGGACTCCGTCGCCGCGACCACCGGCGGGGCGGTGGGCACGGTCGCCAGGACCTCCCCGCCGCCGGTCTGGATGTCGAGCACGGCCTCGGCCCGCGCCGTCCGCTCGGCGAGGAGCCCGCTGTAGCCCCAGGACGGGCGCTCCTCGGTGGCGCGGCCGGTGAACCAGGCGAAGTCCCATCCCTCGGTCGGGACGGCCTCCCCTTCGGCGAGGAGATCTTGGAACGTGGACATGGGCGCGAGGATGGCAGAAGCACCGGGCGGAACGCATCCGGATTACGCCGGGCCCGGCGCCGCCCGGCGGTGCGCCGTCAGCAGCCGGACGCCAGGGGGGTGAAGGACATCGGGGTGCCCTCCTCGGCGCCGACGGCCGTGCCGTAGGTCGTGGCGTCCACCTTGTACCAGACGTCGTCGCGGATGCGGTCGCCGCCGACGTCGTCCAGTTCGACGCACCAGCGTTCCGCGGACACCACACGGGTGTAGGACTCGGTGCCCTGCTGGACCTTGCGGCAGTCCTGGTAGTGCTCGGTGGTGTACCAGGTCCGGGTCGACTTGCGCTTGCCTGAACCCTTCGAGGAGGTGTGCTTCACCCGCCGGGTGCGGTCGGTGCACCGCTGCACCATGTGGGGGCGCCGCGCGGGGGCCGTCCTGCGCGCCACGTGCCGGTGGTCGTCCAGCGCCCCGGTGACGGGCGGGTCCGCCTTCGCCACTGGGGTGCGGGTGCCGGCGGAAGCGGCGGCCGACGCTCCGGATCCGGCCACGGCGCCGGAGTCCGGGCTCCCGCAGGCACCCAGCAGGGCGGCCAGGAGCACGGCGGCCACGGCGGCGGAGTACGGACGGCGGTGTCTGTGCACTTCTCTCCTCGATGAACGTGAACGTGGACACGAAGGCGAACGCGAAGGCGAACGCGAACGGTGCGGGCGGTCGGTGCCCGCCCGGATCATGACGCATCGTGGACGGCCCGGGTTCCCGTCAGCCCGGTTTCGACGGAGCTCTGACGCCGGCTGCCCGTTCCGGGCGTCCGGAAGTCGAACGCTGGGTAGGAACCGGGACGGGGATGGCTGGAAGTCATAGTCCTTGCCCGGGTCGCCGACGGCCCGGGAAGGGGGGAATCCGGTGGGGAAGACATCTGCGTTCGTTCGTATCGACGGCCCGGGGGGACGGGCCGCGCACAGCGGGACCGCACGGGGCCGGGCCGGGGGGCCCGTCCGCGTACCGGGCCCGTCGCTCCTCAACCCCGGCCTGCGGCAGGTGGAGCCGCACGTCATGGCCTGGGCGCGGCGGGCCGGGTTGCTGTCCGCGCCGGCCTCGGGGCAGGCCGGCCGGGAACGGCAGGCCGCCATGGCCGCGCACGTGTGGCCATGGGCGACCCCGGCCCGTCTGACGGAGCTGGCCCGGCTGACGCTGTGGATGTTCGCCGTCGACGACGGCAGCGACGTGGGCCCGTCCACGGGGACCGGCGCGGAACTGGAGGCCATGGCACGCGCCGTCGGCGGCTGCGGGTGGGAGGTCCCCGCGTCGGCGCCGCCGGCCGTCCGCGTCCTGGGCGAACTCCTGCCGCGGGTGACCGGTGCCATGGGGCCCGCCTGGGGCGACCGTTTCCGCCGTCACCTGCTCGGGTGGATCCGTACCAACCAGGACATGATCAGGATCCGCGCCGGCGACGAGGTGCCCACCCCCGAGGCCTACATCGCCTGGCGGCGGGTCTCCGGCGCGACCGGCTGGTGCTTCGACCTCATCGAGTACGCCCAGGAGGCGGAACTGCCCCCGGCGATCTGGTTCTCGCCGGCCTGCCGCGTGCTGCGCGAGGCCGCCGCCGACGTCATCGGCTGGACCAACGACCTGTTCTCGGTGGAGAAGGAGCTGCGCTCGGGGGAGACCACCAACCTGGTCCTCGTCCTGCGCCACCACCACGGCCTGACGCTGGACGAGGCGATCGACGAGACACGGCTGTGGCACGCCCGCCGCGTCGCCTCCCTGCGCACCGCGACACGCGACCTGTACGCCACCGCCCTCGCGACCGACCTCACCCCGGGGCAGCTGGCCGCGGTCTGCCAGTACGCGGACGGCATCCACGCCTGGGCCCGCGGCTTCCTCGACTTCTCCCTGGCCTCCGCCCGCTACCGTGCCCCCGGTGGGTAGCCGGCGGCGCCACCGGGAATGCACCACGGCAGGGGAGCACCGGGGGGAACGGGAGAGTACGCGATGGCTGCCGGGAGGGACCGCGCCACAGGCGCGGCCGGTTACCTGCTCAGGGTGTTCTCCGGTCTGGCCCGGCCCGCCCTGACCCTGCTGTTCGGCCCGGCGGGAGCGGTCGCCGGGGCGGCGACGGAGACCGTGGCCGCCTCGGGAGGCAGGGCGCTGGAGCAGTCGGCGGGCCGCAGACGGGCGCTGCCGGGCCTGCTGCGGATCTCCCGGCGCGGCACGGCGCCGCTGGTGGCGGACGTCGACGACCCCATCGGTCTCGGCGTCCACCCGGCCGCACCGGGCGGCGGCGGGACGGCCGGCTTCGGCCGTGTCCCGGTGTTCGTCGGGCGGGACGCCATGCCGCAGGCGGAGGCGGTGCTCAGCGGGGGACAGGGATTCCTGCTGCTGGTGGGGGACTCCACGGCGGGCAAGACGCGCCTGGCCTACGAGGTGGTGCGCAAGCACTTCCCGCGCTACCGGCTGGTCGTTCCGGACAGTCGTGAGGCGATGGTCGCCCTCGCGGACACCGTGCCACGGCTGAAGCAGGCCGTGGTGTGGCTGGACGACCTGGAGAACTACCTCGGCGCGGGCGGGCTGACGGCAGGTCACGTACAGCGGCTGCTGGAGGCCGGGCCGGCGCGGGTCGCCGTCGTGGCGACCATGAGCGCACGTCAGCACATCCGCTTCGGCGCCCGCTCGGCCGCCGACGACGAGCCCGGCGGTGACGTGCTGCGCTCGGGGCGCGAGGTGCTGCGGCTGGCCTCGGTCGTGCGGGTGGACCGTACCTGGAGCGAGGCGGAGCTGGCGCGGGCCCGGCACCACACCGACGACCCGAGGATCAGGGCCGCCGTCAACGACGCCCGGTCCGGCAGCCGCGGGGTGGCCGAGTACCTCGCCGCGGCTCCCCAGTTGCTCGACGACTTCAGCAACGCGTGGGCGGCCGGTGCCCGTCCGCGGGCAGCCGCCCTCGTCGCAGGGGCCGTGGACGCCCGGCGCGCGGGTTACCACCAGCCGCTGCCCGAGGACGTGCTGCGCCGCCTGCACGAGATCCACCTGGACCTGCGCGGCGGCACCAGCCTGCGGCCGGAGGCGTGGGAAGAGGCGCTGCGCTGGGCCACCGCCCCCCTGCACGCCACCTCCAGCCTGCTGCTGCCCCGCGACGACGGCGCCTACCTGGCCTTCGACTACCTGCACCAGACCCTGGACGAGCAGGTGCCGCCGCCGCGCATCCCGGACGCCGTGTGGGAGATCCTCATCGACCACGCCGACCCGGTGCGCGCCCTGGACATCGGCGCGACCGCCTACCAGCGCGGCGACCTGCACCACGCCATGGCCGCCTTCGACAAGGCCGGTGCCGACCCCGGGCAGTTGCCCCGGCAGTGGTACGCCACGTGCGTGGGGGAGGCCGGCGACCCCCGGCGCGCGGCGGACCTGTACCGCGAGCTGGTCGCGGAGGCCGAGCGGCGCGGCGGCCCCGACGTCAAGGAGACGCTGGAGAACCGCAACTCCCACGCCCGCTACGTCGGCATGGCCGGCCACCCCGCCGAGGCCGTCGACCTGCTGCGCGGCGTCATCCAGGACCGCACGCGCGTCCTCGGCCGCGAGCACTCCCACACCCTCAACAGCCGCAACAACCTGGCGGTGTTCCTCGGCGAGACCGGACGGCTCGAGGAAGCGGTCGCCGAGTACCAGTCCGTGCTGGCCGACCGGACCCGCCTGCTGGGCGCCGACCACCCGCACACCCTCAGCAGCCGGTACGGCTACGCCTACCTGCTCGGCGACGCCGGCCGCCCCGGACAGGCCGCCCGGCTCTTCGACAGCCTGGTCGCCGACCGGTCACGCACCCAGGGCCCGTACCACCCCTACACCCTCAACAACCGCCGCCACCACGCCCACTTCCTCGGCGAGGCGGGGCATGCCGCCCGCGCCGCCGGGCTGTTCGGGGAACTCCTCCAGGACTGCCTGAAGGTCCTCGACCCGCTCCACCCGGACACCCTCGCCTCCCGCCACGGCCACGCCCGTTTCCTGGGCGAGGCCGGCGACCCCGGCCGCGCATCGGCACTGCTCAGCGACCTGATCGAGGACGGCCGCGGAGGCGCCGTGCACGGGCCGGACAGCCCGATCCCGCTGCTGTGGCGGCGCTACCAGGCGCTCTTCCTCAGCGAGGCCGGGGCGGCCGAGGAGGCCGTACGGCTCCTCGGCGCGCTGTTGACCGAGAGCGCCGAGATCCTCGACGACGGGCACCCCCAGCTGTTCGCTGTCCGTGCCGCCCACGCCCGTTGTGTCCTGAGGGCGGGCCGGGCGGCCGAGGCGACGGCCCGGTACGAACAGCTCGTCGACGACTGCCGCGAGCGCCTGGGCGACGACCACCCCCAGACGCTCACCGCACGCGGCGGGCGTGCCCGCTGCCTGGCCGCCACCGGCCGTCACGGCGAGGCCGCGGACCTGCTGGAGATCCTCGTCCAGGACCGCACCCGCGTCCTCGGTGACGACCATCCCTCCACCCTCAACAGCCGTAACGCCCACGCCTGTTCGGTCGGCGCGGCGGGCGACGCCCCACGCGCCGCCCGGCTGCTGCGCCAGGTCCTCCAGGACCGTGTGCGCCACCTCGGCGAGGACCACCCCTGGATCGCCCGTACCCGGGAGGAACTCGCCCGCTTCCCGTGACCGGGCCTGCCGCTCCCGGCGGGTCAGTCGCGGGTGACGTGCCCGTCTACCAGCCGCCACAGCCCCAGCGGGTTGGCCGGGACCAGCGCCTCGGGGAGCAGCGCGTCCGGGAAGCCCTGGTAGGTGACGGGCCGCAGGAAGCGGTCGATCGCGCTCATGCCGACCGAGGTGAAGCGGCTGTCGGTGGTGGCCGGGAACGGGCCTCCGTGGATGGTGGCGTGGCCGACCTCCTGCGGGTGGGCGAAGGCGTTCACCACGATCCGGCCGGTGCGGCGCTCCAGGACCGGCAGCAGGCGCGCGGCCTGCGGGTGGTCCTCCTCCTCGAGGTGCATCGTCGCCGACAGCTGGCCGCGGAAGCTCCGGGCCACCTCGGTCATCTGCTCGACGCCGGACAGCCGGACCAGCAGCGCTGCCGGTCCGAAGACCTCCTCGGCCAGGGCGGTTTCGGCCAGGAACCGGTCGCCGTCGACCTCGAGGAGCTGCGCGCGGCCCTCGAAGGCGCCCTCGGGCTCCGGGCCCACCGTCACGGTCGTGGCCCCGGAGTCGCGCAGGCGCCGCGCCCCGCGGCCGTACGCGTCGTGGATGCCGGGGGTGAGCATCGTCCGTGCGCCCATCGCGCCCACCCGTGCCGCGGCTGCCTCGCGCATCGCGGCGTAACCCGGGCCGTCGACGGCGAGCAGCACGGCCGGCTTCAGGCAGGCCTGGCCGACGTTGACGAGCATGCGCTCGGCGAAGCCGTCGCCGATCTCGCCGCCGCGCGCCGCCAGCGCCGCTGGCAGGACGAAGGTCGGGTTGACGCTGGTCATCTCCGCGAAGACCGGGATCGGGTCGGGTCGCAGCTGGGCCCGCCGGTACAGGGCCATGCCACCGCCTTCGGAGCCGGTGAAGGTGACGGCCTTGACCAGCGGATGGTCCACCAGGGCCTCGCCGATCGCGTTGCCGGCCCCCCGGACCATCGAGAACACGCCCTCGTGCAGCCCGGAATCGGCGACGGCGCCCTGGATGACGCGCCCCTGCAGCTCCGAGGCGCCGGGGTGGGCGTTGTGGGCCTTGAGGATCACCGGGCAGCCCGCCGCGAGAGCGGCGGCGGTGTCGCCGCCCGCGACCGAGTACGAGATCGGGAAGTTGCTGGCGCCGAAGACGGCCACCGGGCCGATACCGATCTTCTGCATGCGGTGGTCCATGCGCGGCCGGGGCTGCCGCTCCGGCTGGGCCGGGTCGACGGCGGCCTGCCGGAACCGGCCCTGCCGGACGACGTCGGCGAACTGCCGGAACTGCCCTGCGGACTTGACCGCCTCGGCTTCCAGCTGCGCGGCCGGAAGGCCCGTTTCCAGGGCTGCCCGCTCGGCCAGTTCGCCCTTGATCCCCTCGAGCCGGTCCGCGATCAGTTCGAGGAACGCGGCGCGCTCCGCGAGGCCGGTGCGGTTGTAGGTGTCGTAGGCCTCGTCGGCCAGGCGGGCGGCGCGGTCGACCTCGGCCGCCCCGCCGAGCGCGAACTCCGGTCCGACCAGTTCGCCGGTGGCCGGGTCGAGGGCCTTCATCGTGCCTTCGGACGCGGGGATGGACGACGCGCCTATCAGCATCTCTCCGGTCAGTCGCATGTCAGTGGTCTCCGTTCTCCAGGGTCTTGAGCAGGTCGGCGGTGGTGGTGATGGAGTGGGCGTAGGTGGGGCCGTTGAGTTCGTGGGCGGCGTGCATCATCTCCGGGCGGTAGGCCGCGGTGGCGTCACGGACGAGCGTCACGTGGTAGCCGAGCTCCATGGCGAAGCGGCCGGTGGACTCGATGCAGGTGTTGGCGAGCAGGCCGATGACGATCACGTGCGTGATGCCGTGCTGCTTGAGCCGGAAGTCCAGGTCGGTGTTGGCGAACCCGCTCTGCGACCAGTGCTCCTGGATGACCACCTCGCCGTCGGCGGGCCGGAAGTCGGGGTGGAACTCGCCTCCCCAGGTGCCGAGGGCGAAGGTGTGCCGCTCCTGGATGATGCGGTGCGTGGGGTTGGGGTGCTCCCAGTCCTCGTAGTCACCCTCCTGCCAGCGGCGGTGGGGGACGAAGAAGACCTTCTGGCCCGCCGCGCGCCCCGCGCCGACGACGGCGCGGAGGTTGTCGAGCAGGCCGACCTCGGTGGCGACGCCCTCCAGCGCGGGCCAGACCTTGCCGCCCTCCGACAGGAAGTCGTTGTAGGGGTCGACCAGCAGTATCGCGGTGCGCGTGGGGTCGTAGGTGTCGGTCATGACGGGCCCTTTCCAATCTGGATTACTTGCATCATCCTCATTCCTCATTCAGGATTACTCTCGTCATCCTGAAAGTCAAGGACGGCGCCCCGGGCGCCCGGCACGTGAGCGAGGTACGGCGATGACCCCCGATGAACTGCGCACATCCCTGATCGGCGCCTGGCGCCTGATGTCCTACGAGGCCACCGACGTCGGGACCGGGGAGGTCGTCGAGCCCTTCGGGCCGCGGCCCCGGGGACTGATCACGTACGGGCCGGAGGGCCACATGGCGGCCCAGATCATGCGGGTCGGGCGGCCGGGCTTCCGCCACGGGCGGCTCGAGGAAGGGCTGCCGGAGGAGCTGGCCGCGGCGGCCGCGGGCTACCTCGCGTACGCCGGCACCTTCGAGGTCCCGGCGGGGGACACGGTCGTCCACCACGTCGAGCTGAGCCTGTTCCCCAACTGGGTGGGCGGTTCCCAGACGCGGATCGCCGACCTGGACGGGCGCAGGCTCCGGCTGAGCCTGCCCGGTGCCGCCAGGATCTGGGGGGCGCTGCGCACCGGCGTCCTGACCTGGGAGCGCGACGGACGGTAGTGGCGGCCCCCGGGAAGCGGGGGTGCGGAGCGCGGGCGGTGGGGCCCGCGCTCCGAGGGGGTGTGGCTATCGCCGCAGGGCGGGAGCGGTGGCGGTGTCCGCGTCGGCCTGTCCGGGCTCGGCGTCGTCGCCGTGCCGGGGGCCGGTGTGGCGGGCGCGGAGGCCGTGCCAGGCGAGAGTGAGGCCCGCGAGGAGCAGGAAGCCCAGGCCGCCCGCCACCACGCCGCGCCAGCCGAAGGCGGAGAAGAGCACCCCGGCGACGGCGGAACCGGTGGCGCCGCCACCGAAGACCGCGAACATGTACACCGTGTTGAGCCGCCCCCGGATCTCCGGCCCGGCGGTGAAGATGCGGGCCTGGTTCGCTATCTGGCCGCTCGTCACCCCGTAGCCGAGGAGGTTGCAGCCGACGGCGAGGACGACGAGCGACCGCCCCGCGACCCCGAAGAGCACGAAGGCGGCCAGTGCCGAGGCGACGGCGAGGGCGTTGACCCCCAGCGGCCCCCACCGGTCGGTGAGCCGCCCCGAGTAGCGGGCGGCCAGGGCGCCCGGCACGCTGCACAGGCCGAAGAGGCCGACCACGGCGGGGCCCAGGCCGATCGGCGGCGCGGTGAGGTGGAAGGCGAGCGTGGACCAGAAGGCCGAGAAGGAGGCGAACGCCGTCGCCCCCAGCGCGGCCGACAGGCGCAACGGGGCGTGGACCACGAGCAGTCGGGGGAGCGAGGCGAGCAAGCTCCCGTAGCCGCCGGAGGCCGCCGCCCCCGGCGGGCGCCCGGCCGGCATGTAGCGGGGGAGGACCAGCAGCAGCGCCCCCGTGGCCGCCGCGGCGACGAGGAAGCCGGCCCGCCAGGTGCCCGCGGCCTCGGCGATGAGCCCGGAGGCGGTGCGCGAGAGCAGGGCGCCCATCGTCAGCCCCGTGCCGACCGCCCCCAGGACCCGCCCGGCCTGGCCGGGGGCGGCCATGGACGCGACCGTGGGCATGATCACCTGTGGGAGCACGGTGCTCGCCGAGAGCACGAGGGTCGCCATCCCCAGCAGGGCGACGGACGGAGCCAGGGCGCCCCCCAGGAGCGCGACGGCGGTCACCGCCAGCAGGACCCTGGACAGCCGGCGCAGCCGGGCCCGGTCCGCGAGCGGGACGACGGCCACGATCCCCAGCGCGTAGCCGATCTGTCCTGCCGTGGCCACGAGGCCGGCGGCGGAGGCGGAGATGCCGAAGCCGCGGGCGATCTGGTCGAGGAGGGGCTGGGTGAAGTAGATGTTGGCGACCGTGATCGCCGTCGCCGTGGCGAAGACGGGGAGGGTTCCCCGTTTGACGTCCGGGCGGGTTGCTGCGGTGGTCATGGGTCCTCGCGGAGGGTTCGCGGGCGGGAGGGGCGGGGCGGCGGGCCTGCTCCGGTGGAGGCTCGTGCCGAGGTCTGGATGATTTATGTCATCCACATATGCAGGATGATGCGTGTCATCCTGCATGTCAAAGCCCGGGATGGGATTCCGGCAGCGATGTATGATGTCCGTCATCCACATTGGGGTCGGGTCAGCCCGACGCACACCCGGGAGGTCATGCGATGGGTCACTCGCAGGCAGCGAAGGCCGAGTCGCGCGAGAAGGTCCTGCGGATCGCCGCCCGCCGGATCCGCGAGGAGGGCATGACCCGACCCGGCGTCGCGGACCTCATGAACGAGGCCGGACTGACCCACGGCGGGTTCTACAAGCACTTCGCCTCGCGCGAGGACCTGATGGGTCAGGCGGCGGCGCTGGCCCTGGCCGACGGCGAGGCCAAGATGGCCGAGGCCGCCCGCCGGGACCCGGATGAGCCCCGCTCGGGCCTGATCGACGCCTACCTCAGCGCCCGCCACCGGGACGCTCCCGGCACCGGCTGCGCCCTGGTGACCTTGGGCGCCGCAGCCGGTCGCGGCGATGCGGAGTTGCGGGAGGCGTACGAGAAGCAGGTCCTCAGCTACCTCGCGCTCATCGGTGAGGCGGCGCAGGGCGACGACCCCGGTGAGGCGCGGGCCGACGCGATGCTCACTCTCAGCGCCCTGGTCGGTGCCTTGTTGATCTCGCGCGCGGTCGCCGACCCGGAGCTGTCCGACGAGTTCCTGGCGACGGTCGCCGGGCGCCTGAAGGACGCGTACGTACCCGCGGAGGCCTGACCGAACCGGCGGCCCGCAGGCTCGCCCGGGAGACCGGGCAGCCCGAGTGGGAGGCGACCGCGCTCAGCGTGCTCGGCTGCCTCGCCGCCCTGCGCGACGACGCGTCGACCGCCCACCGGCTGATCGGGCAGGCGCGGGCCATCGCCGTCCGGCTGAACCCCCCGCTGCTGCACGCGACGGTGCGCATGGCGCGCGGCACGGCGCTGTCCTGCAGCGGGGACCACGCGCAGGCGTACGCCCAGCTGAGGCGGCTGATCGATCCGGCCGACGCCGGGCACCACGTGATGACCGCCCTGTGGACCGTGGGCGACCTCGCCGAGGCGGCCGCGCACTGCGGCGAGAAGGACGACGCGCAAGGGGTCCTGGATCGGTTCGCACCGCTGGCCCGCCGGACGCCCGCGGCCCGCGTGCGCCTGGCCGCGCGCCACGCCCGGGCGGTCCTGGCCGGTGAGGAGGAGGGTGAGGCCGCCTTCGCGGCCGCCTTGGGGGCGGACCTCACGGGCTGGTCCCTGGAGCGGGCGCGCCTGCGGCTCGCGTACGGCGAGTGGCTGCGCAGGCAGCGCCGCGTCCTGGAGTCCCGCGCACCGCTCAGGGCCGCCCGCGACACCTTCGACGACCTGGGAGCCGCGGCGTGGAGCCGCCGCGCGCGGCAGGAACTGGAGGCCACCGGCGAGACCACCCGTCAGCGGTCGCCCCGGGCCGCCGACCGGCTCACTTCCCCGCGGATAGGGCAGCACGGCACTGCCGGCTCCGCGCTGCTCCACGCTCCGGTCGCCCCAGTCCATCCCGCTGCCGATCCACCGCATCCACCGCGGCGGAGCGGCCGAGCGCTTCGCCGCCCGGGCCGGCCCCGCCTCGAGGAGCAGCACCCGGGCCCGCCCGTCCTCCGAGAGCCGCGCGGCGAGCACGCACCCCGCGGTCCCGCCACCGACGACGATGTAGTCGTATGCCGTCATCCCAGACCTCCGAGCCGACCCGTCCGCGGTCGCCCGGCCCCCGGCCGCGGACACAGCAAAAACTAGGGCGAAAGCTGACGAAAGGCGTCCGTCAAGCTACGTAACGGCGGTCCGCCGTGTGCCCGGTCATGCGTACCGCCGTGCCCGGTGCCCCGGTCGCGGCCCATGGGTGACGACGGAAGGTGTCCGTTGCATCACTTATGAGTGGCATGCGTACCGCTGTCGTTGTGCCCGACGGTCGGAGCCCCGGACCCGGTCCCCGCGATCGGCGGTGAACTCCCCGGACCCGCCGACGTCATGGCGCAGGACCGGCGCTTCTGACCGGGCACCCCGCAGATCGGTCGTCCAGGGCGAGCCTTCACGAAATCTTTCCCGTCGCCCCGGCCCGGACCATGCGTCACGGGGCAAACGCACGGCAACGACATGCTGCTGAACGGCGAACGCGGCCGAACCGGGCCCACGAGGGGGCGTCCATGCGAGCACTCACGGAACACCTGTCCCTGCGGCTGATCACCGGGACCCGGCGGTTCCTCGATCTGTCGGCGGACTGCCGGTACCGTTCCGACGACCCCTACATCGTGCGGATGCGCTTCGGCCTCGACGACGGTGCCGGCGAGGCGGAGTGGGTGCTCTCCCGCGAGCTGCTGCTCGCCGGGCTCGCGGCCTCCGCCGGGGACGGCGACGTGCACGTCGAACCCGGCGACCACGCCCACACCCTGATCACGCTCGCCGCCCCCGGCGGCACGGCCGTCCTGCAGGTCGCCACGGGTGAACTCGCCCGGTTCCTGGCCGCGACCGCGGAACTCGTCCCGCTCGGCACCGAGGGCGGCCACATCGACTGGGACGCCTGCATCGCAGGACTCCTCTCGGCCTGAGGCGTTCCTCAGGGGGTGGGCACGCCCATCGGGTTCGGGTACGGCAGCGCCCCCGCGCAGGCCCGCGCCGCAGCGGACAGCACGGTGACCAGGCGCTCGACGGCCCCGGGTGCCAAGAGCTCCCAGGGCCGACCGGCGGCGCGGTCGGTGGCCTCCTCCAGCGCGCGGTAGGCCTCCCGCCCCGCTGCGGTCGCGGAGCCGTCCGCGCCGAGCAGGCCGCGGTCGGCGAGACGAGCCGCTGCACCGGCCCACTGCTCGTCGGTCCATCCGCGGTGCGGCTGCAGCTCCGATCGCGGCAGGTCGATGCCCGTGCGCAGCACCAGCGCCTCGCATCCACTCAGACCGGCCGCGACGAGCGCCGCCACATGACCGTCCCCGCGGTGCTCGCGCAGCAGCGTGGCCTGGTGCCAGAGCGCGTCGACCGGGTCGCCGGGGGAGGGGAGCGCCGTATTCGCGGCGGCGAGCACCCGTCCCGCGACGTCGAGGCCGGCGACGACGGGAGCCAGCAGGTCCACCGCCTCCGCCACCGCCGTCTCCTGCCCCGCCAGCAGCCGCCGCAGTGCGGCGCCCGCGCCGCGCCGCCGCGCGTCAAGGGCGCGCTCGGGCGGGGCGAGAGCCCACACGCCGGGCAGCGCGCGGGCCACCATGGCGGGCGCGAAGCCGAAGAAGGCGGCCACGACGGGCTCCGGGCCCACCGGGCCGAGGGGGGCCGCGCGACCGGCGAAGTAACCGCGCCAGTAACCGCGCAGCCCCGCCTCCTCGTACGCGGCACGTGCCTCGGGCGTGAAGTAGGTGACGGCGTGCACCGGTTCGGCGAGCCGCCACATGCGCCGGGCGGTGACGGCGGCCTCCGAGGGCGTCACGGTCCGGCTCACCGGACGCCTCCGCCCCGTACCTCGGCGACCAGGTCGCCGGCGACGTCCGTGCGGGCTTCGATCGCCCGCAAGACGGCCACCATGTCCGCGCGTCCGTCGCCCTGTTCCACGGTCTCGTCGAAGAGGGCGTGGCAGACGTCCAGCAGCGGCGAGGCCAGGCCGGACGCGCGCGCCGCCTCGGCGATGAGGCGGTTGTTGTGCAGCACGTCCGCCGCGGCGGCCTGCGCGGAGAAGTCGCGCTCCCTCAGCTTGGGCGCCTTCATCCGCGACACGGCGCTGGCCATGGGCCCGGCGTCCAGGACGGAGAGGAACTGCCCGGTGTCCAGGCCCTGCCGTTCCGCGAAGTGGAAGGCCTCGGTGAGCCCGGTGACCATCGTGATCAGGAAGAGGTTGACCGACAGCTTCATCAGCAGCGCGCCGGGCACCGGCCCGCAGGCGAAGGACTCCCGGCACATCGGCGCGAGCAGCGGCCGCACCTCCTCCACCGCCGCGGGATCCCCGGCGAGCATCGCCACGAGCTGCCCCGCCTCGGCGGGCTTGCGGGAGCCGGAGACGGGGGCCTCCACGTAGCGGCCGCCCGCCGCGCGGACGGCGGCCTCCAGCCCGCGCGAGTACGCGGGCGAGGTGGTGCCCATGTGGACGACGACGTGCCCGGCCACACGCGCGGCGAAGTCCGGGGTGCCGCGGCCCAGGACGTCGTCGACGGCGGCGCCGTCGGCGAGCATCAGGACCACCACGCGGGCCCGGTCGAAGACCTCGCCGGGCCCCTCCGCCACCTCGGCCCCGGCCGCGCGCAGCGGAGCGCACCGGGCGGCGGTGCGGTTCCAGACCACCAGCCGTGTTCCCGAACCGGCCAGACGGAGCGCCATGGGCTGCCCCATGATCCCCAGGCCGATGAAACCCACGTCCACTGCCCACCGCCCGTCCCGGCCGTCCGACCGCTCGACCCGCGCGTTATGACGCCTGTCATACGCGCTATGACAGGCGTCATAATAGACCCCGGGGCGCCGGCCGCCGGCCCGCGCGCGCGAACTGCGCCGCCGAGCTGACGCGCACCGGGCAGGGCCGCCGCGCCTTACGCGGGCGGGCGGAAGGGCAGACGGTGGGAGGTCGGCGATGACCGGTTCCGAGCGGGGTCCCCGCGAGCGCATGGTCTTCAGCGCCGCACAGCTGATCCGCCGCGGCGGCGTCACGGCGACGGGCATGCGCGAGGTCGCCGCCCACGCGCAGGCGCCCCGGGGATCGCTGCAGTACTACTTCCCGGGCGGCAAGGAGCAGATGGTCAACGAAGCCGTCGGCTGGGCCGGCCGCTACGCCGGCAACCGCGTGGCCCGCTTCCTCGCCGCCCTGCCAGAGCCGACTCCCGGCGGGCTGTTCGCCGCCATGGTCGGCCAGTGGACGGACGAGTTCCTGACCTCCGGCTACGACGCCGGCTGCCCCGTCGCGGCCGCCACGGTCGACTGCGCCGGGACCTCCGAGGCCACCCGTACGGCGGCGGCCGCCGCCTTCGCGACCTGGACCGGGCCTGTTGCCGGGGCACTGGAGGAGATGGGCGTGCCGGCCGGGCGGGCACCGTCGCTGGCGACGCTGATGGTCAGCGCCATCGAGGGCGCCGTCGTCATCGCCCGGGCGGAGCGCGACGTACGCGCCCTGACGGCCGTGGCACGCGAGCTCGGCCCGCTGCTGGACGCTTCCGTGGCGCCGGAGCGCTGAGCCGTCTCGACGCGCCGGGACTCCGCCCCGGCACTACGGTTTGACCAACGGCGTACTCATCCCGGTCGGGGCCGGGCTTGGGTATGGGCAACCCCGGAACCCTGCGTTCCCCCTGGAGCGAGAAGGACTCAGGATCATGCCGTATGCAACAGCGAAGGACGGGACCCAGATCTTCTTCAAGGACTGGGGGACTGGCCAACCCGTCGTGTTCTCCCACGGCTGGCCGCTGACCGCGGACGCCTGGGACCCGCAGTTGAAGTGGATGGTGGACCACGGTTTCCGGGGCGTCGCCCACGACCGTCGTGGCGGTGGGCGTTCCGGTCAGCCCTGGGAGGGCAACGACCTCGACACCTACGCCGACGACCTGGCGGCCGTGATCGAGGAACTCGACCTGCGCGACGTCATCCTGGTCGGGCACTCGACCGGTGGCGGCGAGGTCACGCGCTACATGGGGCGGCACGGCACGGGCAGGGTCGCCAAAGCGGTGCTGGTGGGCGCGATCCCCCCGCTGATGCTGAAGACGCAGGCCAATCCCGAGGGCCTTCCGATCGAGGTCTTCGACGAGATCCGCGAGGGCGTGGCCCAGGACAGGTCCCAGTTCTACAGGGACCTCAGCGGCCCGTTCTACGGCGCGAACCGCGAAGGGTCGACCGTCAGCCAGGGCACCCGCGACGAGTTCTGGCTGTGGAGCATGACGGTGGGCATCAAGGGCGCCTACGACTGCGTCAAGGCGTTCTCCGAGACGGACACCACCGAGGACCTCAAGAAGATCGACGTCCCGACGCTGATCGTGCACGGGGACGACGACCAGATCGTGCCCATCGTGGCTGCCGGTGCCAAGAGCTCGAAGCTGGTCAAGGGAGCGGTCTACAAGGTGTACGAGGGAGCCCCGCACGGGCTGGCGATGGTGCCCAGGTTCGCCGAGCGGTTCAACGCCGACCTGCTGGACTTCGCGCGCGGCTGAGCCGTCCGCGGCGCCGCGACCGCGCCCTGATGCGCGTCACCCCGAGCGCGACCGGTCGCGCGCCGCACGACGCCGGTCCCCCGGCGCCCGGCCCGGCCGGTCCGCCCGGGCCGAGGGCACGGGCGGCGGACCGGTCCGTGTCTCCCCGCCGGACGCGCCCCGCCCGTGACGACGGCGCCGGACGCGTTCACCGCGGGCCACGAGCCGGAGCCTGGCCAGCACGGCGAAGCGGTCCTGCTGCGCCCGGGCGGCCTCGTCCAGCTCCTCCATCAGCCGGTGGGAACGGTGCTCCAGGGCCAGCTCGTCCAGGATGCGGTCCACCTCGGCGAGCAGGGACCCGTGCAGTTGCCAGGCCCCCGGATGCTGCCGCACCCGGTCGAGCAGCATGTCCGCGGCCTTCTCGCGGCTCGCGCGGGCCGCCGCGAGCTCCGCGGCCAGCCGGCCCTCGGCCTCCTCGGCGTTGCTGCTCACCTGCGTGGTCACCAGGACGGCGAAGCTGACGAGCGCCCCGCCGAGGTGGGCGAAGAGCTCCTCCAGGGCGACCGCCACGTCGCGGTCGAACAGCGGCTCGTCCGCGCCGCGCCGCTTCGCGAGATCCGTCAGCGACCGCGCCAGGACGCGCAGGACCACCACGCAGATCTCCAGGGTGTCGAGACCGGTCCTCAGCACCACCCGGGACAACAGCGCTTCCCTGACCCGGGGATTGAGCCGCAGGCTGTCCTCGGCCCGGCGCAGCGCGGTGTCGACCTCGGCGACGTCCTGGTCCAGTCGCCGCGCCTCGTGCAGCCGTGCCGCGGCACGCTCCACCGCGGCGGGGGAGTCCAGTTCCTCGGCGCAGCACAGCAGGAGATGACGCATACGGCGGGCGAGGTCCTCGATCGACGCCCCGGCGGTCCCCACCCACACGGGCGGTGCGAACAGGACGTTGAGCAGCAGGCCCACCCCTGCCCCGATGAGTGTCTCCAGCACGCGGTCCCATGCCTGCTCCGTCAACTGGCTCACCCCGAGCACCAGCATCGCGCTGATGGCCACCTCGTTGACGAACTCCTCGACCCGCACGAACTGCCCGATGACCAGCGCCGCGAGGATGATCAGCCCCAGGCTCCACCACGTCAGGCCGACCAGCGCGCTGAACCCGACGGCGATCAGGACACCGACCACCACGGAGTTCACCCGGCGGATGCCGGTGGTGAGCGTGGAGTAGAGCGTCACCTGCACGACGAGCAGGGCGGTGAGCGGCGCCGTCAGCGGGGCAGACTCGCTACTGACGTGCACGGCGATCACGTACGAGATGGTCGCGGCGACGGTGGCCCGCGCCGTCAAGGTGACCACCGGGTCCCGGCTGCGGCGGGCCAACCAGGTCACGGCATCACGTATAGGCATCTTCTGCCTTTTCCCGAACAAACACCGCGTACACCTGCGGATGTCGCTCCCGGTCCGTGGGCGTCGGGCCGGGGGCCGCGGGAACCGGTGGCTACGCCGGGAAGCTGTCGAGAGGCGCCGCCTCCAGCAGTGCCGTCAGTTCCGCGCGGTGCAGGTCCGCTATCGGGGCCACCAGGTCCGGGTGGCGCAGGAGGGCGGCAGCCGCGCGGTCGTGGGCGCCGGGAAGGGTGAGCCGGAGGGCGTCACCGGCGAGGGAGGCGCCGTGTTCGGTGGCCGCGAGGGCCGTCACCGCGGAGGCGGCCAGCTCCGGGTCGGCGAGCAGGCAGGCCGCCCAGCTCACGACGACCTCGTCCACCCAGGTGCGCCAGCCGGCCTCGGTGTCCCCGGCGTCCTCGTCGAGGACCCCGGCGCCGGCGACCCGGTCCAGGCGGTCGGCGCCGCCGGGCGGCAGCAGTCCGAGCAGGGCGGCGTCCACGGCCGTCGGGTAGCGCAGGGCGGCGGCGACCATGGCGGCCTGGCGGGCCTGAGCTTCGGCGAGGGCACGGCTGAGGGCTCCGCCGTTCGCCGGATAGGCGGCCAGCAGCCACCGGGTGGCCGCGGCGATGACCGACGAGAACTCACTGTGCATGCCGAACGAACCGTCCTCCGTGCGCGTGGGTGCCGCGCCCGTCCGGCGCGCGGCGCGCCCAGCGTACGCAAAGCCGTGCTTTTGCGACATGAGCCGCATCACGCCCGCTCCCGGCGAGGACCCGGCGCAGGGTCCCCCGGAGGAACGGGGACCCTGCGCCGCCCCCCTGCGGCCGGGGGTCAGGACCGGCCGCGGCCGCTCACGAAGTCGCGGGCCCGGTCGACGAGGCCCGCGCCCGGGGCGAGGAGCTTGTTGGCGAGAGGGGTGTGCGGTGCCGCCGGGTGGGGCCGGGTGGGGGCGAGGGACTTGGCGCGGCGCACCTTGTCGCCCAGGTCGTCGAGGGCCTCGGGGGAGCAGGCGCTGCTGAGTCCGGGGAAGAGCGTGCCCTCCTCGTCCTGGACGTGCGCGGTGACCTCGTCCATCAGCCGCATCAGCAGGGGGTGGAACCGGCCGTCGTTCGGTGGCAGCTGCTCCAGCTCCTTCAGCAGTTCCTCGATCCTGGCGTGGTCCGCGATCTCCTTGTCCGCGATGCGGTCCCCACCCTCGACGTGCTCGCGGACGGCAGGGTAGAGGTACTGCTCCTCCGCCACCGAGTGCCGCACCAGCTCGATGGTCACCTCGTCCACCAGCTCCCGCAGCGCCGGGTCGCCGGTCGACATCGACTGCATGCGGTCGAAGATCTCCTCGACCTCGCGGTGGTCGGCCAGCAGCTCAGCGATCACGTTTCCGCCGTGTCCCATTCCCTCACGCCTTTCCGTGCGGCAGTACGGCCCGGGCGTGCGCCGGGGCCGAACCCCATGCATTCCACCCTGCCGGTGCCGAGCCCACCCGGGGACGCGGTCACCACCCGCCCGGCGGCACCTGATCACAGGCGCCCCCGCGGCCGGCGGTGCGGGTCGGCGCGGGCGATGAGGAGGGCGACGTCGTCGTGGTCGTCGGCGCCCCTCAGCTCCCGCAGGAGCCGGTCGCAGGTCTCCTCCACCGAGGCGTCCGGTGTGCCGAGCAGGGTCAGGAGCAGTTCGAGGCGCTCGTCGATCGGGTCGTCGCGGGTCTCCACGAGCCCGTCGGTGTACAGCACGAGACGGTCCCCGGGCGCGAGCGTGATGCTCGTGCTCTCGAACGGCACGCCGCCGACGCCCAGGGGCGTCCCCGTCGGCAGGTCGAGCAGTTCGGGGGAGCCGTCGCCGTGCACCAGGACCGGGGGCAGGTGCCCGGCGGTCGCCAGGTGGCACTCGGCCGTGCGCGCGTCGTACAGGGCGTACACGCACGTCGCGATGTACGGGTCGAGGCCGCGCGTGATCTTGTCGAGGTGGCCCAGCACCGTGGCCGGGTCCAGGTCGAGCTCGGCCAGGGTCGAGGTGGCGGTGCGCAGCCGGCCCATGGTCGTCGCGGCGTCGATGCCGCTGCCCATGACGTCGCCGACGACCAGCGCGGTCCGCTCGTCGTCGAGCGGGATGACGTCGTACCAGTCGCCGCCCACCTTGCTCCTGGCCTGCGCGGGCCGGTAGCGGGCGGCGACCTCCAGGCCGGGATGGTACGGCTGCGGCTCCGGGAGGAGGCTGCGCTGCAGGGTCTCGGCGGTGTTGCGCACCTGCTGGTACCAGCGGGCGTTGTCGATGCACACGGCCGCACGCGCGGCCAGCTCGCAGGCGAGGGTGAGGTCGTCCTCGTCGAAGGACGCGTGCGTACGGGCCCGGCTCATGCCCAGCACGCCCAGGACCTCGCCGCGGGCGATGAGCGGGATCGCCATGCACGAGTGCACACCGGCGTCGGCGAGGAGCCGCGCCGACTCGGGGTCGGGGGTGATGCGCTCGAGGTCGTGCTGGCCCGCGTGCGCGATCATGTGCGGGCGGAGCGTGCGCACGCACTGGGCGGAGAGGTGGTCCGCGTGGTACGTGACGACCTCGCCCGGGGCCGGGACGGCACGGGCCGCCTCCGTGGCGTAGGCGGCCCGGATCGCCAGGGAGCGGAACACGGGCGCGTCCCGCCGGGCGGCGGGGGCGCGCTGGTCCAGGACGCTGTCGAGGATGTCGACCGCCGCCAGGTCCGCCAGGTCGGGCACGACGACCTCGACGAGTTCCCGTACCGTCGGCTCGACCTCCAGGGCGGTGCCGATGCGGGCCGAGCCGTCGGCGATCACCGCCAGCCGCCGCCGGGCCCGGTCGGCCTCCGCGGCCGCGCGGTGCCGCTCGGTGATGTCGACGACGACCTCGGCGAGGCCCAGCACGTGCCCGCGGTGGTCCTCCAGCCGGTAGAGGGACACCGCCCAGGCGTGCTCGCTGCGCGGGTCGGACGGGGTACGGCCGACGGTGTAGCGGTCGACCATCGGTACCCCCGACGCCAGCACCTGCCGCATCTCCGCCTCCACCGCCTGGTAGTCGGGGCCCGGGAGGACGCTGCGGAACGGGCGCCCCAGGTGGTCCTGGACCGAGGTGCCGTGGAACCGCGCGAGCGCGGGGTTGAGGCTGAGGTACCGCAAGTCGGTGTCCAGCACGGCGATGCCGATCGGCGACTGCGAGATCAGCCGCGTGGACAGGGCGACCTCCTGCTCCACCTCGCGCATGGTGGACTGGTCGGTGGCGAGCCCGAGGATGTAGTAGTCGCCGAGGCTGTCCATCAGCCGCATGTTGCGGAACTCCACCAGCCGCCGGCTGCCGTCCTTGCGGCGCACCGGGAAGGACCCCGCCCAGCTCTCGCCGGTCTTCATGATCTCGGAGAACAGCCCGATGACGAGCTTGCGGTGCGTGTCGTGGACCAGCAGGTGGGCGGCGTACTGGCCGACCGCCTCCTCCGCGGTGTAGCCGAACAGCGCCTCGGCCTGCGGGCTCCACATGTCCACCCGGCCGTCGCCCTCCAGGAGCACCGCGGCCACACCCAGGAGGTCCATCAGCCCGCTCGGGCTCGTCGAGACCCCGTCCAGCCGCTCCGGGCCGGTCGTGTACCGATCCGTGTCGCTCATGGTGGGCGCCTCTTCCGCCTGCCGTTCCGGCCGGTCGGTCCGCCGTCCCCTCTCGCCCGTGCCGACGCGATTCCATGGTCCCCCCGAAGACGCGGCGGCGCACCCCTCGCAAGGGCCCGTCCCGGGGCGCGTCCGGACGCGCCGTCCCCGGCGGGCGTCGGCTTGCGGGGACTGCGAGGGGGACGCACACAATGGTCAACAGGTGGGGCTTCTGAAGCGACCGGCGACGCGTCCGGCCGGGGTACCGGCCCGGGACGAGTGGAGGAAAGCCCTGTGAGCGTTCTACCGCCCTCGCTCGCCCGCCCCGAGGGCCCGCCCTCGGGCCCGCTGTCCGGACCGGACGGGACCGACGAGGCGAGGCCGTCCGGCCAGGACCGGGACTCGCCCGGACGGCGGCGCCGGACGCCGACGGTCGTCGTGGGCGGACCGCCCCCGCCACCGGGTGGACCACCGGACGACGGCGGCGGAGGGGGCGACGGCGGCGGGGACGGCGGAGGACACGAACGGCCCTGGTGGCGCTCGGTGCCCAAGGTGGCCGCGATCACCGCGGTGGTGGTGGCGGCGGTGGCACTGGCCGTGGTGTTCACCCGGCCCGGCGGCGTCTCGGGCGGGAAGCAGGGCGAGCTGTTCCTGCAGACGGCGGGCAGCGCGGGACCGAACCCGTTCACGGGGTCGACGGCCGAGGAGACCGCCGCGCCCTCGGCGACACCGGCGCTGCCGACCCCCTCGACGACGGGGGGCACCGTACGGCAGGTCTACAGCGGCGGCATGCCCGGTCTGTACGGCGGCACGCGCGACGCCGCCAGCTGCGACGTGGAGAAGCAGATCAGCGCCCTGTCGTCGGACCCGTCGAAGAGCAGGGCGTTCGCCTCGGTGCTGGGCCTCGCGCCCGCGGGCGTCCCGGCGTACCTGCGCGGCCTGACCCCGCTTCAGCTCCGCGCGGACACGCGGGTCACCAACCACGGCTACCGCGACCGCCGGCCCACCGCCTTCCAGTCGGTGCTGCAGGCCGGGACCGCGGTCCTGGTGGACGACCGGGGGATGCCCCGGGTGCGCTGCGCCTGCGGCAATCCGCTGACCGGGCCGGTCGAGCAGAGGGACGGCGCCAGGACCGTCGGCCGGGCGTGGCCCGGTTACCAGCCGTCGAGGACGGTGGTGGTGGCCCCGGCGACCGAGCGGGTGAAGAGGTTCGTGGTCCGCGACCCGGGTACCGGCGAGTGGTTCACCCGCGAGAGCGGCGACGGCAAGGCATCCGGCGACACGCGGACCACACCCCCGCAGAACGCGCCTTCCGGCGGCCCGTCCGGGTCGCCGCAGGGTGGCTCACCGGCCGCCCCGGAGGAGGGCGGCGGTTCGACGGGCCCCTCCGCACCGACGGGGGAACAGGGCGGGACCGCCCCGCAGTCCCCGCCGCCCGGCACGGGCCCCGTTCCGCAGAGCCCGGTCCCCGGCACCCCCGGGCCGCCGGGAGGGGAGAGCCCCCCGCCCGGCGGTACCGCCCCCGGACAGCCGTCCGGCCCGGCCGCGTCCTAGGACACCGCCGGGCCGGGGCCGCCGTGCCTCAGCGCGTGGTGAAGTCGGCCATCATCGCCATGTCCTCGTGCTCGAGGTTGTGGCAGTGGATCATGAACTTGCCCGCGTAGTCGGTGAAGCGGACCGCCACCTCGACGGTCTCGCCCGGGCCCGTCGCCACCGTGTCCTTCCAGCCCGCGTCGAACGCGCCCGCCTTCTTGCCGTTGCGGGACAGCACGCGGAAGGCGTCCAGGTGCACGTGCACCGAATGGAAGAACACCGAGGTGAACTTCCAGATCTCGATCGTGCCGAGCTTGACGTCGGCCAGCGAGCGGCCGGGCTTGTACGGCAGGCCGTTGATCGTCCAGCCGTCGCGCGAGTGCCGGAACGCGAAGGTCCGGTGCGCCACGGCCTTGCGGGGGTCGAGGATGGTGGCGGGGCGGCGTGACAGCCGCTTGGGGATGTGGGTGTCGTCGTGCGGCTTCCGGGACGACGGCGAGACGTCGAAACGCATGACCTGCGCGGTGCTGCCGCTGCCGAACCGGTTGACCAGGCGCACCTTGGTACCGGGCCGGTAGCGGGCGAAGTCCACGATGACGTCGAAGCGTTCGGCGGGGGCGATGCGCAGGCTGTCGTGGGCCAGCGGGCTGCCCAGCAGTCCGCCGTCGCTGCCGATCTGCAGCAGGCCCTTGCCGCCCGGCGGCGGAGGGTCCAGCTCCAGGCGGAAGTCCCGTACGTTGCAGCCGTTGAGGAACCGCAGCCGGTAGCGCTGCCGCTTGACCCGGTGCACGGGCCACGGGGCGCCGTTGACCAGGATGACGTCGCCCATCATGCCGAAGTGATGTGCGTGCACGACGCCGGGCTTGTGCATGCCGGAGTCGACCGCGGGGTACATCAGCGCCCCGTTCTCGGCGAACGCCCGGTCCGCGAGCAGCAGCGGGATGTCGCGGGAACCGCGCGGCAGGTCGAGCTGGTCCTCCTCGTCGTCGGTCACGAGGTGGAACCCGGCCAGTCCGCGGTACACCGCCGGGCCGGTGTAGCCCATGCGGTGGTCGTGGTACCAGAGCGTCGCCGCGCGCTGCAGCATCGGATACGTGTAGCTGCGCTGGCCGTGGCTGAGCTGGCCGGCGGAGCCGTGCATCTCCGGCATGCCCTCCATCGCGTCGGCGTACGACATGCTGCTGCCGACGGGCATCGTCAGGTCGATCGGGTAGCCGTCGCTGTCGGAGGGCGTGTGGCCGCCGTGCAGGTGGACCACGGTCGGCTGGGGCAGTTCGTTGCGGTGCGTGACGATAGTGCGGCGCCCCGAGCGGGAGACGACCGTGGGCCCGGGGAAGAGGCCGTCGTACGTCCAGCAGTTGGTGCGCAGTCCCGGGAGGATCTCCAGTTTCGCCGCGCGCTGGGTCATCTGGTAGTAGTCGGTCGTCGCGGTCCGCAACATGGGCTCCAGGACCGGCGGGACCGGCAGGGGTACCTGGTACGGGCGCGGGAGCCGAGCCTTGCTCCGCAGGATCCCGCCCGGTGGTACATCGGCCAGCGGTGTACCCGCCCAGGCCCTGCTCGTCGCGCCCGCCCCGACGACGGCCGCCCCCGCGGCGAGAAAGCGGCGCCTGCCGATGCCTTCGATCACGTAGGGCTCCCAAAATGTGACGATTTGCGCAATTTATTGGTCGGCGTCACAATAGCCCGCCGGAGCCGCGCGCGATGGCGCCACACGCGGGCCCCGCGAACAACCTTCGGAGCCGCCCGCCACCCGTCCGGCCCCCGGTCCGGTCCGCCCCGCGCCCGGATCACGTCCGCCTGCGCCCCCGTCCCACGGTGTCGTGGCGGGGGTCCAGGACACCCGCGGCGATTCCGGCCAGGACCAGTCCGGCCGCCATCACCAACCCCTGCGGGAGCACGATGCCGACGAGGATCCAGGCGAGCGCCACCGCCAGCAGGAACCAGCCCAGCCGCCGCCGGTACTCGCGCGGCGCGCACGGGCGCCCGGTGCGCAACCCCTCGGCGAAGCGGGGGTCGGTGCGCCGGGTCTCGGCCTCGATGTCCTCGATGGCCTTGTGTCGGTACGGCATGGTGTCCTCCTCCCGGAGCCGGGTGGGCCCTGTCCCCTCCACCGTCGCCCGCGCCCGCCCGCGGAACCATCGGGGCCGGCACCCAATCCCGGGGCGCGGAAATGGGTGCCGGCCCCGATGGCGGCGGCCCCCCGGCCCGGCGCAGGCTGGAAGCGGGACCCGGGTACCCACCACCCACGGCACGAGGAGCGCGGCAGGGCACGCGCAGGACGGCACGGCGATGGCGGCGGACAGTGGAGGAAAGCCCCCGAGGAAGGCGGGACCATGTCGCTGTACTGGCGGATCTTCCTGCTGAACGGCGCGGTGCTGGTCGTCGCCACGGTGCTCCTGCTCGGCCCCGTCACGGTCTCCACCCCCGTGCTGCTGGGCGAAGCGCTGGTGCTGGGCGTGGGACTGGTCGCCATGCTCGTCGCCAACGCCCTGCTGCTCCGGGTCGGGCTCGCACCGCTGCAGCGGCTGAGCCGGGCGATGAACTCCGCCGACCTGCTCCGTCCTGGGGGTCGCCCCGCCGTCACCGGATCGGGGGAGATGGCCGCCCTGATCACGACCTTCAACACCATGCTCGACCGCCTGGAGTCCGAGCGCGCCACCACCAGCGCCCGCGTGCTGACCGCCCAGGAGGACGAACGGCAGCGCATCGCCCAGGAACTCCACGACGAGGTCGGCCAGACCCTCACCGCCGTCGTGCTGCAACTGGGACACAGCGCCGACCTGGCCCCCGATCCCCTCAAGGACGACCTGCGGCAGGTGCAGGAGACCACCCGCGCCGGACTCGACGAGATCCGCCGCATCGCGCGCCGCCTGCGCCCCGGCGTCCTGGAGGAACTCGGCCTGCACAGTGCCCTGCGCGCCCTGGCCGGCGAGTTCACCGCCCCCGGGCTCACGGTCGTGGACCGCTTCGGGCCCGCGCTCCCCCCGTTCGGCCACGAGACCGAGCTGGTGCTCTACCGGGTCGCCCAGGAGGCGGTCACCAACGCGGCCCGCCACTCCGGCGCGGACCGGGTGGAGATCCACCTGGGCGCCGTTCCCGGAGGCGGGGCCGAGCTCCTGGTCAGGGACAACGGCAAAGGCATCGGCGAGGTCCCCGAGGGCTCCGGGATGCGCGGCATGCGCGAACGCGCGCTGCTCATCGGCGCCCGCCTGGCGGTCGGTGCCGCCCCCGGCGGCGGCACCGACGTCCGCCTGGACGTACCCGCTCCGGCGGCGGACGGCCCGCGATGACCGCCCCGCCGCGCACCCGGATCCTCCTCGCCGACGACCACGCGCTGGTTCGGCGGGGCGTCCGGCTGATCCTCGACGGCGAACCCGACCTGACCGTCGTCGCCGAGGCCGGTGACGGCGCCGAGGCCGTCGCCAAGGCCCGCGGGGAGCAGGTCGACCTGGCCGTCCTGGACATCGCCATGCCCCGCATGACCGGCCTGCAGGCCGCGCGGGAACTGAGCAGGCTCCGCCCGGACCTGCGCATCCTGATCCTGACCATGTACGACAACGAGCAGTACTTCTTCGAGGCCCTCAAGGCCGGGGCCAGCGGATACGTCCTGAAGTCCGTCGCCGACCGCGACCTGGTCGAGGCCTGCAGGGCCGCCGTGCGCGACGAGCCCTTCATCTACCCCGGCGCCGTCACCACCCTGATCCGCACCTACCTCGAACGTGCCCGCCAGGGCGAGCCCCTGCCCGCCCGCGCCATCACCGAACGCGAGGAGGAGATCCTCAAGCTCGTCGCCGAGGGCCACACGTCCCAGGAGATCGCCGGCCTGCTGTTCATCAGCGTCAAGACGGTCGAGCGCCACCGCGCCAACCTCCTGCAGAAGCTCGGCCTGCGCGACCGACTGGAACTCACGCGCTACGCGATCCGGGCCGGGCTCATCGAGCCCTGACCGCGACAGCGCTCAGGAGCCGGCGGAGCCCACGAGGAGCTTGTCGACCTCGCCCAGGAATGCGTCCAGGTCCTCCGGTGTGCGCGAGGTGACCAGCGGGTACCCCGCGGAGGCGTCGCTCACCACGGGTTCGTCGACCCAGGACGCGACGCCCGCGTTGAGCAGGTCGGTCCGCACCGAGGCGTACGAGGTCAGCGTCTTCCCCTTCGCGACGCCCGCCTCCACGAGCGCCCACGGGCCGTGGCAGATCGCCGCGATCGGACGCCCCGACGAGGCGAACGCGCGCACGACGTCCATCGCCTTCCCCTGGAGGCGGAGGTTGTCGGCGTTGATCGTGCCGCCCGGGATGAGCAGCAGGTCGAAACCGGTGGGGTCCACCTCGTCGAGGGTGGTGTCCGGCTCCACGACCTTGCCGGGATCCTTGTCCCCGACCAGGGTGCGTACGGCGTCGCGGCGCGTCGCGGCGACGGTGACCTCGGCGCCCTTGTCACGGAGGTGCTCGACGGGGACGACCAGCTCGTCCTGCTCGACCCCGTAGTTGGAGACGACCGCCAGGACGCGGCGGCCGCCCGGGAAATCTGCAGCCATGGGTTTTTCCCTCTTCTGTGGGCTTCTTGTGCGATATGGGCGCCTGCCCGGGGAGCGGGCCCGGGAAACCTGGCCGTCCAAGGGCCGCCGGAGGCGTCCACGAGCAGGACTCACTCGCCGGAGCCGGGGTAGGCGGACGGACGGGAAAGCGGAAGGGATCGGCCAGGGGCGGGCGAAGAGGGAGCCTGCGATGAGCGAAGCGCGGACACCGCTCGGGACCGATCAGCTCGAGGCCAGGGCACTCGGCCCCAGCGGACTCATGGACCTCCTGGGAGTCGCCGCGGTGCTGCTCGAGTCGGACGGGCGCATCGACATGTGGAGCCCGCAGGCGGAACAACTGTTCGGCTACACCGCGGGCGAGGCCGTCGGCCAGTACGCCGCGCCGCTGCTCGTCCGGCCCGAGCACCGCGGCGACGCCATGAGGCTGTTCGCGGAGGTGCTGGAGACCGGCCGCAGCTGGTCGGGAGCGTTCCCCGTGCGCCACAAGGACGGCAGCACCCGGCTGGCGGAGTTCCGCAACGTCCGCCTCACGGACAGCCGCGGCCGCGTCTACGCGCTGGGGATCGCCACCGACCGGCCCGTACTGCAGCGCCTGGAACGCGGCCTGGCCCTCTCCCTCCAGCTGGTCTCCCAGTCCCCGATCGGGCTCGCCGTGCTCGACACCGACCTGCGCTACCTCTCCGTCAACCCCGCCCTCGCCGAGATGCACGGCCTCGCCGAGGGCGACCACATCGGGCGCCCCTTCCGCGAGGTGCTCCCCGGGGCCAGGTTCCGCATGGCGGAGGACGCGATCCGGCAGGTCCTGCGGACGGGCACACCGATCGTCGACCGGTACGTCGTCGGCCATACGCCCGCGGACCCCGCCACCGACCGCGCCTGGTCGGTTTCGTACTTCCGGCTGGAGGACGGGAACGGGCACGTCCTGGGCATCGCCACCTCCGTGGTGGACGTCACCGACCGGCACCGTTCCGCCCAGGAGGCCGACCGCGCCCGGGCGCGACTCGCCGTGATCGCCGACAGCTCCGCCCGGATCGGCACGTCCCTGGACGTGGAGGACACCGCCCGGGAACTCGCCGACGTCGTCGTCCCCGAACTCGCCGACTTCGCCGCCGTCGACGTCCTCGACTCCGCGCTGCGCGACGACGGCGGCGAGCCCGGCCACGACCGCCCCCGCTTCCGCGCACTGTCCTCCAAGTGCACCGAGGCCAGTGAGGCGGCAGGGGCCTTCGGCCGGCCCGGCCGCCTCGTCTCCTACGGCCCCGACCACCTGGCCGCCCGGTGCCTGGACACCGGCCGCCCCGGCCTGATCACCCACGCCGACGAGCGGAGCCTGGTGCACATCGCCCGCGACCCCGACGCCGCCGCGCTGCTGGCCCGGGCGGGCGTCCACACGGCCATGGCGGTACCGCTCATCGCCCGCGGCCGGATCCTCGGCGTCCTCGGCCTGGCCCGGGCCCGCACCCCGCAGCCCTTCGACGAGGACGACCAGACCCTCGCCTGCGAACTGGCCTCCCGCGCCGCCGTGTCCATCGACAACGCCCGCCTCCACCAGCAACTGCGCAGCACCGCCGAGACCCTTCAGCGCAGCCTCCTCCCGCGACTTCCCTCGGCCCACCCCCGCCTCGAACTCGCCGCCCGCTACTGCGCGGCGCAGGCCAGCAGCGAGGTGGGCGGCGACTGGTACGACGTGATCCCCTTCGACGACGGCAGGGTCGCCCTCGTCATCGGCGACGTCATGGGCAGCGGCGTCCCCGCGGCGACCACCATGGGACGCCTGCGCACCGCGACCTCCACCCTCGCGGGCCTCGACCTCGACCCCGCCCAGGTCCTCGGCCACCTCGACCGGATCACCCACGGGCTGGACCCCTACATCGCGACCTGCGTCTACGCGATCCACGACCCCGGTCGCGGAGTCTGCCACCTCGCCAACGCCGGCCACCTGCCCCCGGTCGTCGTCCGCGCCGGCAAGCGCCCGGAACTGCTCGAACTGCCCACCGGCACCCCCCTGGGGGTCGGCGGCGTGCCCTTCGAGAGCACCACCGTCGACCTCGTCCCTGGCGACCGCCTCGTCCTCTACACCGACGGTCTGGTCGAGACCCGCGACCGCGCCATCGACGAGCGCCTCGACGACCTCCTCCGCCTCCTGGACGCCCCCGACGAACCGGTCGAGCAAACCTGCGACCGCCTCCTCGCCGCGCTGCGCCACCCCGCCGACCGCGACGACGTGGCCCTCCTCATCGCGCGCCCGAAGGATGCGTGACGGGCGCCATCTCCTCACGGTGGCTCGCGCTGACGGCCACGGACATGGGCGAGCAGCGCCCCGACCGTGCGGACGGCGTCCACCACCTCGACGGCAGGTTCACCACGGACGGGCCCGGCCTCCACCGCGCGGAGCGCCGGCGGTCCGAGTCAGGTGTGTCCGTACCCTGCGGGCATGGAGCTGGTCGCTGGTCCACCGAGCCGGTGGCATGTGGAACTCGTCGCAGGCCCGTCGTCGAGTTGTGGGCCGATGGATTCTCTGAGGCGCACGGCGAGTACGTGTTCAGCAACCTCGTTCGGCTGCCGGTGCCCGACCAAGACCACGCAGATGTGACGGCGAGGACAACCACGGACCCGGAGCGTGTGGGCGTGGCGGTGGCCCGCATCGCGGTGGGGTCCGTGACCTCGATCCACTCCGCCTCGAGGCCGCTTCGCTCTGCGAGCTGCGAATGCCCTGCTCCCGGCGGACGGGGGATGAGGGCGTGATGTCCGTCCTCCGGACCGAGGTGGCTCGGTGGACCCATCCCTTGTCATGATCGCCGAATGAGTCATGACCAGCGCAGGGCACCTTCCAAGGTGGGCGACGACCGTTCGTCGCTGACCTCGTTCCTCGACTATCAACGCGCCACGCTGGCCATGAAGTGCGAGGGGCTGACCGGCGCCCAGCTGAAGGAGAAGGCGGTGCCGACTTCAGGCCTGTCCCTGCTGGGCCTTGTCAGGCATGCAGCGGAGGTCGAACGCAGTTGGTTCGCGGTGTTGAGCGACGAGCGGCGTGCGGCACTGTGGCCCGCGGTCGATGGCGTCTTCGGGGAATTCCATGTGGACGGCGCCGACGTCGACGAGGCGTTCGCATGGTGGCGTGAGGCGTGCGAACGCTCGCGTGCTGTTGCGGACGCCTTCCGGTCGCTCGACGACACGGTGGAGTTTCGGGGGGAGACGATCTCACTTCGCTACGTGCTCACCCACATGATCGAGGAGTACGCACGGCACAACGGCCACGCCGATCTGCTGCGCGAGGCGATCGACGGAGCCGTCGGCGAGTAGCGCCGGAGCTCCGGACCGTTCACAGGGCGGTACGCCGACCGCGACGACGTGGCCCTCTTCATCGCGCGCCCGAAGCATGCGTGACGGGCGTCGCGGTCAGCACCTATGCCGCGGCATGAACCAGCCGGACCGCGCCGATCGTCGTGCCGATCACACCGAAGACGGCACCCACGGCCCTCAGCACCACGGGAGCGAGGACGGCGCCGGCCCTCGGATGACGCGCCGCACAGCGGTGAAGCCGGCCCGCCGCACCGCCCACGTTGAGCGCCACCAGCAGCAGGGCCACCCCCAACCCGAGGTCGTAGGCCGCCCTGAACCCAGCACTCATCGCGGATCCCCTCCTCCGGTTCCGCGGACGCCCGGTCGGTCGCCGTGGAGCCGCCCACCCTAGCCATGACGGTGACGGCTCGTCGCAGGTGCGTTCATCGGTGGACGGGCCCGCCGTCAGACGCTGCCGGGTCGTACATCACCGATGGGAACGTCCAGCACGCGCAGTCCGCGGGCGACTTGAGTACCCACGGCCACAAGGGCGACCACTGCCGTCAGGAGCAGCATCGCGGTGGTCGGGCCGAACGCGGATGACAGGATTCCCGCGGAGAGGGGGCCCAGCCATCGCAGTGAGGAGGCGCCGAAGTCGATCGCGCTGCTGACCCGGCCCATGAGTTCGTCCGGGATCATCCGGGTCTCGTACGTGGCGAAGATGACGTTGATCGGCGACACCAGGAACAGCAGCACGGCCACCAGCACACCTATCAGCCACGGCAGCGGGACGACCCCGATCGCCGCGAAAACCACCACGGTGACCCACGAGAGCAGGACCACGATGGCACGGCCGTGGAAGCGCCTGGTGACACGGCCTGCGAAGACGGCTCCGGCGAGACCTCCGACAGCACCGATCGAATTCACCCAGCCCACAAGCATCGGGCCGCCACCGTGACCACGGACCAGCACGATCACCAGGAGGAACATGCCGGCCACCGCTGCGTTGAACGTGGCGGTGTAGATCGTCAGGAACCGCAGATAGGCATCACGGCGAACGTATGCGAGTCCCGTGCGGATGCTCGCCACGACGGACTCCCTCCGCGCTTCCCTGACGTCCGGCCCCAGCGGCTGACGGATCAACAGCACACCCAGGGCACTCACAAGGAAGGAGACGGCGTCCCCGAGGAACGGCACCCAACGCGCAAGGGAAAACAGGAAGCCCCCGGTAGGAGGCGCAGCCAGTCTGACCGCCATGTCGCGACCCTGCATCTGCGAGAAGGCCGTCGGAAGCTGCTCTGGCGGCACAATTCGCCGAAGGGCCGGACGAGACGCACCGGAGGTCAATCCCCCGACAAAGCCCTGGAACAGCCCGATCGCAGCGACATACGCGACATTGACCTGGTCGAAGGCCACAGCCCAGCAGACGGAGCCGACCGCGACAGCCTGCATCAGGGAACCTGCCAGGAGAAGCATGCGCCGTGAACGGCGGTCGGCGAGCGAGCCGCCGACCAGCATCGTCGTGAGGGCGCCGATGCTCACGGTCGAGCCGACGATACCCGCACTGGCTGCGGATCCGGTCGCTGTGAGGATCAGAAGCGGATACGCAAAGGCCGACAGAGCGGTACCGAATCCCGACACCGTCTCACCGACCCACCACCCCACGTAGTCCCGGTTGCGCCACAGCGCGTTCGACGGGGGTGCGGATTCCTGCTGGACCAGGGCATCGTGACGGGCCGTCATGCGCAGAGCTTAGAGGAGCCCCTCGTGCCGTCACGGAGGCTTTGCGGTCGCCCCACGACACGCTGGAGCCGTCGGCGGGTAGGGCCGGCGGCCCGGGCCCTCCCTTGAGCGGCCCGCCGGTGATTGCCTCAGGGCGTACGCCGTGCTCGCCCTGCTCGTGAGTGCCGGAGCCGCCGGTGGGGCCCTGGCCCTCGTTTCCGCGGCGTTCCTGGCCTGAGGCTCAGGCCCGCGGCCCGCGGCCCGCTCGGAAGGCGCGGACGCGCAGCCGGGGCCGCGGGTCAGGCACGCCCCTCCTTCCAGGAGATGTCCTCGCCGCTGTGTCCCAGGGACCGGGTCTTCCAGGCGCGCATGTCGCGGCGCAGGGCGCCGCCCGTGGCGTCCCCGGTCGGGCCGGGGACGCCACGGGCGGCGTGGGGTGTCAGGTGGTGCTGAAGGTGAACCAGTTGACGTTCACGAAGTCGGCCGGCTGGCCGCTGCTGAACGTCAGGTACACGTCGTGCTTGCCGGTGATGCCCGAGATGTTCGCGGGGATCGTCGTCCAGCTCTGCCAGCCGCCGGTGTTGGCGACGGAGAAGCTGCCGATCGGGGCGTTGCTCCGGCTGTCCAGCCGGACCTCGACCAGGCCGCTCACGCCGCCCGCGGCCCCGGAGGCGACCCGGGCCTTGAACTGCCGGGCCGTGGTCGTCCCGAAGTCGACGCCCGGGTAGAGCGCCCAGTCGCCGTTCGCGAGCGAGGCGAGGTTCTGGCCGCCGCCGCTGTCCGCCGTCGTCTCGACGGTCGTGCCGGACTGCTGCGAGTACGACTCGGCCTGGAGGGTGCCGTAGGCGCTGCCCGTGCCCCCGGTCGGCGGGGGAGAGGTCGGGGGCTGGGTGCTACCGCCGCCGGAGCTGTAGACCGCGACGTAGTCGACCAGCATGGGTACGCCCGAGACCGTGGAGGCCGTCGGAGTCTTGTACCCCGCCACCGGGTCGGGGAAGGCCCCGCCCATCGCGATGTTCAGCAGGATGAAGTGGCCGTGGCCCGTGGCCGCGTTCCAGGTGGACGCGTCCATCTGGCTCGCGCTCACCGAGTGGAACTGGACCCCGTCGACGTACCAGCGCAGCTGCTGGGGGCTGACGCTGCGGTCCCACTCGAAGGCGAAGGTGTGGAAGTTGCCCTGGCAGGCGCTGCCGGGGCAGGCGCGGGTGGTGCCGAGGCCGCTGGTCTCGTTGCAGGGGCCGCCCGGGTTGGTGCCGCAGTGCAGCGTGCCCCAGACCTGGTTGACGCCGTTCACGTTCTCCATCAGGTCGAACTCGCCGATGGACGGCCAGTTCCAGTAGTTGCCCCGGTACGGCGCGCCCAGCGTCCAGAAGGCCGGCCA
Source organism: Streptomyces sp. PA03-5A (assembly GCF_033792725.1). Taxonomy (NCBI): domain Bacteria; kingdom Bacillati; phylum Actinomycetota; class Actinomycetes; order Kitasatosporales; family Streptomycetaceae; genus Streptomyces; species Streptomyces sp. PA03-5A. Next base: position 67,726 of record NZ_JARAVL010000027.1, on the reverse strand, counting down.
GTAGCCGGCCGCGGCCGCGCCGGTGACGTTCGGCATCTGGATGCGGGACTCGATGCGGAGCTTGCCGCCCGACGGGGGCTCGAAGTCGCTGCGGCGGGTCTCGACGCGCCCGGAGGTCCAGTTCCCCGCGGAGTCCCGGATCGGGGTGATGCGCAGGTTGCCCGAGCCGTCCTGGCGGAGGTTGGCGGTGTTGGAGGTGTAGGTCTGCACCTCGCCGGTGCCCCAGTTGGCGGCGCCGCCGGGGTAGCTGGTGCCGGTGTCGATGATCCAGTTGTCGCCGGACGGGAGGGTGTTGGCGGCCCCGCTGAAGTCGTCGCTCCAGACGGTGGTCCAGCCGGACGGTGCCGGCGGGACGGCGGCCCTGGCCGAGCCGAGCAGGCCCAGGCAGAGCGCGGCCACGGTGGCTGCAGCGGCCACCATCAGGGTGAGCGGTCCGGCGGCGTGGCGCCTGCCGGTGGTCGTACGCGCGGTCACGGGTGATGCCTCCTCGGGATCGGTGCCGGGGAAGGGTGCGGTTCCGGGTGGAGAGCGGCTGAGAGCGCTCTCATATGGCGGGAACACCTTCCCGCCAGGGTGAACCGCGGTCAATACAGGGAACAAAAGAAGTCGCGCGCGGTTTCCTGCCTTCACTGCTTGGAGTCAGTGGCGTCGGCCGCGGGCGGCCCGGCTTGTGCTGCGGGCGGGAAACGGCAGCCGGGGGGCGGGCGTTGGGGGCCGCCAGTGGCGTGGTCAGGTGGTCCTGTCGACCACGTTCGCGCTGCTGAGAGCGCTCTCACCGTGAGGGCGATGGTCCCGGTGGACATCACTCCGGCCGAATCCGGCGGTCATGAAACGCGAAGACCTGGGTAGCCGATCCATGGAGGAATGGGGGTGAATGCGATGCCGGCAGGTTCACGTCGGAGGCGTGGACGGCAGGCGACGCCGACGGCCGGTCCGGCTGAGCGAGGCCCGGCGTGACCGCGCACCGTGCGGTCACCGCCCCGGGGCTCGCACCCCCGGTGCCACCGGCCCGGCACAGGGCAACGGCGACCAGGGCCGCGTAAGGGAGTACAACATGATCATCCTCGGTATCATCCTGCTCATCATCGGATTCCTCGCCGGAATCTCCATCCTGTGGACCCTGGGAGCCATCCTCGTGGTCATCGGCCTCGTGCTCTGGGTCCTGGGTGCCATGGGACACGCCGTCGCGGGGCGCCGCCACTACTACTGACGGCCGGTGAGCCCGAGCACGTGCCGCGCCCCGTGTCCCCGAGGGCGCGGCACCCTCATGGGCATGGGTCGCCCGGATGGGCTGCCTGCAGTGGTCACCTGCGCGCGCGGGGGATTGGTTGTGATATGTCCCCCCGACGCCCAGGTGCACTGGAGTATTCGCATGGAATCCGGTTCCTCCGCGCACAACTGCCCCTTCGACTTCGCCGAAGCCCTCGAGTTCGATCCGCAGCTGAAGCGCTTCATGGAGAACGAGCAGATCTCCCGCATCAAGCTGCCGCACGGCGAGGGTGAGGCCTGGCTCGTCACGCGGTACGAGGACGTGCGGACGGTGACGACCGACCGGCGTTTCAGCCGCGCCGCCGTCGTCGGCAAGGACTTCCCCCGCATGACGCCGGAGCCGATCGTCCAGGACGAGGCCATCAACGTGATGGACCCGCCGGACAGCAGCCGGCTGCGCTCGCTGGTCTCCAAGGGCTTCACGCCCCGGAACGTCGAGCACATGCGCCCCAGCATCGAGCGGGTCGTCACCGAACTGCTCGACGGCATGGAGGAGAGCGGCTCCCCGGCCGACCTCGTGGAGCACCTCGCGGCGCCGCTCCCGCTGGCCGCCATCTGCGAGGTGCTCGACATCCCCGACGAGGACAGCTGGGAGCTGCGGGGCCACGCCCGCACCATGATGGACTTCAGCCCCGACAACCGGGACAACGCCGTCCACTCCAAGGCCTACCTGCGGGAGTACTTCACCAAGCTCACCGCCGAACGGCGCGCCCGCCCGGGCGACGACCTGGTCAGCGTGCTGGCCACCGCCCGTGACGGGGACGAGATCCTCAACGACAAGGAACTCGCCGTCATGGCCATGGTCCTGCTCATCACGGGCCAGGACACCACGTCGAACGAGATCGGCAACATCGCCTACACCCTGCTCACCCGCCCGCGCGAGCTGGCCATGCTGCGCGAGCAGCCGGACCGCATCCCGCAGGCCATCGAGGAGATGCTGCGGTACATCCCGTTCCGCAAGGGCGTCGGCATCCCGCGGATCGCCGTCGAGGACGTGGAGATGGGCGGCGTGCTGATCCGGGCCGGCGACGTCGTCCACGTCTCGTACCTGACCGCGAACCGCGACCCGGAGAAGTTCGACCGTCCCGACGAGCTGGACCTGGACCGCGCCGGTACGCCCCACATGACCTTCGGCTGGGGCGGTCACCACTGCCTCGGCGCGCCGCTGGCGACCATGGAGCTCCAGGTGGCCTTCAGGGAGCTGTTGCGCCGCTTCCCGGACCTGAGGCTGGCCAAGCCCGCCGACGAGGTCCGCTGGAGCGCCACGTCGATCTGGCGCTACCCGGTGGCCCTGCACGTCGCCTGGTGACCTGTGTCCGCTCCGGCCCCGCTCCGGCCTCCGTCCCGGCCCCGCACCCGCACGGGTGCGGGGCCGGTTCCGTCGCGTTCTCCCTCGTGACGGCGGGTGCGGGCCGCTCCGACATGCGAAATCCGCCCAAGTGACGTACGTTTTCCTGGTGGACGCAAATCTGAACAGGCCATGAATCCACTTCGACAGCAGCCGGTCCCCTTTTGTGAACCGTCTTTTGCCGGGACCTCGTGAACGTCAGGCCTTCTGTGGGCGCGCACATGAAATGCGCTCGTACCCCCTACCGCATTTTCGTGACAGGTACGGGCCTGCTCCGGAAATCCCGGAGCAGCGCGCCACATGGACCATAGCCCGCCGAGGGGCAGGAAATGGAGCCACGCATGGCTGTTCTGTGCAAGCCGGTGATCTCGGTTCCCGACAACGTTATCACCTGCGAACAAACGCTTGAGCTGGCACGACGGCTGCACAAGGACCACCCGCAACTCGGCCTGACCCTCAGGCTCATTGAGAACACGGGTGTTCAGAAGCGGCACCTGATCCAGCCGATCGAAGAGGTGCTCAAACATCCGGGTTTCGACGTACGCAGCCAGATCTACGAGGCGGAGTCGAAGGCGCGGGTACCGGCCGTCATACGACAGGCGTTGGACCAGGCCGAGTTGGAGCCCGACGAGATCGACATCATCGTGTACGTCTCGTGCACGGGCTTCATGATGCCGTCGCTGACGGCGTGGCTCATCAACAAGATGGGATTCCGCCACGACACCCGCCAGCTGCCCATCGCGCAGCTCGGTTGTGCGGCAGGAGGCGCGGCCATCAACCGCGCCCACGACTTCTGCACGGCGTACCCGGAGGCCAACGCCCTGATCGTGGCATGCGAGTTCTGCTCGCTGTGCTACCAGCCCACGGACCTCAGCGTCGGAACGCTGCTGTCCAACGGGCTGTTCGGCGACGGCATCGCCGCCGCCGTGGTCCGGGGCAGCGGCGGCACCGGGATGCGGCTGGAGCGCAACGCCTCCTACCTCATCCCGAACACCGAGGAGTGGATCTCCTACGCGGTGCGCCAGACGGGCTTCCACTTCCAGCTCGACAAGCGCGTACCCGGCACCATGGAGCCCCTGGCACCGGTGTTGCGCCAGGTCGCGGAGGACCACGCGTGGAACGCCGCCAAGCTGGACTACTACATCATCCACGCCGGCGGTCCCCGCATCCTGGACGACCTCTGCCGCTTCCTCGGGGTCCCGCCGGAGTCGTTCCGCTTCAGCCGGGCCACGCTGACCGAGTACGGCAACATCGCGAGCGCCGTCGTCCTCGACGCCCTGTACCGGATGTTCGAGGAGGGCTCCGCCCTCGACGGGCACCGCGGACTGCTGGCGGGCTTCGGCCCGGGCATCACCGCGGAGATGGTCCTGGGGACCTGGGTCACCAACGGGCTCGACGCCACGATGACGCCCCAGCACTCCTACGGGGAGTACGACGTCATCACCTGAGGCCGCGGCCCCGGTGACGGTCAGGGCCGGCGGTGGCCGGGTCGCCATGGCGTCCCCCCATCCGCCGGCCCGGCCCCACCGGCCGGGTGAGGCCCGTTCAGCCTTGCGACGCGACGGCCGCGCGGCCGTCGCGTCGCGCCCGTTTCCCCGGGCCCGTCACGCGGGGGCTGTCACGCGGGGCCCGTCACGCGGGGACCGCCCGCTCGCGGGCGGTCACGAAGCCCACCACGGCCTCCGCGAAGCGGCCGGGCTCCTCGATGTGGCCGAAGTGCCCGCTGTTCTCCAGGACCAGCAGCTCCGATTGGGGGATCAGCTCGTGCAGTTCACCGGCCCAGCGCATCCCGCAGACCACGTCGTACCGGCCCACCACGACCAGCGCCGGCACGGTGAGCGCCCCCAACCGCCCGCGGTCGTCGACGGCATCGGGGACCAGGTCCTCGCCCAGCCCCGAGATGTGCGTGCCCGACACCGCGGCGCTCAGGGGCGCGAACTCCTCCTCCCGGCCCCAGTAGTCCGCGAAGTAGGCGGGCAGCAGCCCCTTGAGGACCGCCGTCATACCCGCGTCGTCGGAGATGGCGGACACCTTCTGGAAGGCTTCCAGGACCTCCGGCAGACCGGGGTGACCGGCGTGCCGGGCGGCGAACTCCTCGACCATGCGCATCGCCTCGGCGCCGTGCTCGGGGCCGGTGACCGGCGCGCTGTCGTACAGGACGATCCCGGCGACACGCGCGGGCCGGTGCAGCGCGTGGTACTGGACGACGAAGCCGCCGTGCGAATGCCCCAGGAGGTGCACGCGAGGGGCGCCCAGGTGGTCGACGAGCGCGTCCAGGAACCGGCTGTAGCGCTCACGGGTGTAGCCGTGCGGGTGCGAGGGGAGACGGCCCGAGCCGCCGGTGCCGACCGGCTCCGGGTAGACGACCGTCAGGTGCCGTTCGACCTCGGGCATGCGCAGGTACTCCCAGAACACGCCCGGCCCGCCGGAGTGCGCGATGCACACAGGTCCGGTGCCGTGGACGTGGTAACGCTGGGCCACCCCGTCCACCTCGAAGGTGTGGGTGCCGGGGGACAGGGGGTCGATCAGGGGGGTGGGCATCGGTGCTCCGTATCCGGGAGGTGTCGAGGACACCGACAGGACGCGGGGCGGCACGGGAAGTTCGATCGCCGGCGAGTGACGGTCGTCACAGCCGGGCGGCGGGCCGGCCGCGTGTGCGCGCAGGGGCCGGTCGGCCCCGTCCTGCGGCGGAAATGATCCGTGTGGCCCCTGCTGCGGCAGTGCCGGCGCGTGCGACGGTCGTCGGACAGGGAAGGGAGCACGGCCATGAGCGGCAGGGCGGTGTTCTGGCGCTGGCGCCGCAATCCGCTGCGGCGACGGTCGGATGTCCTGGAGGCCTGGACGGGCGTGGCGGCGGCCCTGCTGATCGCCCTGGGGGCCCCGGCGGCCGGGGCGGCCACGGCGGCCGCGGTGGAGCAGTCCGAACTGCGGCGGAGCCAGGGCACCCACCTGGCGACGGCCGTCCTCACCGAGGACGCCGCGAAGGCCGTGGAGAACCCGTACACCGGCTCCATCGGAAAGGTCCTCACCACCGTCCGGTGGACCGCGTCCGACGGCTCCGCCCGAACCGGTCAGGCCCGAGTCGAACCGGGCAGCCCGGCGGGTTCCACCACGTCCGTCTGGCTGGACGCGGACGGCCGGCTGCAGCAGAACCGGCTCACCCCCGCGCAGGCCGAGGCCCAGGGCGTCGTCTTCGGCTCGGTCGCCGCCGCGGGCGCCTGCGCGCTGGTCCTCGCCGGGCGCTGGGTCGTCCGCCTGCGGATCGACCGCCGGCGCGCCGCGGCCTGGGGCCGCGAGTGGGAGGAAAGCGGCCCCTCATGGGGCCACCGCAGGGCCTGATCCCCGACGGCCCCCTTGACCGGCGCACGGGGCCCGGACGTCGGCCGGCGCCGGGGGAAGCAGGGGACGGACGACGGGCGGGGAGGACGAGGAGGCGCGGTGAGCGGTCTGGTGGTCGTAGGAGCGGACGGCTCGGCCTCGAGCCTTGCCGCGGTGGAGACGGCGGCCCGGGAGGCCGCATGGCGCGGCGCCGGACTGAGGGTGGTGCACGCCTTCCTGTGGCCGGCCATGCACGTGCCGCTGGGACCGCCGGCCCTGGGCCCGTCCGAGGGCGGCCTGCGTAACGCCGCGCAGCGGGTGGTGGCGGAGGCCGTGGAACGCGCCGGGCGCACGGCACCGGACGTGGACGTCACCCACGCCGTCGTGACCGGGGAACCCCTCACCGTGCTGGAGGCCCAGTCGCGCGCCGCGGAACTGGTCGTCGTGGGGTCCCGCGGCATGGGCGGCTTCGTCGGTCTGATGCTGGGTTCGACGGCGGTGCACCTCGCCGCGCACGGCCAGTGCCCGGTCCTGGTGGTCCGGGAGCAGCCGGCCGCCGGCGGTCCGGTCCTGCTGGGCGTCGACGGTTCCCCGGCCGGCGCGGACGCCGTCGACTTCGCCTTCGCCGAGGCCGCGTTGCGGGGCGCCGAACTCCTTGCCCTGCATGCGTGGACCCCGTGGCACACGCCCGTACCGCCGCCCCAGGACCCCGCGATGCCCTACGCGAGCGAGCCGGGCGAACTCGCCCGCACCGAGGAACGCCTGGTGGCCGAGACGATCGCGGGACGGCGGGAGCGCCACCCCGGGGTCGCGGTCCGCACGAAAACGGTGCGTGGCGCGACCCGCGAGACCCTCATCGAGGAGAGCCGGACCGCGCAGCTGCTCGTCGTCGGCGCACGCGGACGCGGCGGTTTCTCCGGGCTCGTGCTCGGCTCCGTCAGCCAGGCGGTCCTGCACCACGCGCACTGCCCGGTCGCCGTGGTGCGCGGCTCCGCCGCCGGACGGTGAGGGCGGTGCGCGGGCGCTGCATGTTGGGGCGCCCGGGGTGCTTCGCCGGGGCGCCCGGGTCCGGCAGGTCGTGGTGGTGGCCCGCGCAGGGCCGGCCGTACGCGCACCCCGCAGGGCGGCCTGGCCGTCCGCACCGGGCGCGCTGCCCTGCGCCCGGCCGTGCAGCCCTGAACGTGCGTTCGGCGGGCGGCGGCCGGGGGTGCTCGGGCGGTCGGCGGTGAGGAACCTCCTCAGCCGACCAGGATGCGTCGCCCGGTCACGCTGGCCGGGACGACGCGGATCCACAGGTCGCGGTCGCCGCCCGCCCAGGGGCCGGCGTACTCGCGCTCCGCCAGCCGGCGCACGGTCCCCGGATCGGTGACGGCGGAGGCGACACCTCGGACGAGCACGCTCCAGCCCTGGCTGAGGGCCTCGTCGACCTGGTCGACCTCGAAGGCGCACCTGGTGTCCGCGGCCGCCGCGGGCGTGGCCCCGGGATGGGTGCGGAAGGCGATCACGCCCTCGGTGACCGTGTAGTTGACCGGCAGGATCGCCAGCCCGTCGGGCGTGTCCAGCCCGATCCTGCCGACCCCGTGCGTGGACAGCAACGCCCAGCACTCCCCGGGGCCGAGTTCCACCAGTGACGCCCGGCCCGCCGCGCGTCCCCGGCCGGGCGGCAGCTCCGCCTCGCCGCCGCTCAGCGCCGACACGCTCGTCCCCAGCGCCGTGGCCAGCCCGTGCAGGGTGGAGCTGCCCGGCGCCGCGGTCGGCTCCTGCTCCACGTACCGCAGATAGCCCGGGGCGATGCCGGCGCGTTCCGCCGTCTCCTCCAGGGACAGGCCCAGTTCCTCCCGGCGGCTCGCGATCCGGCGCCCGATGTCCCCGGCCGCGGCGGCCGCGTGCTGCTGCGTCATGACCGGTCACGTCCTTCCGTACGTCGCGGATGCGTCCCCTCCAGGGTCCCGCGGTCGGCGCGGCGCCGCCGCCGGGACGGCGTCCGGGCCGGACCGGCGGCACAGGCAGGGCCGCCACCCCCCGCCACCGCGCCGGTAGACGACCCGTACGCTTGATCACAGCGGTGACCTGCTCCCACCGTCCCGGGCGGCGCATCCTTCGCCCATGGGCCGGTCGGCCCCCGTACGGGCCCGGCGGGCCCCTGCCGGAGGCCCGTCGCCGGCGGGAAGCTGGGGGCGAACAGCCCCCGCCCTTCGTCCCGTTCGCCAGGAGGCACGTCATGTCCCGTACGGTCACAGCCGGTCTCGACGGATCGCCCGAGAGCCGGGCCGCCGCGGACTGGGCCGCCCGCGAGGCACTGCGCCGCGGACTGCCCCTGAGGCTCGTGCACGTGTACGACTGGCAGCCGTACGCGTCCGCCTACGCCCCGCTGGCCGGGGCGGTGGCAGCGGTGGACCCCGACGCCCAGCGGCAGTGGGCCGAGTCCGTGCCGCGCGACGCCGCGGACGAACTCGCCGGGCGTCACCCGGACCTGGAGATCTCCGCCGGGGTCGTGAGCGGGCAGCCCGCGGCGGCCCTCGCGGCCGCCGCCGAGGAGTCGGAGCTGCTGGTGCTCGGCTCCCGGGGCCTCGGCGCCCTCGCCGGTTTCCTCGTCGGCTCCGTGGCCTCCGCGACCGTCGCGCAGGCCGTCCGCCCGGTCGTCCTCGTACGGGCCGGTGAGACGGGCGAGGACGAGCACCGCCCGGACCTCGACGGGCTGGTCTCGGAGTACACGCCCTTCCGTGAGGTGGTGCTGGGCATCGACCTGGCCCGTCCCCACGACGATCTGCTGGCCTTCGCCTTCGAGGCCGCCGTGCTGCGCGGGACGGGCCTGCACGTCGTCCACGGCTGGAACCTGCCGGGTTCCTACGGCTACAACCCCGCGGCGATCGCCCTGGACCTGGAGCACGAGCTGACCGACGCCCAGGCGAAGGCGCTCACCCAGGCGCTGGCGCCGTGGCGGGCCAAGTACCCCGCCGTGGAGGTCGTGGAGCACTCCCTGGTCGGCGGGGCGGCGCACCACCTGATCGAGGCGGCGGCCGACGCCTCACTGGTCGTCGTCGGCCGCCGTGTCCGGCGCGCGGCCGCCGGCCTGCACATCGGCCCGGTGACCCATGCGGTGCTGCACCATGCCAAGGCGCCCGTGGCGGTCGTCCCGCACGACTGACGGTCGCCGTCGTTACGCCCAAGGCCGTCCCGGGTCAGCGGGCGGGGCGGCCCACCGCGTCGATGAGCGCCGTCTCCTCGTCCGTCAGCCGCAGCGCGCCCGCCGCCACGTTGTCGGCCAGGTGTTCCGGATCGCCGGTCCCCGGGATGGCGAGCACGTGGTCGCCCTGCGCGAGCGTCCACGCCAGCCGCACCTGCGCGGGCGAGACACCGTGGGCGGCCGCGACGGCGAGCACCGCGTCGCTCTCGGCGCCGCCGGCGCCGGGCCCCTGCTCGCGGCCCCCGCCGGCGATGGAGAAGAAGGGCACGAAGGCGATGCCCTGGGCGCCGCACTCCCGCAGCAGGTCGTCGCTCTCGCGCGCGTCGACGCCGTAGCGGTTCTGGACGCACACCACGGGGGCGATGGCCCGTGCCTCGGCCAGGTGCTCGGGACGGACGTTGGAGAGGCCCAGGTGGCGGACGAGCCCGGCCTCGCGCAGCTCGGCCAGGGCGCCGAAGTGCTCGGCGACGGAAGTGCCGCCCATGAAGCGGAGGTTGACCAGGTCGAGGTGGTCGCGGCCGAGCTGCCGCAGGTTCTCCTCGACCTGGCCGCGCAGCTGGTCGGGGCGGGCGGCGGTGGCCCACTCCCCGGAGGCGTCCCGTGCGGGCCCCACCTTGGTGGCGATGACCAGGTCCTGCGGGTACGGCGCCAGGGCCGAGTTGATGAGCTCGTTGGCCGAACGCAGCCGTGAGAAGTAGAAGGCGGCGGTGTCGATGTGGTCGACGCCGAGCTCGACGGCGCGGCGCAGCACGCCGATCGCGCGCTCCCGGTCGCTGGGCGTGCCGAGGTGGAAGGCGGCGCTGCCAGTCAGCCGCATCGCGCCGAAGCCGATCCGGTTCACCTTCATGTCGCCGAGGAGCCAGGTGCCGGCGGCGGCCGCGGAGATCCTGCCAGTGGTCATGGGTGACTTTTCCTTTCGCCGGCCTGGAGTATCCCCCAGCGCTTTCCGTCGCCGGTGAGCGGCCGGGATGGCCACCGCCCCTCTCCATTACTTGAACGATTCAGTATGTGACGGGCAGGAAGATACGCGGCGGCGGGCACCGCGACAAGGCGCCAGACACCGGAAGCCGCTTTCCCGCTCCCGGGGGGCGGCTCGTCATCGCACTATCGTCCCTTGTGCAGGGGTTTGTGGCGGTCCGTCGACAGCGTGGCCCGCACAGGCCATGGTTTGGGCTGCCGCTCTTGACGGTCTCTGCGGAGTCATCCTAGGTTGCCGATGGCTCTAAAAACGATTCATTCGCTCTCAGGCCAGTGGCCGGGCATCGGGCTGCCCGGCAACCGCGTTCCACGGCCGCATGCCGCCGGCCAACCGCCGACCGGTGGTACTCCTCCGCGCCCGGAAGGAGTTCCGAGAATGTCCGCACCACCTCCGTCACGGCCGTCCCGCCGGAACGTGCTGACCGCCGGCGTCGCAGCGGCCGCGACCCTTACGGCTGCCACGCAGGCCGTCCAGGCGACCCCCGCCGCCGCCGCGCCGAGCGCCCCCGAGCCGACGGGCGCCGTCGGGAGCCGGCCGGTGCCCGCGGCGCGTCCGAAGCTCGACCCGCTGCCGCTGTCCGCCGTGCGCCTGCTGGACAGCCCGTTCCTCGACAACATGCGGCGCACCTGCGCCTACCTGCGCTTCGTCGACGTCGACCGGCTCCTGCACACCTTCCGCCGCAACGTCGGACTTCCCTCGTCCGCCGAGCCCTGCGGCGGCTGGGAGGCCCCGGACGTCCAGCTGCGCGGCCACACCACCGGGCACCTGCTGTCCGCGCTCGCCCAGGCCCACGCCCAGACCGGCGAGGCGGACCACGCCGACAAGGCCCGCGTCCTCGTCGCCGCACTCGCCGAGTGCCAGGCGGCCGCGCCCGCCGCCGGGTTCCACGACGGCTACCTGTCGGCCTTCCCCGAGTCGGTCTTCGACAGCCTGGAGGCGGGCGGCAAGCCCTGGGCGCCGTACTACACCCTCCACAAGATCATGGCCGGGCTGCTCGACCAGTACACCCTCAGCGGCAACCGGCAGGCCATGACCGTGCTGCTGGGGATGGCCGCCTGGGCGGACGCGCGGACCGCGCCGCTGCCGCACGAGCGCATGCAGTCCGTGCTCAAGGTCGAGTTCGGCGGGATGAACGACGTGCTGACCCGTCTCCACCTCGTCAGCGGCGACCCCGCACATCTGCGCACCGCCCGCCGCTTCGACCACGAGGAGCTCTACGCGCCGCTCGCCGCCGGCCGCGACGAACTGGCCGGTCGTCACGCCAACACCGAGATCGCCAAGGTCGTCGGCGCGCCGTTCGGCTACGAGGCCACCGGGGAGCGCCGCTACCTCGACATCGCGCGCACCTTCTGGCGCACCGTCGTGGAGCACCACACCTACGCCATCGGCGGCAACTCCAACCTGGAGTTCTTCGGGCCCCCGGACGAGATCGTCAGCCGTCTGTCGGAGAACACCTGCGAGAACTGCAACAGCTACAACATGCTCAAGCTCGGCCGGCAGCTCTTCCTGCACGAGCCGTCCCGCACCGCCTACATGGACCACTACGAGTGGACCCTGTACAACCAGATGCTGGGCGAGCAGGACCCCGACTCCGAGCACGGATTCGTCACGTACTACACCGGGCTGTGGGCCGGCTCCCACCGGCAGCCCAAGGGCGGGCTCGGCGCGGAGCCCGGCAGCTACAGCGGCGACTACGACAACTTCTCCTGCGACCACGGCACCGGTCTGGAGACCCACACCAAGTTCGCGGACAGCATCTACTTCCGGTCCCGCGACGCGCTCTACGTCAACCTCTTCATCCCCTCCGAGGCGGACTGGCGGCCCCACGGGGCGCCGGACGGGGTGACCATCCGGCAGCACACCGTCTCCGAGGACACCGTGCGCATCACCGTCGCCGAGGGCGGCGGCCGCTTCGCGCTCAAGGTCCGGATACCGGGCTGGCTGGCGGACGGCCGGGGGCGGGCCCGGGTACGCGTGGCCGGACACCCCTACTCCGGCCGCGTCGAGCCCGGCACCCACCTCACCCTCGACCGGTGCTGGCGGGCCGGGGACACCGTCGAACTCACCCTGCCCCGCGAACCCGTGTGGCGCCCCGCGCCCGACAACCCGCAGGTGCGCTCGGTGTCGTACGGTCCGCTCGTGCTGGCCGGCGCCTACGGCCCGAAGGAACTGACCACCATCCCCGGGATCCGGCCGGAGTCCCTGCGGCCCGTGCGCGGCGGCGACGGCGCGTTCACCGCCGAGGCGGCCGGCGGCGCGGTCACCCTGAAGCCGTTCCACCAGGTCCACCACGAGAACTACACGGTCTACTGGGCGGTCGCCCCCCGCGCCGGCCGCGAGCGCGACGTCGCCCGCTACCCCCTCGACGAGGGCACGGGCACCAGCGCCGCCGACGCCACCCGGACGTTCGCCCCCGCGACGCTCACCGCGGGCGCCTCCTGGACCGCGGACGGGCCGGTCGGCCGGACCGCCGTCGCCCTCGACGGCGCCGGGGGCCACGTCGCCCTGGCCCCCGCCCTGCCCGCCGGGCTGTCCGAACTGACCGTCAGCATGTGGGTACGGGTGGACGTCCTGGTCAACTCCGCCCGCGTCTTCGACCTCGGCTACCACAAGGACACCTATCTGTTCCTCACCCCGCGCACCGGCGCGGGACGCGCCCGGGCCGCCCTGAAGATCGCCGGCATGGAGGCCGAGGACGTCATCGACGCCGCCGCACCGCTGCCCACCGGCCGCTGGACCCACGTCGCGCTCACCCTCGGCGACGGCGCCGGCATCCTCTACGTCGACGGCGCCGAAGCCGGCCGCAACGCGGCGATGGCCGCGAGCCCGCTGCTGCTCGGCACGACCACGCACAACTACCTCGGCCGCTCGCAGAACCCCACGCACCCCTACCTCACCGGTGCGGTCGCCGGCTTCCGGCTGCACAACCGCGCCCTGGCGCCCGCCGACGTCGCCGCCCTCGCGGCCCCCTGACACGGCCGGCGCGAGCGCCCCGGCCCGCCCACCCGCTTGCACCCGCCCTCACCTCACGGAGTACCGCCATGCCTGAACTCCCCCTGTCCAGACGCCGTTTCGTGGCCGCCGCAGGGATGACCGGAGCCGCGCTCGCCTCCGGCCTGCCGCTCCCCGCGTACGCCGCGCAGCAGCACCACGGTGCGACGGGGACGACCTGGTCGCCCGCCCGCTTCGCCGACCCCGCCAGGGACAGCCGCCCGACGGTCTACTGGTACTGGAACGGCCCCGTCACCCCGGAGCTCGTCGACGCCCAGATGGCGGACCTGCGGGACAAGGGGATGTACGAGGTCGTGCTCTTCCCGTTCGACAACGCGGAGATGCAGCCGGTCTTCTTCAGCGAGGAATGGTTCGCGATCGTCGGCCACGTCCTGCGGACCGCCGAGAAGACCGGCATGCGGGTGTGGATCTTCAACGACGACCACTTCCCCAGCGGACGATCCGGCGAGTACATCGTCAAGGGCGGCCAGGTCGGCTCACGCACCTACGAGCCCCGCCCCGACCTGCGGCTGAAGGCCCTGTGGCGGTCCAGCACCGTCGTCTCCGGACCCGCCACCATCGACCTGCGCACCACCACCGGCGTCGGCGTGGACACCACCTCGCTGGTCGCCGACGCCGCGGTCCTGGGCGGCGCGGCCGTGCTGCGCGGGGGAGATGAGTGGCGCGACTACACCGTCACCGGCAGCGCCCGGGCCGACCAGGTGTCCGCCGGGCTCGTCGTACGCGCCGCCGCCGACGGCACCGCGGGCTACGCCGTCGAGTTCGACCAGACCGGCGTGGTCACCGTGTCGCTCCTCGCGGAGGACCGGGACCCCGTCGAGCTCGCCCGCTCCATGCGCACCGACGGCTTCAACAAGACCAAGTTCCACACCCTCGCCGTGACCGTCAGCGGCTCCACCCTGACCGTGACCCTCGACGGCAAGGCCAAGGGCACCGTCACCGACACCACGCACCCCGCCGGCGGCGTCGGCGTCCGTGCCACCGGGACGCAGCGCGCCCTGTGGGCGAGCCTGGTCGTGACCGCGGCCGACGGCACCGCCCTCTACACCCGGACCGCCTTCGGCGACCCCGCCGCCGCGGGCGACTTCCCCGCCCGGATCCCGCCCGCCGGCGCCGCGATCCCCGCCGCGGCCGCCGCCCGCCCGGTCGGCGCCACCTCCAGCGACCAGGTCGTCGAACTCACCGGGGAACTCGGTGAAGGCCGCACCTGGCGCGTCCCCGAGGGCGACTGGCTGATCGACGTGTTCGGCGGCACCCCGCTGGTCGACGACTCCCAGGGCTACAGCCGCAGCTACGTCGACCTCCTCGACGACGAGCCGGTGGAGCTGTTCCTCGACATCGTGCCCGGCGAGTACCACCGCAGGTTCGCCCGCTACTTCGGCAACGTCATCCCCGGCTTCTGGGACGACGAGCCGTTCTTCGCCTCCGCCGAGGCGCACTTCAAGCGCCTCCCGTGGTCGCCCACCCTGGCCGCGGCCCTGCGGAAGGCCGGCACCGAGCCCGGCACCGCCTACGCGACGGCCTTCGACGACCTCGGCCGTACCGGCCGCATCACCCGGGGCCGCTACTGGCAGGCCGTCTCGGACCGCTTCGCCGGCTACTTCCGCAAGCAGTCCCAGTGGTACGCCGGGCGCGGCGTCGCACTCATCACCAACCCGCTGTACGACGAGACCTCGCCCTCCAAGCGGATCGTCTCCACCGGCGACCTGCACAAGGTCCACCAGTGGGCGCAGGTGCCCGGCGGCGACATCATCACCGCCGAGTACGTGGCGGGACAGCCCACCATGATCCCCCGCAACCCGGTCAGCGTCGCCCACCAGATGGGCCGCGACCGGGCCCTGCTGGAGTGCTTCGGCAACATGGGCTGGCAGGTCGCGCCCGACTTCGTACGGGCCCTGGTCGGCGCGAACGCCGCCCGCGGCGTCAACCTCACCGTGCTGCACGCCCTGTGGACCGACGAGCAACGTGTCTTCTTCCCGCCGCCGTTCGGGCCGCGCGCACCCTGGTGGTGGGCGATGGAGCCGATCGCCGACTGGATCGGCCGCGTCATGGAGGTCGCCCGCGGCACCTCCGGCGCCCGCACCGCCCTGATCCAGCCGCAGCGGGCCGCCGAGCAGTGGCGCGGCACCACCCGCCAGGGCGAGGTCGACGGCGCCTTCACCGACGCCGCGTACGCACTGGAGAGCGCCCAGGTCGACTTCGACCTCGTCCACGAGGGCGCCCTCTCCGGGGACCCGGAGCTGCTCGCCCACGCCCGCGTCCACCAGGGACGGCTCGTCGTCGGCGAGGCCGGCTACGACCTGGCCGTCCTCCCCGTCACCCCGACCCTCGACGCCGCCGCCGTCACCCGCCTCGAGGCCTTCGCCCGGCAGGGCGGCACCGTCGTCGCCGTCGGCACCCTGCCCCAGGAGGACGCCGGCGGGCGCGACCGCAGCCTGGAGCGCGCGCTGAACGGCCTCTTCGGCGACACCGTCCCCGGCAGCCACCGCGTCGGCGCGGGAACCGCCGTCCGCGTCGCGGACTCCGCCGCCCTCGGGGACGCGGCACGGGAGGCGGGAGTCGCCGCGGCCGTCCTCGAACCGCGGGCGCCGGCCGTACGGGTGCTGCGCACCACGCGCGGCAAGGACGTCGCCTTCCTCCTCAACAACGAGAGCGCCGCGCAGGTCGACACCGTCGCCGTGCTCCCCGCCACCGGCGCCCCCGAACTCTGGGACCCCGTCACCGGCACCGTGCGCCCCGCGCCCGTCCACCGGGAGCAGAAGCACGGTGGCATCCGCCTGCCGCTTCGGCTCGCCCCGTACGAGACCCTCGCCGTCGTCGTGCGCGCCGGCGCGAAGGAAGCTCCGCACCTCACGGACAGCACCCTGCCCGCAGCGTCCATCGCCTCCGTCAAGGCCGCCGGCCAGACCCTGCGCGTCACCGCCGTCCTCGACGCGCCCGGCGACCACGTCCTCACCGGCACCGACGGCGGCCGCACCTACCGGGGCACGGTACGCGTCACCGACCCGCTCGCCCCGCTCCCCGTGGCCGGCGACTGGACGCTCACCCTGCAGCGCGCCGGAGCCACGCCGGTCACGGGCCCGCTCGGCAGCTGGACGACCGTGGAACCGCTGTTCTCCGGCAGCGGCACCTACACCACCGAACTCGTCCTCGACGCCGGGACGCTCGACGGCCGGGGCTTCCGCCTCGACCTCGGCCAGGTCAGGGAGGCCGCCTCGGTCGCCGTCAACGGAACCGAACTGCCCCCGCTGCCATGGGCCCCGTACACCACCGACGTGACGGAGCTGCTGCGCCCGGGCCGGAACACCCTCACGGTGCGGGTGTCCAACACCCTGTCGAACGAGCGCAACAAGCCCCTGCCGTCCGGACTCCTCGGCCCGGTGACCCTGCGCCCGTACCGCGAGGTCACCACCACCCTGCGCCGGATCTGACGTGCCGTCCCCCGCAGCGACGGACCCGCAGCCCCCGCCCACAGCACCGCCGTCAAGGAGCACCCGCATGCCCCGACCCCCGCGCGCAGGCACCAGGCGTACCCCGGCCCTCGCCCTCGCGACCGGTCTCACCGCGCTCGTCACGATCCTGCCCACCGCCGTCACCGCGGAGGCCGGCGCCCCCGCGTCGCTGACCGCGACCGACCTGCGCACCCAGAAGCTCACCCAGGCCCTGGGCATCGACGACACCACCCCCGAACTGAGCTGGGCCCTCACCGGCCGCTCACCGGGGCTCGTCCAGACCGCCTACCGGGTCCAGGCCGCCACCTCGCCCACCAGGCTCCGGCAGGGCCGCCCCGACCTGTGGGACTCCGGCAAGGTCGCCTCCGCCGTCCCGCAGACCGTCTACGCCGGCAAGCAGCTCGGCTCCCGCACCCGGGTCTACTGGCGCGTCATGCTCTGGTCCGCCACGGGCTCGCACGGCGCGGACCACACCGCCGACTGGAGCACGCCCGCGTCCTTCGAGACGGGCCTGACCAAGAGCGGCGACTGGCAGGCCGACTGGATCACCAACGCCGACTGGCAGCTCGGCAAACGCGACGTCACCCCCGTGGTCGTCACACTGCCCCGCACCACGGCCCGCTACCTCCGCCTCGACGTCACCCGCCTCGGCCTGCCCCTGCAGGAGGACTTCCCCGGCCGCACCTGGCGCCTGCAGCTCGGCGAGATCGACGTCCGCGACGCGGCCTCCGGCACCACGGGTCTCGCCAAGGGTGCCGCCGTCACCGCGTCCGAGTCCACCACCCTCCGCAAGACCTGGGAACCGGCCCTCGCCGTGGACGGCCTGCCCAACAGCGGCCTCCAGACCGCCGCCGGCTACTCCAGCGCGGCGCACACCGGACCGGACGTCTCCCAGCAGCCCGTCACGCTCACCCTCGACCTGAAGTCCGCGAAGACCTTCGATCAGGTCGCCCTCTACCCCCGCGCCGACGTCCTCACCGACGACGGCCGCGTCCCCGGCTTCCCCACCGACTACACCCTCGCCACCGCCGACACCCCCACCGGGCCCTTCACCCAGGCCGCGGCCGTCACCGGCCGGCAGCCGCCGAAGCCCTGGCTGCCGTCCGGACTGCCCCTGTTCACCAAGGACTTCGCCCTGCCGAAGCACGTGCGCAGCGCCCGCCTGTACGTATCGGGCCTCGGCGTCTACGACGCCACCATCAACGGCAGGCAGGTCGGCGACGCCGTCCTCGAACCCGCCAACACCACCTTCACCAAGCGCGTCCAGTACGCCACCTACGACGTCACCGACCTGCTGCGCACCGGCGGCAACACCGTCGGCGTCTCCGTCGGCAACGGCATCTCGAACGTCGTCAGCACCGCGGACCGCTACCGCAAGCTCTACGGCAACATCAGCGACCCCAAGCTGATCGCCCAGTTGGAGGTCACCCTCGCCGACGGCACCGTCCGCCGCATCGGCAGCGGCGACGACTGGCGCACCACGCTCGGCCCCACCACGTCCTCCAACTGGTACGGCGGCGAGGACTACGACGCGCGCCGCGCCGTTCCGCACTGGGACGAACCCCGCGGCAGCCGCGCCGGCTGGGACAAGGCCGTGACCGTCGCCGGTCCCGGCACCGCGGACGCGCCCGCCCTGCTCAGCGCCCGCGAGACCGAGCCGATCCGGGTCGTCGAGACCCTCACCGGCAAGGAGGTGCCCGGCGCCGAGGGCAGCCGGGTCTTCGACCTGGGCCGCAACATCGCCGGCTGGCCCGAGATCACGGTGCGGGCACCCGCCGGCACCACCGTCCGCATCGTGCCCGCCGAGAGCCTGAAGGACGGTCACGCCTTCCAGTCCATCAGCAACGTCGGCGGGCCCCTGTGGGACAGCTACACCACGAGCGGCTCCGGTGCCGAGACCTGGCACCCCGAGTACGGCTACCACGGCTTCCGCTACCTGGAGCTGAAGGGCCTGCCCGCCGGGGCGACGGTGACCGTCCGCGGCAAGGTGCTGCACACCGACAACACCTCGGCCGGTGACTTCACCAGTTCCAACGACCTGGTCAACGGCATCCACTCCCTCATCCGCCGCTCCATCGAGGGCAACATGATGAGCGTCCTCACCGACTGCCCGAGCCGCGAGAAGCTCGGCTGGCTGGAGCAGGACCAGCTCGTCTTCCCCACCCTCGCCGCGAACTACGACATGGAGTCCCAGCTCCGCAAGATCGTCCGCGACATGGCCGACGGCCAGACCCCCGAGGGCCTGATCACCTCCACCACCCCGGAGTACACGGCCCTGCCCGGCGGCTACCGCAACGACTCCAACTGGGGCGGTGCCTTCGTCCTGGTGCCGTGGCAGCTCTACACCACCTACGGCGACCAGGAGACCCTCGCCACCTACTACCCGCAGATGCGGAAGTACGTGACCTTCCTGGAGGAGAAGGTCTCCGGCGGCATCCTCGACTACGGCCTCGGCGACTGGTTCACCCCGGACACCACCTTCCCCCGCGCGGTGGCCGGCACCTACGGCTACTGGCGCGTCGTCGACGCCATGAGCCGCATAGCCGCGCTCCTGGGCGACCAGGACGCCGCGGCCGGGTACCGCGCCAAGGCCGACGCGAGCGCCAAAGCCCTCGCGGACAAGTACTACGACCCCGCGCAGGGCACCTTCGGCGGCGGCGGGCACGGCGCGGAGGCGCTCGCCCTCGACATGGGAGCCGTCCCGGCCGACCAGCGCGACCGGCTGCTCGGCCACTTCGTCGCGAGCGTCGAGGCGGCGGACTTCCACCTGAACCTGGGGGAGATCTCGCTGCCCGCCGCCTTCCGGGTGCTCTCGGAGTCCGGGCACGACGACGTCGTCGGCCGGATCGCCACCCAGACCACCAGCCCCAGCTACGGCTACCAGGTGCTGCACGGCAACACCACGCTCGGCGAGAGCTGGGACGGCGGCCCCGGCCAGTCCCAGAACCACTTCATGCTGGGCGCCATCGACGCCTGGTTCACCGCCCGCCTCGCGGGCATCCAGCAGGCACCCGGCTCCATCGGCTACCGCGAACTCCTCGTCGACCCGGCCCTCGTCGCCGGCCTCACCTCCGCCTCCGGCTCGTACCGCACCCCGTACGGCACCGCCGGCACCTCCTGGCGCCTGGACGGGGACGCGTACCGGCTGCGGCTCACCGTACCCGCGGGCACCACGGCCGAGGTGCACGTGCCGGTGACCTCCGGTGACGTGGCCGCGCCCAAGGGCGCCCGCTTCGTCCGCTCCGCCGACGGGGAGCGGATCTACGAAGTCGGTTCCGGCGACTGGACGTTCACCTCGACCTACCGCGCCGGCGCCTGACCCCGGCCGGTACGACCCGCCCCGGCCGGCCGCACCTCCCCGTGCGGCCGGCCGGGGCGGCGGCGTTCAGCAGTGGTCCTCGACGTCTCCGAGCCGGTGGGCCGGCCGGCGAGGCCGATGCCCGTGCGGGCCGGGGCAGCAGCGACGCCGGGAGCAGGCCGAGCGCGGTGAGCCCGGCGAGGAGGACGAGGGTGGTGCTCATCGTCGCGCCCGGCACCCCGGCCGTACCCGTGGTGCCGGCCGCGACCGCGATGCCGAGGGTGGGGCCGACGTTCATCGCCGTCTGCTTCAGGCCTCCGACGACCCCGGCGTACCCGGGCGGCGCGTCGCCGACCACGGAAGCGGTGGCGGTCACCATGACGGTGGCGAAGCCCGCGCCGAGCACGGCGAACGCGGCGGCCATGGCGGCCCACGCGCTGCCCGGCCCGGACCGCGAGAGCAGCGTGATGCCCAGGACGACCAGGAGCGTGCCGCACAGGGCGGTACGGCGCGGGCCGTAGCGGCGCAGCGCGGCACTCGCGACGGGTGCGCCGAGCACCATGAGCGCCGTCAGCGGGAGCACCCTCAGACCCGTGGCCAGCGGGTCGAGACGCAGCACGTCCTGCAGGTAGAACGTGGCCCGGAACAATGTGCCGAACAGCCCCGCGGTCGTCACCAGCAGGATGGCGACGGACGCCGTCACGGGCACAGAACGGGCCACCGCGCGGGGCACGTTGGGATGCTTCGCATGCCGCTCGTACGCGACGAGCAGCGCGAGGGCGCCCGCCACGGCGAGGACTTCGAGCACCGTACCGGCAGCCGTCCACCCCCGCTCGGGTATGCCCGCCAGGGCGTGGACGAGGGCCGCGAGCGCCAGCGCGAGCAGGGCCGCCCCGGCCATGCCGACCCTGCCTCCGCCGTCGTCCGGCCGCTGCGGCACGGGCACCCGGACGGCGAGCGTGAGCACGGCGATCGCCAGCGCGAGGGGGACATTGATCCAGAACACCGCGCGCCATCCCAGGTGCGCCACGACGAGGCCGCCGAGGACGGGACCGGCCCCCGCGGCCACCGCGAGCGCGCTCGTCCGGACGGCGATCGGCCGTCCCAGCCGGTCCTCGGGGTAGGCCAGCCGCAGCAGCGCCAGCGTCGCGGGTTGCAGGAGCGCGCCGAACACGCCCTGGGCCACGCGCAGGGCGATGACCCACCCGACGCCGCCCGCGACGGCGATCCCGGCCGACGCCGCCCCGAAACCCAGCACGCCGGCGCAGAGCAGGCGCCGGTGCCCGTAGCGGTCCCCGAGCCGGCCCGCGAGCACGAGCAGTGCCGCCACCGCCACCAGGTAGCCCGTGCTGGTCCACTGGACCTCGGCGACGCTCGCACCGAGATCCCGCTGCAGGCTGGGCTGCGCCACCAGCAGGACGCCACCGTCGAGGGCGACGACCGCGGCCCCTGCGACGCTCGCCGCCAGCGCGAGCCGCTGCCGCGCGGGGGAGATCACGCGGGCACCGGCCCGAGGTGGGCGTCGAGGACGGCAGTGAGGAGTTGCTCGTGGCGCAGCGACTCCTCGCCCGGGTCGTCGGCGCCCAGGACGACCTGGAGACTGCCCCAGGTCCACAGCTGGACGAGCCCGTGCAGGTTCGACCAGAGGGCGGCGGCCGTCACCGGGGCGGGCGGCGTGGTGGCCACCACGGCGGCGTCCTGCTCGGCCCGGCACCGGGTGACGAGCTCGACGAGGGCCTCGAAGAGGGGCAGCGACGTCTCCCTTAGCCGCGGACCGCCGTCCCCCTGCGGCGCGCCGTCCAGCAGGTCGTGGCGGAACATCAGCTCGAACATGCCGCGGTGGTCCAGCGCGTACCCGACGTACGCCCGTGCGGCGGCCGCCAGTTGGGCACGCGGTGCTGCCGCGTCCGCGGTGGCGGTCGCGGTCGCGAAGCGCGCGTGCAGGTCCTCGAATCCGCGCCGGGCGATCGCCGACAGCAGGGAATCGTGCGTGGGGAAGTGGCGCCGCGGCGCGCCGTGCGACACCCCCGCCCGCCGTGCGATCTCGCGCAGCCCCACCGACGCGGTGCCCCCGGCCAGTACGAGGTCCACGCCGGCATCGACAAGTCGCTCCCGCAGGGAGCCGCCATCGGTCATGGGGAGTGTCTACCAGCAGCCCGTAGACACTGTCTACGGCAAGGACCGCGAGCTGTGCCGACGCCGGGCCCCTTTCGCGGACCTGTCGGTGGCGGCGGGCAGACTGTGATGCATGACCTCGGCGACCGCACATGACCATGCCTGGATACGTTCCTCTCCGTTGTTCGGCTACGCGCTGGAGTGTGGGTACACCCTGACCCTGGCGCGGGGTGTCACCCCGGGGGAGGTGCTGCGAGTGATGGGGGCGGAGCCCCAGGGCACATGTACGGGAGCCGACGCGCTGATCGAGCGGCAGGACGAACTGCGCGACCCGATGGACTACTGGGACGACTCCTTCGTCGCGGGCGCGTTCACCGTCCCGGGTGAAGGCGGCGACTGGACGCTCGTCCTGCACGTCGGAGAGGGGGGCACGGGGATGCAGCCGCGCTTCCTGGAGGCCCTGTCGGCGGGCGGGCGCGCCGTGGTGCACTCCAGCAACGGAGGCAAGCCCATGGACTTCTTCCACTGGTATGAGGACGGGGAACTCCGGACCACGTTCGAGCGGCCCACAGTCAGGGCAGGCAGTACCCCCGATGCCCTCAACGCGTCGATCCTCGAGGTCGGATGGGCGCTGTCGGACGACGAATACGGGACAGGCGGGGGCGTCGACACCAAGGCCGCGGCCTTTGCCCTCGCCGAGCGGCTGACCGGGGTCCGGGTGACCGAGGAACTGCTTCGGGAGGCCGAATACCAGCTCGGGCATGTACCCGAGGAGCCCGCCGAGGAGTGGACCGGCATCGTCATCGACATCACCGACGCCCATGGGGAACGCTTTTACATGGAAGTCACCCGTGACGAGGTCGAGAGCGCCACGGCTCGCGCCCGCGCCGAGGCCGCAGCACCGATGGTCATCCGCGGGCCTTCGTCACCTGCTCCCTGACCCGCAGCGCGACGTGCCTGGGCCCGTGAGCTCGGGCTGGGGGACGAGCCGTCGATCCGACGCGATCGCCGTGTGGTCGCTCACCGACCGCCCTCCGTCCCCTCCCGTGCGCCGCGGAACTCGGCGCGAACGGCGTCCGTGTGCTCGCCCAGCGCCGGGACAGGACCCATCAGGGCCTCGCGGCCGCGTACCGTCACCGGCGGCAGCAGCCCGCGCAGCGGGCCGGACGGCGTGCCGAACTCCCGCCAGCGGTCGCGGGCCTCGAGCTGCGGGTGGGCCGCGAACTCCGCGACCGACCGCAGCCGGGCGTTCGCGATCCCGGCGCCGTCCAGGCGTTCCAGGACCTCGTCGGCGGTGAAGGCGGCGAAGTGCTCCTCCAGGATTGCGGTGAGCTCGTCGTCGTGGGCGTGGCGCAGCGGATTGTCCGCGAACCGCGGATCACGGACCAGCCCGGGCCGCTCCAGCACCTTCTCGCACAGGGCGACCCAGTCGCGGTCGCTCTGCACGCTGACGAAGACCTCCCCGCCGTCGCCCGCCCGGTAGTGGCCGTACGGCGAGATCGACGGGTGCCGGGCGCCGCTGCGGGTCAGCGGCGCGCTCCCGTACAGGCCGTGGAAGAGGGGCTGCCCCAGCCACTCGCCGAGCGCGTCGAGCATCGCCACGTCGAACGCGCTGCCTTCGCCGGTGCGTTCACGCTCGTACAGCGCGGTCAGGACGCCGGTGTACGCGTACATCCCCGCCGCGATGTCGGCGATGGAGATCCCGGCCCGCGCGGGGCTGTCCGGCGTGCCCGTGAGCGACACCAGCCCCGACTCGCACTGCACCAGCAGGTCGAACGCCTTCTTCGCCGCGTAGGGCCCGTCGTTGCCGTAGCCCGACACACCGCACCAGATCAGCCGCGGATGCCGCGCGCGCAGCGCCTCCGCGCCCAGGCCCAGCCGCCCGGCGGCACCGGGGGCGAGGTTCTGCACGAAGACGTCCGCCTCCGCCAGGATCCGGTCGAGCAGCGCGCGGTCGCCCTCCTCCTTGAGGTCCAGGACCACGCTCTCCTTGCCGCGGTTGCACCAGACGAAGTACGCGGACTCACCCTTGGCGGCCTTGTCGTACTCCCGCGCGAAGTCGCCGCCGGGCCGCTCGACCTTGATCACCCGTGCGCCGAGGTCCGCCAGCTGACGGGTCGCGAACGGCGCGGCGACGGCCTGCTCCAGGGAGACGACGGTGACGCCGTCCAGTGGCTGCCGCTGTGCCCGGTGCTGTGACGGTTGCTGTGGCTGCTGCAAGGCTCGCGCTCCTGGTCTCTTGCGGTAGGAATCGTGCACCTGGTGTCTCCCAGGGTGCCCGGGCTTTCAGGCCGGGGAGGTGTTGGTGCTTGGGTGGGAGCCGTGAAGCGACGGAGTTCTCTGCGTGTCGGTTCTGAGCTGCGTTCTCTTTCGTTGTCAGTGGGCGCTGTTAGGTTCCGCAGCGTGACGACGGGATGAAGCGCAAGCGCGAGGCCGCACCGTCGCTGAACTACACCGCCCGGGGTTTTCGACTGAAGGACGGACGTCTGCACCTGGCCGGTGGCATCGTTCTGACCGTGGTGTGGTCCCGCGACCTGCCCGACCATCCCACGTCGGTACGCGTGTACCGGGACAGCCTCGGCCACTGGTACGCCTCGTTCGTTGTGTCCGTCGAGGTGCAGCCGCTGCCCGCCACCGGCGCGGTGATCGGTATCGACTGGGGCGTCAAGGAGACCGCGACCACGACCAGCGACATCCACGACCTGCCCCACGCCCAGCACGGGAGGACCGCTGCGGCGAAGCTGGCCCGCTACCAGAAGATGATGGCCCGTCGGCGTACGCCGAGGAACAAGCCCGACACCGGTGGCTACGGCAAGGCCCGCCGGGCCGCCGCGAAGGTGTCCAGGAAGATCGCTCGCCGGCGGCAGGACACTGCCCGCAAGTGGGCCAAGCGCGTGGTGACCGACCACGATGTCATCGCGGTGGAGGACTTCCGGCCGAGGTTCCTCGCGAAGACCACGATGGCGCGCAAGGCGGCGGACGCTGCGATCGGCGCGACGAAGACGGCGCTGATCGAGATGGGCCGCAAGCACGGGCGGGACGTCCGCCTGGTGCATGCCACGCACACCACCATGGACTGCGCGTCGTGCGGAGCGAGAACCAAGCACGCACTTCCTCTTTCGGAACGTACCTACACCTGCACCGCGTGCGGAGCCGTGTCTCCCAGGGACAAGAACTCCGCCCGCGTGATGCTGGTCCGGGCTGGTCTCAACCCGGCTGGTGCTGATCGTGTAAGCGCTGGCGGACCGCTGGTCCCCAGCCCACGTGAGCCAGGAATCCCCGTCCTGTGGGACGGGGAGGATGTCAAATGTCCACGGTCGTGCCCAGTCCCTCCGCACGCGCGACGGCGTGGACGACATGGGCGGCGGCCACGTCGAGCGCCGCGTGCCCCGTGGACTTGAAGACGGTCAGCCCGCCGGCCTCGCCGCGTCCGGGGTGGTCACCGGCGAGCACGGAGCCGAGCAGGACGACCGCCCGGCCGGGGGAGAGACCCTGCAGTTCGTGGGCCCCGGCCGGGGGAGGGGAGCCGGCGGCGCCGGGCCACTCGGCGAACAGCGCGGCGTCCCGAACGGTCTCCGCGTCGAGTTCGGGGCCGTGGGAACCGCCGACGGAGCTCACGTGCGTGCCCGGCGCGAGCCACGAGCGGCGTACGACCGGACGCGTCGCCCCGGTGCAGCAGAAGACGACGTCGGCCCCGCGCACCGCCTCCTCGATGCCCTCCGCCACGCGCGCCCCCGGGTGGCGGGCCGCGGCCTCACGGGCGCCCCGCGGGTCACGGCCGGCGACGACGACCTCCGCGGCCGGGTGGAGTTCCGCCAGCAGGTCGATCTGGGCGCGGGCCTGGGCCCCGGTGCCGACCACGGTGTGACGCAGCGCCCCGGGGCGGGCCAGCGCCCGCGCCCCGAGCGTGGCCGCCGCGGCGGTGCGCACGCCCGTCAGCGACTCGGCGTCCATCAGGGCCAGCGGGCGCCCGTCGTGCTCGTCGAACAACGCGACCATGCCCCGGTGCGCACTGCGCCCGGGCAGCGCCGGATCGCCGAAGACCGACACCAGCTTCGCCGCCAGGCCCAGCCCCGGAACATGGCCCGGCATCGCGCCCAGCAACCCGGCCGGGGTGCGCGCCGCGATCCGCGGCGGCGCCGACACCTCGCCGCGGCTGATCGCGACGAGGGCCGTGGCCACGGCGTCGACGACGCGGCGGGCGTCGAGCGCGGCCCGGGTCTGCGTCCGGTCGAGGACGAGGAGACCGCTCATGACGTGGCTCCCTGAGGATCGGTCAGAATGCGCCGGAGCTCGTCGGCGGCGTCACGCAGCGCCCGCTCCAGGGCGGGCAGCCGGGCCTGACCGAACTCCGCGTCCGGCCCGACGACGGTGAGCGCGCAGACGGGGGCGCCCGGGACCGGCGTCACGGCGCGGCTGATCGAGGCGACCAGCTTCTCGTTGCGTCCGCGCTCCACGGCCACCCCCGTCCGCTCCGTACGCGCGATGTCGGCCAGCAGTCCGTCGTCCCCGTCGAGCGGGTGCCCTTCGGCCTCGGCGGGACGCAAGTAGGGCGCGCGCGCCGCCGGGTCGAGTGCCGCGACCAGCGCCAGCGGCCCGGCGAAGCGGTGCACCGGCAGCGCCTCGCCCAGCAAGTGGCTGATCATAGCCAGGCGTTCCGGCCGGACGACGTCGATCACCCGGGCCCGGTCGGCCTCCAGTACCTGCAGGTTGACCATCATCCCCGTGAGGTCGGACAGCTCCTGCAGCACCGGGCGGGCCAGGGCGTTCAGTGAGTTCCCCGCCGCGGCCGCCGACATCCGCAGCACCGCGGTGCCGGGCAGATAACGGTCACCCGCCCGCAGCACCCAGCCCCTGCGCACCAGGTCCAGCAGGATCCGGTAGGCCGTCGCGCGGTGCAGGCCGACCTCGCCGGCCAGGTCCGTCAGGCGGACGGGACGCGGCGCACGGGTGACGGCCTCGACGAGGTCGAGCGCCTTGTCCACCGCGGTACGCGGGGCCTCGGGCATCGCGGCCACTCCTTCTCGATCTCCGGCGGCTGCAGTACAGTACCGAGCGTTTCCCCAGACGATACAGATGTTACGCAGGTTGCAACAGTCGAGGTGAGCATGGCCGACCAGTCCCGGGGCGCCCCCACCCCCTACGCGGCGCCCGCCGCGGGCACGACCGCGGTCTACCGCGGCGCGACCCTCTTCGACGGCACCGGCCGGCCGCCCCGGCCCGCGACCATCGTCACCGACGGGCAGAAGGTCACCGCGGTCGCGCCCGACGCCGACCTCGCCTCCCGGCTCCCCGAGGGCGCCCGGGTTTTCGACCTCGACGGACGCTTCGTCATCCCCGGGCTGATCGACACCCACCAGCACCTCGCCACCCCGCCCGACCGTCCCGCGGCCGAGGCGGCGTTGCGCCGTCACGTCCACAGCGGCATCACCGCCGTCCGGGACATGGCCGACGACCTGCGGCAGATCGGCGACCTCGCCCGTGCCACCCTCGTCGGCGAGATCCCCGGCCCCGACATCCGCTACGCCGCCCTGATGGCGGGCCCCGGGTTCTTCGACGACCCGCGCACCCACCAGGTCTCCCAGGGCGCCGTGCCCGGCGAGGTGCCCTGGATGCAGGCCGTCACCGCCGCCACCGACCTGCCCCTCGCGGTCGCCATGGCCCGCGGTACGTACGCCGCGGCCATCAAGGTCTACGCGGACCTCGACGCGGACCTGGTCGCCGCCGTCACCGCCGAGGCCCACCGCCAGGGCATCCCCGTCTGGGCGCACGCCACCGTGTTCCCGGCGACGCCCGGCCAGGTCGTCGCCGCCGGTGTCGACACGGTCTCCCACGTCACCCTGCTCGCCTTCGAGGGCGCCCCCGACGGGCTTACCAGCTACAAGAGCAAACCCCCCGTCGACCACGCCCGGTTCACCGCCGGGGACGACCCGCACCTGTACCGGCTCTTCGCCCTCATGCGCCGGCGCGGCACCGTCCTGGACGCCACCGCCTGCATGTGGGAGAGCGACGAACTGGCCGGCGGGGGACCCGAGGACGCCGCCCGGGCCCGCGCGAACACCGCGCTCGCCGCCGCCGTCACCGCCCAGGCCCACCGGGCGGGCGTGGCCATCTCCACCGGCACCGACCACGAGACCGCCCCCGGGGCCGCCTTCCCGGCCCTCCACGACGAACTGGCCTTCCTCGTCGAACGCTGCGGCATCCCCATCGCGGACGTCCTGCGATCGGCCACGCTCATCGGCGCCCGTGCCGCCGGCACCGAGGACTCCATGGGCAGCGTCGAACCCGGAAAGCTGGCCAACTTCGTCGTCCTGGACGAGGATCCGCTGCGCGACATCGCCAACCTGCGCAGCGTCACCCTGACCGTCAAGCGCGGACACCGCTTCGACCGCGCCGAGTTCGAGGAGCGCCGGTGAACCCCACCCCCGTGATCGTCAACGCGCTGGGTCAGCTCGACAACCCCAACGCCCCCGCGTCCGCCGAAGCCGCGGCCCACCTCAACCCCTCCAGCGACCAGCTCACCATCGACGCCCGCGCCCTCGCCGACGCCCACGCCTCCGGCCTCACCGCCGTCAACATCACCCTCGGCTACACGATGGGTGACCTGCCCCCGTTCGAGCACACCCTGCGCGAGATCGACGTCTGGGACGCCATCATCGGCGACCACCCGGCCGACCTCACCAAGGTCCGCACCGTCGCCGACGTCCACCGCGCCCACGCCGACGGCAGGATCGGCGTCATCTACGGCTTCCAGAACGCCGTGGCCGTCGGCGAGGACCCCGGACGCGTCGCCACCTTCGCCGAGGCGGGCGTCCGCGTCATCCAGCTGACGTACAACCAGGCCAACCACATCGGCGACGGATCGATGGCCCCCGCCAACCGAGGGCTGACCCCCTTCGGCCACGAGGTCGTCGAGGCACTCAACGACCAGCAGGTGATGGTCGACCTCTCCCACAGCGGCGAACGCACCTGCCTGGAGGCCGCCAAGACCTCCCGGCAGCCCGTCTCCGTCAACCACACCGGCTGCCGGGCCCTCACCGACCTGCCCCGCAACAAGACCGACGAGGAACTCCGCCTCGTCGCCTCCCGCGGCGGCTTCGTGGGCATCTACTTCATGCCCTTCCTCAACCCGTCCGGCCACGCCCGCGCCGCCGACGTCGTGGAGCACATCGACCACGCGGTCAACGTCTGCGGCGAGGACCACGTCGGCATCGGCACCGACGGCACCATCACCCCCGTCGACGACCTCGACGCCTACCGCACCGCCCTCGCCGAACACGTCGGCCGGCGCCGCGAGGCGGGCGTCGGCGCCGCGGGCGAACGCGCCGACACCTACCCGTTTGTCGTCGACCTCCGTGGCGTCGACCAGTTCCGGGAACTCGTCCGCCTCCTGGAACGCCGCGGGTACCGTTCCGAGCGCATCGAGAAGATCCTCGGCCGCAACTTCCTCGACTACGCGTCCCGCGTCTGGGCGTAACCGGCCCAGGCCCGGGCACACCTTTCTCACCCCCGGAGCAAGTGAGTGACCTCTCGGCAGCCCCTCACCTACGAAGCGTTCGTCGACATCGCGACCGCCGACCCGGCTGTCGTCGGACTCGTCCTCAAAGGCTCACGGGCCCACGAGGGCATGGCCACCGAACACTCCGACCACGACCTGTACGTCGTCGTCGCTGACGGAGCGACGACGGCTCTCACGCGCTTCGCAGGACACCGCACACCGGAGCTGGACCTCGTCATCGTCTCCCTCGAGGAGTTCCGCGCGGCCGGAATGCCGGGGTTCGAGCGGTACGCCCTCGCGCGCGCCCGGACCGTGCTCGACCGGCTCGGGGGCGGGGTCGCCCGGATCGTGGCCGCCAAGGCGCGGCTCGACGCCGTCGAGGCGTCCCGGGACGCGGGCCGGTGGCTCGACGCCTACGCCAACTCCCTCTACCGCTCGCTCAAGAACGACCGCGACGGACACGTGCTCGCGGCGCGGCTCGACGCCGCCGACAGCATCGGGTTCCTGCTGGAACTGCTCTTCGCCCTCGACCGGCGCCCCCGCCCGTACAACAAGTACCTGGAGTGGGAACTCGCCAGGTTCCCCCTGCCCGGCTGGGACGCCCGCATGCTGCTCGACGCCGCGGACACCATTGCGGCGACCGGGGACGTGTCCGCGCAGCGGGAGCTCTTCGCCCGCGTCGAGACGGCGGCCCGCCGGGCCGGGCACGGCGCCGTGCTGGACGCGTGGGGCGCGGACCTGGCACTGATGCGACCGCAGGAGGCCTGACCACGGCGGCGCACGGAGCAGGGCCGGGACGGTCGTGGCCGGGTTGACATGCGCGGCAGGCCGGTTATGTACTTGACGAAGCAAGTATCTGGCTTCCGGGTGATGCGGGCCTTCGCCGTGCCCGGGGCCGCCGTGCAACGTGTCTCCGACCGGGAAGAGCAGATGAGCACCGACAACGCCGTGCCGATGGCCAACGTCCAGGAGATGCACGTGGTGCACACGATGTTCCGGCGGGAGTTCGGGCTGACGCCCGCGCTGGTGCGGGGCGTCGCCGACGGCGACCTGGCGAGGGCCCGCGTCGTGGCCGAGCACGTCGACATCATGCTCTCCGCGCTCATCGGGCACCACGAAGGCGAGGACATCGGGCTGTGGCCCCGGCTCCTGGAGCGTGTCAGTGACGAACTCGCCCCGCTGGTACACGTGATGGAGGAGCAGCACGAGCAGCTGCACGCCGTCTGCGACGAACTGGCCGGGGCGGTCCGGAGCTGGCGCGTCAACGGTTCCTCCACGCAGGGGACGATGGCCGCCGAGATCGCCGACCGGCTGAACCGCATCGCGTTCGAGCACATGCGGCTGGAGGAGGAGACGATCCTGCCGCTGGCCGAGCGGCACATCACGGCCGCGGAGTGGGCCGAACTCGGGGGCCACGGCGCGTCCGTGACGCCGCGCAACCGCCTGGACCTGCAGTTCGGGATGACCCTCTACGAGGGCGACCCCGTCGTCATGAAGGGGCTCCTGAAGGGCGCCCCGCTGCGCGTCCGTGTGCTCATGCCGATGCGGTCCCGCAGGCGGTACCGCGCCTACGCCAAGAAGCTGCACGGAACGGCCAGGCCGCCCCGCGCCGGCCGGCGCGACGAGCGCCCGCGCGGCTGACCGGATCGTTCCGGCGACCCCCAGGGGTCAACCGCCGCACACGGCGGCGGGCTCGCGGACCATGAACACGTCGACCGGATCCTCGGTGTCGACGGTGAACCCGTGCCGCTCGTACAGCCGCCGGGCCGCACTGCCCCGCAGCACGTTCAGCCTGACCGGGACGCCGTCCCGGTCGCACCGCTCCAGCAGCTCCCGCAGTACGGCCGTGCCGATGCCGCCGCCCTGCAGGCGCGGATCCACGTAGAAGTGCTCCAGCCAGTGGGCGTCCCCGGCAGGCCGCAGGGCGACGCAGCCGGCGAGACCGCCGCCCACGTCGATGACCCAGGTGTGCTCCGGCGCGAAGGCGTCCCGCAGGCGCTGCCGCACGCGGTGCTCGTCGTACCGCCCGAGCCGCTCCAGGTCGGCCCGCATCGCCACGGCGCGCAGCTCCGCCACCGCCTCGACGTCCGTGGCCGCAGCCGGCCGTATGTTCCAGTCCGCCATGATCGAAAGGCTATCGCGTCACGTGCCGGGGCCCTACGCTGCGGTGATGGTCGATCACGTGCCCGAGGAACTGCTGAGCGTGGCCGCGGCCCTGCTGCCAGGACGCGACCTGCGCGGCGCGACCCTCGCGGTCGGTGGCTCGCACCATGTGGTGCTGCTTCCGGGCGTAGCGGTCGTGCGCGTCGCCAGGAACCCCACCGCGGTCGCGGCGCTGTCGCGGCGCATGGAGCTGCTGCGCCGCCTGGGCGCCCTGGACCTGCCCTTCGCCGTGCCGCGCCCGCTGTCCGACGTGGTCCGGGTGGCGGGGCACACCGCTGTCGCGCTGTCCTGGCTGGGAGGAACGCCCGCACCCCGGGGCGGGGGTGGCGGACCGGAACACCTCGCAGGGCTGCTGCGGGCGCTGAAGGGCGTGGACTGCCGCGACCTCCAGGGCCTGCTGGGCGCCGCGCACGAATACGCGGGCGGTGACCGGTGGGCCGAGATGATGGAGCGCGACGTCGTCCCCCGGCTGCCGCGCACGTGGCGGGCCGAGGCGCGCCGCCGCGTGGGCGCCGCCCTGGACCTTCCCCCGGTCGAACCGTCCCTGGTCCACGGCGACCTGGCCGGCGGCAACCTGCACTGGAGCGACGACGGCCGCGTGGTCGGCGTGCTGGACTGGGACCTCGCCCAGCCGTTCGACCCGGCCGTCGACGCCGCCTGCCTGGCCTGGCACGGCTGGGACAAGGTGGCGGCGGCGGTCGACCGGCCGACCCTGCACCGCGCGTGGACGTGGTATCTCACCTTCGGCCTGGAGCAGGTGGCCTTCGCCCTGCTCAACGGGGAACCGGAGGACGTCGTCGAGCGACACAGCTCGGTCACGGCCGCCTGGCTGGAGCGCACGGCACGGATGACGCGACCCGGCGACTGACGCGACCCGGCGACTGACGCGACCCGGCGCCTGACGCCGCCTCAGGGGACGATGGCGTCCACGCATCCCCCGTCGACACGCACGGCGCCGCCGGTGGTGGCCGACGCGAGGTCGGAGCTGAGGTACACCACCATGTTGGCGATCTCCGCCGGCTCGATGAGGCGTTGCAGCAGTGACTGCGGGCGGTGCTCGCGCATGAAGACGCGCTGCGCCTCCTCCCAGGGCAACTCGCTGTCGACGAGCCTTTGGACGAACTCCTCCACGCCCGCGGTACGGGTCGGACCGACCAGGACCGAGTTCACCGTGACGCCCGAACCCGCGGCCTTCTTCGCGAAGCCGCGCCCGAGGGCGAGCATCGCCGTCTTCGTCATCCCGTACTGGATCATCTCGACGGGGATGGCCACGCCGGACTCGCTGGAGATGTACTGGATGCGGCCCCAGTCCCGCTCCAGCATCCGCGGCATGTACATCCGGGTCAGGCGGACGGCGGACAGGACGTTGACCTCGAAGTACCGGCGCCACTCGGCGTCGTCGATCTCGAGTGCGTCCCTGGCGCCGTAGACGCCGAGGTTGTTGATGAGGATGTCGACGTCCGGCACGGCCTCGCGGGCCCGTTCGGCGCCCTCGTCGGTGGCCACGTCGGCTCCGACGGCGACGAACTCGCCGTCCGGCACCTCGTCCCGCAGCTCCTTGAGGGCCTGGTCCACGCGGTCCGGGTCGCGGCCGTTGACGCCCACGCGGGCTCCGGCCCGTGCGAGCCCGGCCGCGATGGCCGCTCCGATGCCCTGCGTCGATGCCGTCACCAAGGCGGTCCGTCCGGTGAGGTCGATGCGCATGTCCGCTCCCTGGGGCGACCCGTTCGACGATCACGGCGGCACGACCGTGCTCTCCCCAGTCTCCGCCAGGCGGCCTCCCCCCGCTCGGTGAGCAGGGGCCGTCACCCGGTCCTGACGGCACGCCGCTCGGCGAGGAAGCGGTGGACGGCCCACGCCGCGCCTGCCGCCGCGGCCGTCCAGACCAGGGCCTCGGCCACGGCGATCGCCGGGGTCACCGTCATATGCGGCCGGGGCGGCAGTACGACCATCTGGACGGCGGCACCGACCGGCACCGTCAACGCGGCCAGGAGGCCGGTCAGGCCGGGCCGCCGGACGGCCGCGCCGGCGATGCCCAGCATCGGACCGAAGAACACCGCGACCACCGCCCAGAGGAGGACGTCGCTGCCCGCGTCCACGAGGAGGCGGTCGGTCAGGTAGTACGTCGCCGTGGCGGCGATCAGCGCCAGCGGTCCGGCCAGCATGCCGCGGGCGTTGGTCCCGGCGAGCAGGCCCGCGGCCACCGCGAGCGCGGCCCAGGACCAGCCCGCGTCCAGCAGCAGGCTCAGCACCTTGGCCGCGCCGCCCCAGAGGGTGCCGGTGACCGGGGCCCCGAGTTCGGTGTACGGCGACGACAGCGCGTTGACGAGCGAGGTGACCGTCCCGAAGACGGCTCCCACCGCCACACCCCCCATGATCTTCATGGCGGGAGATTACCGAAAGCGCCCTGCGCGCACGGCAGTTCGGCGATCGTCGCCGTGGCTCAGTCGCCCCGCCGCTCAGCCGGCGGCGGCCTTCCGGAGGGCGGCGAAGACCGCTCGGGCCTCGGTGCCGTCCGGCTGCTGCCAGCGGGCGTCGACGTGACCGAGCGCGCCGCCCGCGGTGCCGTCGACAGCGCCGGGGCGCAGCGCCCGCGTCACGCGGAGGACCAGGCGCCCGGCCGGGCCCGCGTCGAGGGTGACGTCGGTCGTGGCCTCCGGGCCGTCGGTCACGGATCCAGCGCCGGACACGGCGGCGTCCACCGGGCCGGCGTAGTGGCGGGCGACGGTCGGGTCGGGCGTGTCGCTGAGGCTCTGGGCCTGCGCCTCGGCCTCACCTCGTACCAGGGCGGTCAACTGGGCCACCACAACCGGGTCGTGCGCGCCGTCGTAGATCCAGCGCTTGCCCAGTACCCCGTGCTCCGTGGTGCCGATGAGCGCGTCCTCGGCGCCGGCCAGCGGCGCGCCGCGGTAGGCCATGGGCACGTGGTACGCGGCGCCGTCCTGGTCGGTGACCACCATGAACTCCACCCCGACCTCGCCCAGGGGGTCGTCCAGGCGGAAACCGCCTGCCTTCACGAGCTCCGGCGCCCGTCCCGTGCCCGCGTACCAGGGCTGCCGGGGGAGCCACTGCGTGAGCAGCTCCAGCTTGGTCGGCGTCAGCGTCGTGTGGTGGATGAGCGACATGGCCGGTACAGCCTTCCCCTGAGTCCGTAACTGCGGGGGACATCGTCCCATCCGGGTCCGACACGCGGTCGTCCGGTCGGGTGACGATCGTCCCCCCCGTGCGGCCATACATCGGTATGGTGACCGTATGGCGAAGCAGAAGGTCACCATCACCCTCGACGAGGACACTGTCGCCGCGGTCGACAAGCTGGCCGGTGGCCCCGGCGGCAACCGGTCCGCGTTCATCGAGGCGGCCGTCACCGAACGGCTCCAGCGCACCGAACGCGCCCTGCGCGCCGTCGACTGGCTCGCCGCACGGGCCCGCCAGGACCACCCCGGCGAGTGGGAGGCCGCCCTCGAGGCCGTCGCCTCCGCCGACGCGCGGCGCGGCTTCGAGACCGCTCCGCCCGCGGACCCGGGTCAGGCGGCGTGAGCGGCGGGTACATCCTCGACCACACCGCCGTCCGGGCTCTCGCCCTGGGGCGGCCGTACATGGTCGCCCGGGTCATCCGCTCGGCCCAGACCGCGGTGCCGCTGTACGTCCCGGCGGTGCCCTTCGCGCAGGGCCTGACCGAGTCGGTCCTCGGTGAGGTGTACGAACGCCTCCAGGACGCCCTGGCGGCGCCCTGCTTCGTCTTCCGGGCGCTCGGCGAGGCCACCTGCTGGTCCGTCGCGCAGATCGCCCACGAGCGCGCGACGGACATCGCCACCGCGCACGCCGCGCACCTGGCGCTGTCCACCGGTCTTCCGGTGCTCACCCAGCAGCCGGACGCCTACAAGCGCGTGGACGCCCGGATCGACACCGAGCAGATCGTCTGACCGCCCCGTCGCACGCTCCTGGACCCCGTGACCAGGGCGTTCCGGGCCGCTCGTACCGTCCCGCGCGAATCTCCACGTCTCGACCGCCGCATCATGGGTAAGTGTGGGGTGAAACGTCCGAAATGAGTGGGGATGGTTTAGATGGCCTCTACGCGACCGAGTATCGAGCAGCACCCCGACCTGCTGGCGCTGCGCGCGGAGTACGAACGGACGACCGCCACCAACCGGGGCCAGGCGATCGAGGCCATGGGCCTGGTGACCGGCACCTACCTGGCGGCGTCCCCCTGGATCGTGGGCTTCAACGGCCTGTCGACGATTGCCGTCGGCAACCTGATAGCCGGCATCGCGTACGCCATGCTCATGGGCGGCGTGGGCAGGGCGTTCGAGCGCACGCACTCCATGGCGTGGGCCGCCGCCATCATCGGCCTGTGGACGATCATCTCGCCGTGGTGCATCGCGGGGAACGTCGACACGACGCGCACGATCGTCAACAACGTGGTGGTCGGCGTCATCGCTCTGGCACTCGCGCTGGCGGCGTCCTCGATGCGGCCGGGCACGGGCCGGGGGAAGTCCTCGGACATGAGGGGCCCCACCGGAGGCTCACGCATCTGACCGGCTCCCGCCGAATCCGCCCCGCCGGGCGAGCCCCCTGTACGGCTCGCCCGGCGGTACGCGTGCGGACACGGCCGGCGCCCGGTCCGGGCGCCCCGGCCTCAGCTGTCGGTGGAACCGAAGGTGACGGGCAACCGCGAGGGGCCGCGCAGCACCCGCGGCCGCCAGCGCAGCTCCCCGGGCGGAACGGCCAGCGCGAGTCCGGGCAGCCGGCGCAGGGCGGTGCCGATGGCGATCCTGCCCTCCAGCCGGGCCAGCGGCGCCCCCAGGCAGTAGTGGATGCCGTGCCCGAAGGCGAGGTGGGCGTTGTCCCCCCGGGTGATGTCCAGGCGGTCCGGGTCGCCGAACCGCGCCGGGTCGCGGTCGGCGATGGCGGAGGCGACCACCACCGTCGCGCCCCGCGGGATCGCCACCCCCGCGATGGTCAGGTCCTCGCGGGCGAAGCGCGCGATGCCGGGGTTGACCGGCCCGTCGTACCGCAGGAACTCCTCGATCGCGCCGGGCAGCAGCCCAGGGTCCTCGCGCAGCATGCGCAGCTGGTCCGGGTGGGTGAGCAGCGCCGCGATGCCGTTGCCGATGAGGTTGACGGTGGTGATGTACCCGGCGACCAGGAGCAGGAAGGCCATCGCGATCAGTTCGTGCCGGTCCAGCCGCTGCTCGTCGTCGTGGGTGGCGATCAGCGCGCTCAGCAGGTCGTCCCCGGGGTGCGCCCGCTTGGCGTCCAGCAGGGCCGTGAGGTAGCCGTGCATCTGCTTCCAGGCCGCCTCGATCTTGGCCGGGTCCGGCGGCTGGGGGCCCTGGAGGACCATGTCGTCGGTCCACCGCTGGAAGTCGTAGCGGTCGGAGACGGGCACGCCGAGCAGTTCGCTGATGACCGTGACCGGCAGCGGCAGCGCGAAGTCCTCGACCAGGTCGGCGCGCCCGGCCGGGACGATCGCGTCGAGGAGCTCGTCGGTGACGGCCTGGACCCGCGGCTCCAGCTCGGCCACCCGGCGGGCGGTGAACGCCTTGGAGACCAGCCGGCGCAGCCGGGTGTGGTCGGGCGGGTCGGCGCGCAGCATCGTGCGGATCATCGACTCGCGCTCGGTGGTGGGCAGCCGCGCCATGAGCCGCGGGTCCGCGGCGTCGCGGACGTCGCTGCTCAGCCGTGGATCGGTCAGGGCCGCCAGGCCGTCCTCGTACCGGGTGACCAGCCAGGCCTCCAGCTCGCCCTGGATGACCGCGCGGCGCACCGGGCCCTCCTGGCGTAGCTCCTGGTAGAGGGGGAAGGGATCGGCGACGAAGGCCGGATCGGTGAAGGGCAGGGTGACCGGCTGCTGGCTCATCAGGCCTCCGGGAGTGCGTGGCACCTCATGACGGCATCAATGTGCACCGTTCAAGGATAATATGTCCCGTTATATCGGGGCCGGGATGCGGATGACGGCGGAGGGTGGGCTGCGATGGAACGGACCACCTGCTGCGTGGTGGGCGGCGGCCCGGCGGGCATGGTGCTCGCCCTGCTGCTGGCCAGGGCGGGGGTGGAGGTCACCGTCCTGGAGAAGCACGGCGACTTCCTGCGCGACTTCCGCGGCGACACCGTGCACCCCTCGACCCTCGCCCTGCTGGACGAACTCGGCCTCGCCGAGCGCTTCGCCGCCCTGCCGCAACGCCGCGTCACCACCGTCCAGTTGCCGATCGGGCCCGGGCGGTCCCTGGTCACCGTCTCGGACGTCTCCACCCTGCGGGGCCCGTACAACTACGTGGCGATGGTGCCGCAGTGGGACCTGCTCGCGCTCCTGGCGGACGAGGCCCGCCGCGAGCCGACGTTCACCCTGCGCATGGGCACCGAGGCGACCTCCTTCCTGGAGGAGCGCGGCCGGATCACCGGCGTGCGCTACCGCACCGCGGAGGGCGGTGGCGGCGAACTGCGGGCCACCCTGACCGTGGCCTGCGACGGCCGCGGGTCACTGGCACGGTCGCGGCCGGAACTGGGCCTGCGGGAATTCGGCTGTCCGATGGACGCGTGGTGGTTCCGGGTGCCGCGGCACCCGGGCGACCCGCAGGGGCTGGTGGCCGGAGTCGGCGACCGCTTCCTCACCGCGATGATCGACCGGGGGGAGTACTGGCAGTGCGCCGCGCTGATCCCCAAGGGCAGCGACGCCGACCGCCGGGCCGCGGGCCTGGACCGCTTCCTCGCCGCGTACTCGGCCGCGGTGCCGTGGCTGGGCGACCGCGTGCGCGCGGTGCGCTCCTGGGGCGAGGTGAAGCTCCTCGACGTGCGTTGCGACCGGCTGGAGCGCTGGCACCGCCCGGGGCTGCTGTGCATCGGCGACGCCGCCCACGCGATGTCGCCGGTCTTCGGGATCGGCATCAACCTCGCCGTCGAGGACGCCGTCGCCACCGCGCGCCACCTCGTGGAGCCGCTGCGCCGCGGCAGCGTCGGATTGCGGGACGTACGCGCCGTCCAGTTCCGCCGGTGGCCGACCACGGCCGCCACGCAGGCCCTGCAGCGCCTGGCCCACCGCCGCTTCGTCGCCCCGGTGCTGGCCGGACGCTCCCCGCTCGGCGACGCGGATCGCGCGGGGCGGCTCGCCGGCCTGCTCAACTCCACACCCTGGCTCAAGCGGGTGCCCGCGTACTTCATCGGCTACGGCGCCCTGCGCGAGCGTCCGCCGGCGGCGTCGGTGCGGCGGCTGCGGTAGGTGGCGGTGTCCGGGCCGGCTCCGGCAGGCCGGGCCGGACACCGCCATGCACGACCGGACCGGGTGTCCGGGCTCAGGCGGCGGTGGCCCTGGCGGCGTTGCGGGCGATCGCGTCGACGACCGCCGGCCACACCTGCTCCGGCAAGTCGTGACCCATGCCCGGGATCAGCAGCAGTTCGCTGCCGGGGACCGCGGCCGCCGTCGCCCGGCCGCCGCTGTGGTCGATCAGGGGGTCCTGCTCGCCGTGCACGACCACCGTCGGTACCGCCACCGACCGCAGGCCCGGCGTGCGGTCCGGGGAGGCGAGGATCGCCGCGTACTGGCGCACGTAGCCCTCCGGGCGGTACGCCCGGTCGTAGGCGGCGGTCACGCGCTCGCGCAGCTCCTGCGGAGCCGGCGGGTAGGCGGGGGAGCCGATCACGGCCGACCTGCGGACCCCGTCGTCGATGACGGCCTCGCGCGTCAAGGGGACGCCGTTCGAGCCGGGCATCGCCGCGATGGCCTCCGCCGAGGCGCGGCCGACCGACCGGTCGCCGGTGGTGGACATGATCGAGCACAGCGACAGCACCCGGCCGGGGTGGTCGATCGTCAGCTGCTGGGCGATCATGCCGCCCATCGAGGCGCCGACGACGTGCGCGGCCGGGATGTCCAGCGCGTCCAGCAGCCCCACGGCGTCGTCCGCCATGTCGGCCAGCAGATAGGGGACGCTGGAGGGGTCGCCCGACAGCACGGCGCCGAT
Source organism: Streptomyces sp. PA03-5A (assembly GCF_033792725.1). Classification (NCBI taxonomy): domain Bacteria; kingdom Bacillati; phylum Actinomycetota; class Actinomycetes; order Kitasatosporales; family Streptomycetaceae; genus Streptomyces; species Streptomyces sp. PA03-5A. The sequence continues at coordinate 28,132 of NZ_JARAVL010000027.1, read as the reverse complement.
GTCCGGGACAGGGTGCTCGTCGAGACCGGTCGACAGGCCCGCGTCGCGGTTGTCATAGCGCACCACGAAGAAACCGCGGTCCGCGAGCGCGGAGCAGAACTCCGGACGCCACAGCGTCATTTGCGCACCGAGGCCCATGACGAGCAGCAGCGCCGGATCGCCGGCGCTGCCGAAGGTGTCGTACTCGAGCTCTATACCGTTGGACTTCGCGCGCGGCATGCGGGGCTCCTTGGGGGCTCGCGGGGGATCGGCTCATACCGTCCAGTCGGTACGATAGCTGCGCCGCCCGCGCTCGGCACCCCCACCGGCGCGGCGCCCGCACCCCGCGAGAGGCGTCCGCGTGGTGAAGTGAGGGGCCGTTACATTACACTTATGTAATGTAACGCCCGCAATCGATGGCATGTGGCCGTGTCCGGGCACAGAGAGGACCGCGGATGAGCGGCGACGACCGCACCGGAAGCGCCAAGGACGACAAGGGGGCCGACCGCGGCGCCGGCTCGCGGGCCGGTGGCCGGCCGCGGGACCCGGCGATCGAGGAGGCGATCATCCGGGCGACGCGCAAGCGGCTGGTCGCCGACGGGTATGCGCAGATGACCATCGGGGACATCGTCGCCGACGCCGGGGTCACGCGGCCCACGCTGTACCGGCGTTGGGCGAACAAGTACGACCTGGTCGTCGACGCCCTCCAGTACGGACTGCGCGCCCAGCGCGAGGCGTACCCGGACGTCGACATGGACGCGCTGTCCGGAGTCGAGGCGTTCCGTGAGGCCGTGCGCCGCCTCGATCCGCGGTACCACAACAAGGGCGCGATGGCCCTGCACGGCAACTTCATGGCGGAGGTCGAACGTGCACCCGGCCTGCTGGAGCAGCTGCGCGAGCACGGGGTCGGGCCGCGGTGCGACGAGTTGGCGCAGACCCTGCGGCGGCTCCGCGAGCGCGGCGAGGTCCGTGAGGACGTCGACCTCGACACCGTCGTGACCCTCTGCTTCGGCAGCTACTTCGCGGACTACCTGCGCACCGGGGGATCCGGTGCGGACATCCCGGACCGCCTCGTCGACACCGTCTGGCCCGCCATCGCGGTGCGCCCCGCCGGCTCCGGCTGATCCGGCCGGGCGCGGCGCAGGCCGGGGCGGTCCAGGGCGCGGGCAGGCGACTTCCGTTGGTGTTACGGTGAATATTTGTAACGTAACCGCCGCTCGCGCCCTGGGAGTTGACCGGTGGACGTCTACGAAGCGCTCTACACGACCCGGATCATGCGCCATGAAGCCGGATCCCCTCCCGATGGAGAGCCGGTGCCGGATCCTGGACGCCGCCATCCGGGCGCCCAACGGCGGCAACACGCAACGCTGGCACTTCCTCGCCGTGGACGACCCCGGGCTCAAGGCGGGCTCGCCGAGCTCTACGCGTCCTGCCGGCAGCGGGAGTACGCCGACATCGAGGCCGGCCGGCTCGGTACGGCACCGCACGAGGACCCCGCACGGCGGGCGAAGTCCCTGGGGCGCATCAAGAGCTCCGGGGACCACTTCGTCGAGCACTTCGCCGAGATCCCCCTGCTGGTCTTCGTCTTCGCGGTGGACGACCACGGCGGCGCGAACATCTACCCGGCCATCTGGAGTTCGCTGCTGGCCGCGGGAGCCGAGGGCATCGGCGGCGTGCTGACCACGGTCCTGCGCTACGAGGCCGACACCGTCCGCGACCTGCTGGGCGTGCCCACCGCGGACGGCTGGCGGATGATCGCGATGCTGGCGTTCGGGTATCCACTGGGCCGCTGGGGGGTCGCCGCCAACCGGCGTCCGGTCCACGAGGTCTCGTCGCGCAACCGGTGGGGCGCGTCGTTCGGGGCGCGGGTGCCCGAGCCCCTGTGGCCGCCGGACGCTGACGGTGCCCGCATCGAGCTGGACGACCCGGCTGCCTGAGCGGGACGGCGCAGCCTCGCGTTAGCCCGCGGGCGGACACTGCACGGCCACCAGCGCCACGTCGTCGTTGAGCCGCCCCTCCGTGTGGCGGAGCAGGTCCGCCAGGACTTCCTGGAGCAGGGATTCCGGGTCGCACACGGCCGTGTCCCGGGGGATCCCGAGGTCGGCCACGGAGTAGAAGGCGCCCGAGCGGTCCCGGGCCTCGGCGAGGCCGTCGGTGTAGAGCAGGAGCAGGTCGCCCGGGGCGAGCGGGAAGCGGTCCACGCGGTACGCGGCGGGGTCGAGGCCGGCCAGGCCGAGCGGCGGCGCGGGCGCCGGGCCAGCGAGGGCGGTGATGCGGCCGTCGCGCAGCAGCAGCGGCAACGGGTGCCCGCAGCTGACCGTGCGCACGAGGCCCCCGCCGGCCGGGAACTCCACCAGCAGTGCGGTGATGAACCGCTCCGGCGCGTCGGCGTCGGCCTCGGACGCCTCGGCCACGTGCCGGCGCACGCTGCCCTCCAGCGCCGCGGCCAGGCCGGGCAGGGTGGGGTGCTGGTGCACCGCCTCGCGGAAGGCGCCGAGCAGCGCCGCCGTGTCGTCGAGCGCCTGCAGGCCCTTGCCCTTGACGTCACCGATGAGGAGCCGGGTGCCGTACGGCGTCCGTGCCGCGGCGTACAGGTCGCCTCCGACCTCGGCCATCGTCTCGGCCGCCCGGTACACCGAGGCGACCCGCAGGCCCTCGATCCGCCGGGGGAGGGGCCGCAGGACGACCTGCTGCGCCGCCTCGGAGATCGCCCGCAGCTGGCTCGCCTCCCGGCGGTTGCGGTCGCGGGTGCTGCAGAACGCGATGAGGAAGACGGAGACCACCAGCAGGGCCGCGACATGCGTCGGCAGGACGGGGGAGCGGAGCAGCCCGTCGTGGACGTCGCAGGTCACCGCGGCCACCAGTGACAGCGCGGCCACCCCGGTGGTGGCGCGCGCCGTCGAGATCGCCGCCGTCAGGGCGGGCGCGGCGATGAGCAGGGACGCCAGGTGCACGTCGGAGGGCGCGAGGAAACCGATCGTCGTGATGATCAGCACGAGTGCGACGGGGGTGCCGGCCTCGGACAGCCGCCATGCCCGCCAGGACCTGGACCGCTTCAGCCCGCGGAGCGCCGTACGGCCATGGGTGTGATGGCTCCCCGCACGCTTGATGGGCTCGTGCACGGGCCTCGCCTCCTCGACCGGCCCGCCGCCCCACGACGGGGGAGACGGGTCAGAGCGGACAATTCATTACAGATAGGAACTGTAACGCTGATCGGCGTGCGGGGACTCCGTCCGGTCGTTTAGTTACAACCATTGACGATAACGAAACCCGCTGTCACCCTGGCACCGACGGGGTGCGACGGCCACCCCGGGTGCCGAGGAGGACGGACGATGGATCACCGACGGGAGCTCATCGAGCGCAGCATCCCCTTCCTGGAAGCGGTCAGGAACCGCACCGCGGGCAAGGAACTCGAGGACTGGCTGAACGGCACCCACGGCCCGCGCAGCGAGCTGTACGGGCACCTCTCGCGCCTGATCAAGCTCGGCGTCGAGGAGGGCTGGGCCGCGAACGCCGAGGTCGACGGCCCGAACTACCGGCGCAGCCTCATCGCACCGCCCTCGGCGGAGACGCAGTACTTCAGCATCACCGCGGTGTACATGAACAGCCAGGCCCGCTACCGGGGCCAGTACCACGCCCACCCCTACGGCGAGATCAACCTCGTGGCGCCCGTCGACCGTGACGCGCAGCTCGCCGGCCCCAGCGGCTGGCAGGGGCCGGGCTGGACCGCCCCCGCCCCCGGCAGCCACCACTACCCCGAGGTCCGCGGCGGCGCCCTCATCGCGCTGTTCTACCTGCCCGCGGGGCGCATCTCGTACGACATCACCGCACCGCGCGGCCACTGACCGATCGTTTCAGGATGACATGCGGGGTCGTCGGAGGCAGATGATGCCGCAGCATTCGGCGGTACGTGTCGTAGTACGGATCGACCTGCCGCCGTCCCCGCAGTGACGCCTGACGACAGCTCAGCTCGGCTGGCCGGTGGGCATGATCGTGACCTGCTGGAGGTTGACGTGCGCCGGCTGGGAGACGAGGAAACCGACGGTACGGGCGATGTCCTGGGCCGTCAGCCACTCGATCGTCTCCTTGGAGCCCGCCAGCCACTCCAGGGCACCGGAATCGGTCACATGGCTCTGCAACTCCGTGCCGACGATGCCAGGCTCGATGGCCGACACTCGCACGTTCTTCGGACCGAGCTCCGTGCGCAGGTGGCGCGACAAGTGCGTGACGTAGGCCTTTGTACCCGAGTAGACGGCGAAGTTGGGGAAGATGTTCTGCGCGGCGATCGACGAAGTGTTGACCAGGTCGCTGACGCCACGCTCGGCAGCCGTCTCGACCAGCTGCGGAACAAACGCTCCGATGATGTGCATCAGGCCGGTGATGTTCAGATCGATCTGCTGCTGCCACTGGTCGGTGGCGAGCTCCTCGATCGGGGCCGGCAGCATCACACCCGCGTTGTTGAACAGCAGGTCGGCGCCGCCGAAGTCGTTCTTCACCTTGTTGGCAGCGGCACGCACCGCCTGCGCGTCGGTCACGTCCACCGGGATCGCCAGGGCGGTGCCGCCTTGACCCTCGATCCGCGAAGCCAGGACGGCAAGCCGGTCCTCGCGGCGGGCCAGTACTGCCACCTTCGCACCCAGTGACGCCAGGTGCTCGGCAGTCGCTTCCCCGATGCCGCTGGAAGCGCCGGTGACGACGGCGACACGGCCGGCCAGGGGCACGGCAGAGGATTTCGAGGTCATAGCGGTACCTTCCCGTGATCGTTTAGGAGCGGCAAGCCGACATGCCGCGGCACTTCCCCCTTGCGCGCCCACTCATCGACGACGTCATCGCCGTCCTCGTCCTGCGCGCCCACGACTGCGAGGTGCCCGTCGTATGGGCCGCCATCGGCACGGTCCTCCGCGTCGCCAGGGGTGCGGTGCGCTCCCCGTCGCGCTCGGCGACGGCACCTGGCTCACCCTGGCCGCGGACGGCACCACCCTCAACCGCTGGGCCCCGCACCGCCGGTGACCAGCGGGGCCGGTCCGACCCCGCCGGGTCCGCGCAGGTCGGCGGCCCTACCATGTGCGTCATGCACAGAAGTGGGCGAGCGGTGAGCGCCCGGCCGTACGCACCCTGGCGGTGAACCCATGCAGCAGAACGTCCCGGACCCGGCCGAGACGGCCACGTCGTTCACGGAACTGCTGACCCTGGAGCGGCTGGAGGAGAACCTCTACCGCGGCTTCTGCCACGCCGGGATGCCGTTGCGGGCCTTCGGCGGCCAGGTCGCGGCGCAGTCGCTGATCGCGGCGGGCTCGACCCTGCCCGCCCCCGACCTGCTCGTCCACTCCCTGCACGGCTACTTCATCCGCGCGGGCCGTACCGACCGGCCCATCGTCTACGAGGTCGACCGGACCCGGGACGGACGCTCCTTCGCCACCCGGCGGGTGGTCGCGATCCAGGACGGCGAGGCGATCTTCAGCCTCTCCGCCTCCTTCCACCGCCCGGAGGACAGCGACGAGCACCAGGCGGACGCGCCCGAGGCGCCCGGGCCCGAGGGACTGCCCGAGCTGTGGGAGCTCGGACGTGCCCGGCGGGGAGCGTCCGTCTTCGAGGCCGTCCTGGAGTCCCGCTGCGTGGGCGACCCCGACAAGGGACTGCCCAGCATCGGGCAGGGGCCGCGCCAGCAGTTGTGGGTCCGCACCCGCGACGCCCTGCCCGGAGGGCCGTTGCTGCACGCCTGCGCCCTGACCTACTTCTCCGACATCCGGCTGCTCGCGACGGCCGGCCTGCCCTACGCCGACCACCCCGGCGTGCGGCAGGCCGCATCGCTCGACCACGCCGTGTGGTTCCACCGGCCGTTCCGCGCCGACGAGTGGCTGCTGTTCGCCATGGAGAGCCCGACGTACGCGTCGTCCCGGGGCCTGGCCCGGGGTCAGTTCTTCACCCGGGACGGCCGCCTGGTCGCCTCCGTCGTGCAGGAGGGGCTGTACCGGCGGCGCCCGCCCCGCTGAACGGCCGCCCTCCGAGGAAGGAACGACACGATGCAGCAGCCGCCCGACCGTCCGACCGTCGAGGCCTGGGAGGCCCTCGGCGGCGTCCCCGAGCGGGCGGAACACGTGGCGTACCGGGAGGTGGCCGGGGTGCTGCCCGCCCGGCTGCCGGTACGCCGGATGGCCCGGGCCACGGTCGGGGTCTGCTCGCTCGCCGCGGCCGAACTGCTCGCGCTGCGCTCCGGCGGGCCGCCGCCTGCGGTGCTGGTCGACGAGGGGGCGGTGGCCACCGCGTTCGTGAGCGAGCGGCACCTGCGGATCGACGGCCGGGCGGCCACGTCCTTCGCTGCGCTGTCCGGCTTCTGGCGCACCGCGGACGGCTGGGTGCGCACCCATGCCAACTACCCGCACCACCGAGCCCGGTTGACCGCCGCCCTCGGCCTTCCCGACGGTGGTGACGGCGGCGACGAGGACGCACTGGCCCGACGGCTGGCGGAGGAGCTGGCCGGGCGCAAGGCCGCGGAGGTCGAGGAGACCGTCTACGCGGCGGGCGGGCTGGCCGTCGCCGTACGGGATCCGGGCCCGGCGGCGCGGCCGCTCGTGGAGACCGAGCGCACCGACGACGCTCCGGTGCGCCCCCTGCCTCCGGCGGGGCTGCCCGCGGCGGATGTCCGCGTGCTCGACCTGACGCGGGTCATCGCCGGACCGGTCGCCACGCGCACGCTGGCGCTGCTGGGCGCGGACGTCCTGCGGGTGGACAGCCCCCGTCTGCCGGAGGACGAGTCGGCCCACGCCGACACCGGCTTCGGGAAGCGGTCGGCGCGGCTCGACCTCTCCGGTCCCGACCGGACGGTCCTCGAGGACCTCCTCGCCTCCGCCGACGTGGTCGTGACCGGCTACCGCCCCGGCGCACTGGACCGCTTCGGCCTCTCGGCGGAGGCGCTGCGCGAGCGGCGGCCGGGGCTGGTCGTCGCCCAGCTCCGCGCCTGGGATCGGTCAGGTCCCTGGGCGGGGCGGCGCGGCTTCGACAGCCTGGTGCAGGCGCGCTGCGGCATCGCCTCGATCGAGGCCGGACCGGACGGCCGTCCGGGCGTCCTCCCCGCGCAGGCCCTCGACCACGGCACCGGCTACCTGCTGGCCGCGGCGGTCCTGCGCGCCCTGGCCGACGCCCGCCGCCACGGCGGCGGAAGGCTGCTGCGGCTGTCGCTGACGGCCACGGCCTCCTGGCTGACGCACGGCATCGGCCCGGGCGACGCGCAGACCGGAACCGGAACCGGTGGGGACCACGACCCCACGAGCCGGCTCGCCGTCGCCGACTCCGCCTACGGATGCCTGGTCCACGCCCTCCCGCCCCTGGGCTACCACGGCGCCCCGGCCGACTGGACCCGCCCCCCGGGGCGCTGGGGCACGGATCTTCCGGTCTGGCGGTGAACCACACGGACCCCGGGTGAACCCTTCGCCCGGGGGCGGGCGGTGGCCCCCGGGCGCGCGGAGCATCCGCACCGCCACTACGATGCCCCGGCTCGAGATGATCAAGGGGAGGGGCGACATGCGGACAGGCCGAGGAAGACCGTGCCCGCAGTGCGGGCAGCGGCTGACGGAGGACGACCGGTTCGTCGTCTGGTGCGCGGCGTGCGACTGGAACGTGCGGGGCGGGAACGAGGACGACGAGGAGCACGACGGACCCGTCGACGCGTTGCGCCGGCGCCTGTCGCGGGCGTACGGCGAGGAACTGTTCGCCAGGATGACGTCGGAACGGCCGCCGAGGCCCGGCCGGGGCGCGGCGTACGTCGGCGCCTACGCGATCGCCGGCCTCGTGCACCTGCTGACGCTGGCCGTGGCCGCCGCAGGTGTGTGGCTGCTGGTGACGGGCTGGCGGGCGATCATCCCCGCCGTGCTGGGCGTCCTGTTGCTGGGCCTGGCATGGCTGATGCGTCCACGGCTGGGGCGGAGGCCGCGGCACGGGGACCAGCTGCACCGGGCGGACGCGCCCGCGCTCTACGCGCTGCTGGACGAGGTGGCCGACGCCCTCGGAGCGCCACGGGCGGACGTCGTCGTGGTGGACACCCAGGTCAACGCCTCTGTCCAGGCGGTCGGCCTGCGCCGTCGCAAGGTGCTGACGATCGGCCTCGGGCTGTGGGAGGTGCTGACCCCGCAGCAGCGGGTCGGCCTGCTCGGCCACGAGTTCGGTCACTTCGTCAACGGCGACACCAGCCAGACGCTCGTCATAGGCTCCGCTCACCGCACGCTCGTCGAGTGGTACGTGCTGCTGCGTCCGCAGCAGGACACCAGCGGCCTGGGAATGATCGAGATCGCCGCACGACTGTTCATGTTCGTACCCGCCTCCGCCGTGCTGCTGCTCCTGCACGTCCTGGCACACCTGACCCTGCGCGCCAGTCAGCAGGCCGAGTACCTCGCGGACGACCTCGAAGCGCGGATCGGTTCGACGGAGGCTGCCATCGGGGGGCTCGACGTCCTGCTGCTCGCCGACGCCATCTCCTTCTGGCTCGACCAGCAGTACGTCACCGCAGGCACCGTGCACCGCGCCACACGCGGCGCCGACAGGGAACCCGACGAGGCGGTCTGGGAACGGCTCAAGGAGTACGTGGGGTCGATTCCCGCGCATGAACTGGAGCGGCGGCGCCGGCTGTCCGCCCTGACCGCCCACGTCGAGGACCAGACGCACCCGCCGACCCACCTGCGCCGCGCCGCAGTCGAGCGCCGGGAGCACCATCCGGCCGCCGTCGTGCTGGACGTCGCGCGGAACAAGGAGGTCGACGCCGCGCTGGACCCGGCCCGCCGCCGGCTCGGCCGGGAGGTCCTGCGCGGCTGAGCGACCCCCGGGTTCAGGCCCGGCCGCCCCGCTCCAGGGGGATCCTCTCGCCCGCCTCGACGGCGAACGGCAGCCGGTTGCCGGCGGGCGGGAGGGGGCAGGTGGCGAGGTCGGTGTACGCGCAGGGCAGGTTGGCCGCACGGTTGAAGTCCAGGCTCACCCCGCCCCCGGCGTCCGGCGGGTCGATCTGCAGGGAGCGGTTCGCCGCGTAGGTGGTCACCCCGGACGTCGCGTCGGTGAACAGCGCCATCAGGCCGCCCGGCCGCGAGCCGTTGAAGACGGTGAGCCGGTACGTCGCGCCGTCCACGTCGAACTCCACCTGGCCGGGGGAGTCGTAGACATGCTCCAGGCCCTCGACCGTCGCGCCCACGGTCACCGGACGCGGGGCGTCGTAGGGCACGAATCGGCCCTCGCGGACCCAGCGGGGATCGGGCGCGTAGGCGGGCGTCCCGGTGAAGCCGGTGCGCAGCGGGTTGCCGGGGTGGCGTGGGCGCAGGATGTCGTGTCCGCCGCGCTTGGCGACCTCGACGACGGCGTCGCCGAAGCCGGCGTGGACACCGTCGCGCTCGCCGATGACGCCGAAGTCGTACCGGCCTCGTACCGGCGTGCCGTCGACGGTCAACTCCTCGCCGTCGCCGAGCTCGACCACCACATGGCCGTCGGCGACCGACCAGGTGCCGGGGGCGTCCTCGAAGCGTTCCGGTCGCGGTCCCAGCCAGCGCAGGCTCGTGATCGCCAGGAAACCGTGCGGACCGGCGAGCACCTCCTCCTTGCCGCGGTGCCAGCGCTCCCACTGCTCGGTGAAGCCGGTGCGTTCGACGTCCTGAGCGGTCATGTCCGCTGCTCCCTCGCGTGGCGGTGTACTTCTCCTCCCCGTACAACCGCCGCGGCCCGCGGAGTCATCCCGGTGCCCCCGACGCAGCGGCCCGCCCGGTCGGCGTGCGAGGACGACCGGGCGGGCTCCGCTTCCCAGGCTGCCCCGTGGGTGATCGCCGCGCAGGCCGGAGGCCGTCGCGATTGCGCCGGACGGGGTGGGGGCGCCGCGTGTCGGGAGCGCGGCGTCAGGACGGGCGGGGGTCAACCTCCCTGCCGCGTAGGGAGGGTGCGCGCGGCGGACTCGTGCCCCTCGCGTACGGACGTCGGATCAGGGCGTGACGAGCTGCCGCACCGACTCCACGACGACCCGCCTGCGCTCCGGTGCCGGGACCAGGGAGCGGACGTCCTCCCCTTGGCGCTGCCACATGTTGGCCACGACGAGGACGAGGGCGAGGAGTTCGCCCGCGCCCATGCGGTCGGTGACGGTGCCGCGCCGCTGCGCGTCCTCGACCGCGGCGACCTTGTCGGCCATGGACGCGGCCACGACGGGCCGGACCTCGCGGCCGTCGCCGCGTTCGAGGGCGTACCAGGCCACGAAGCGCATGACCTCGGGGTGGTCGAGGGCCGCGTCGTGGAGGCGGCCGGCGTAGCCGGGCAGGTCGTCGGCGTCGATGGGGATGCCGGCCACGGCCTGTTCGACGACGGCGTCGTAGACGGCCTCGAACAGGCCCTCCTTCCCGTCGAAGAAGGAGTAGGTCAGGCCGGGGCTCACCCCGGCGCGTCCGGCGATCCGGTCGACCCGCGCCCCGGCGACGCCGTACTCGGCGAACTCGGTCAGCGCCGCCTCCAGCAGCAGCCGCCGCTTCAGCTCCGGATCACGTGTGCGCATGCACGCATCCTCGGCTATTGAACGTTCATTTGACAACTCGGCCAGGGCAGGGCACCGTCTAGCTATTAAATGAACGTTCACTTGATAGGAGTCCGGGCATGCCCGCCACCACCGCCCCCACCCGCCACTGGACCCCCGGCGCCATCGCCGACCAGCGCGGTCGCACCGCCCTCGTCACGGGCGGGAACAGCGGCAGCGGACTGGAGACCGCACGCGTGCTCGCAACGCACGGCGCCCGCGTGATCCTCGCCGGACGCAGCCAGGACACGCTCGACGAGGCGGCGGCCGCCCTCGCCGCCGAGCAGCCCGGCGCCGACGTCGGCACGGTCGTCGTCGACCTCGGCAGCCTCGCCTCGATCCGGCGGGCGGGGGAGCGGCTGGCCGCGGGGCCGGGGGCGGTCGACCTGCTGATCAATAACGCGGGCGTCATGAACGTGCCCGAGCGCCGCACCACCACCGACGGCTTCGAGCTGACCTTCGGCACCAACCACCTCGGCCACTTCGCCCTCACCGCCGGGCTCATGCCGGCCCTGCTGCGGTCGTCGGCGGCCCGTGTCGTGACCGTCAGCGCCGTCGCCGCGCGATGGCGCAGCGGCCGGCTCGACGACCTCAACAGCGAGCGCCGGTACGGAGCGATGGGCGCCTACGCCAAGTCCAAGCGCGCCAACGTCGTGTTCACCCGGGAACTGGCGCGCCGCCTTGCGGGCACCTCCGTCGAGGCGGTCGTCGTCCATCCCGGTTCTGCGATGACGAACCTGCAGCGGCACAGCAGCGGCCCGCTCGCCCGGATGGTCGTCGCCGTCGCCTCGCGGGCGCTGATGGGCTCGCCCGAGGGCGCGGCCTGGCCGTCGCTGTACGCCGCCACCAGCCCCGACGTCCGCAGCGGGCAGTTCCTCGGCCCCGCCGGGCGCGACCAGACCTCCGGAACGCCTGTTCCGGTACGGCTGCCGCGCGGCGCGGACGACCCCGCCGAGGGCGAGCGGCTGTGGACGGAGAGCGAGCGGCTCACGGGCGTACGGTTCCCCGCCTGAACGACGCCGCGTCGCCCGCCACGGTCCGTCAGCCCGGCGGGTCCTCGCCGACGAGCCCGTCGACGGACTCCCGGATGAGGTCGGCGTGCCCGACGTGCCGCGCGTACTCCTCGATGAGGTCGACGAGGATGCGCCGCAGGCTCGGTGACCGCCCGTCAGGGGTGGTCCAGCGGCCCAACTGTCCGAGGTCGCCCACCGCCAGGGCCTCGCGGACCACGTGCCGGGAGCGGGCGACCGCGCCCCGCCAGAGCGCCATGAGCTGTTCGGGGCCGTCCTGCGCCGCGGAGTGCCAGTCCCACTCGGGGTCGGCGCGCCAGTCCACCGTGTCCCACGGCGCACCCGGCTCCCGCCCGAGGAACTTCCGGGAGAACGTGGCGTCCTCGCAGTGCGCCAGGTGCTTCAGCAGACCGCCCAGGGTCACGGACGAAGCACCGACCGTCGCCCGCAGGCCCGCCGCGTCCAGGCCGCCGCACTTCCACGCGAAGGTCGCGCGCTGCCGCTCCAGCGAGCCCAGCAGCGTCGCGGCCTCGCCCCCGGCGAGCGGCGGCTCCGGCCCCCCGGCCGGGCTCCGGCCGATCTCCCACGCGTCGTCGTCGGTCACGGCAACCGAACCTACCGGGCGCGGGTGCCGCCCGAGAACCCGTTCCCCCGGTGAACTACCGTGGCCGGCCATGGACACCGACGACTGGCTCGCGGACACCCGGACGTCTTACGACACCGTCGCCGAGGACTACGCCGACCAGGTCCGCGGCCTCCTGGACGAAACACCCTACGAACGTGCGGTGCTGGCGCTCTTCGCCGACCTGGTCAGGAGCAGTGGCGGAGGGCCGGTCGCGGACGTCGGATGCGGACCCGGGAGGATCACGGCCCACCTGAACGGACTGGGTGCGGACGCCTTCGGGATCGACCTGTCGCCCGCGATGATCCAGGTGGCCACGCGCGAGCACCCCGGCGTGCGGTTCGACGTCGGTTCCATGACGGACCTTGACCTCCCCGACGGCTCGGTGGCGGGCCTGGTCGCGTGGTATTCCCTGATCCACGTCCCCGACGACGCGGTCGGCGCCGTCCTCACGCACTTCCGGCGGGCCCTGCGGCCGGGCGGCCCGCTGCTGCTGGCCTTCCACGCAGGCGAGGGGACGCGACTGAAGACGCAGGGCTACGGCGGCCACCCGATGAAGGTCCGGGTCCACCTGCGGCGGCCCGACCGGATGGCCGCGTGGCTCGGCGACGCCGGTTTCACCGTGGAGGCCCAGATGACGCTCGCCTCGGCCGAGAGCAGGCTCGGGGGGATCCTCTTCGCACGCCGCGACGGGTGAGTTCAGTGCTCGCGGTTTCCGCACTCGGCGTCGTAGAGGACGCACCCCGGCGACAGCACGCCGTACGGCGCGTGCGCCAGTCGTACGTAGGCCGCGCCGGAGGCATCCGCCGTCAGCGACTCGATACGCACGGGCGGAAACGTCTTCGCCGGCTCCGTCGTGTGCACTTCTGCTTCGGCCGGTGTGTCGAAGGGCTCGCCTTCGAGGACCGCCAAGGCGGTCGTGGTGCCGTCGGGTTGCGGCTCGGTCTCCTCGACGGCCAGCCGCCAGTGCAGTGCGGCCTGCGCCAGTAGGTGCTTCCCGTGGATGCCGTGGGCGAGGAGGGCGCCGGCACGGCTGCGGATCTGCCGCGCGATGGCGCAGCAGAGCGGGACGTCGGTGCCGTAGGGCGTGTCCACGCGGTTGTGGCCGGCGAGCGGGGAGAAGCACAGTGCGTCGAATACCAGCGAGAGGGCCACGTCCTTGATGCGCGGGCGCCGGCCGTGCTCGACGAGGTCCAGCAGGACCGCCGTGGCGGGGTAGGCCGCGGGGAACACCATGGCGGCGTGCCCGCAGGTGAAGCCGCGGTCCCCCAGTGCCGCCGCCGCACTCCCCGTCTCGTTGGCCGTGGTCGACACGGTCAGCCGCCGCAGCGCGTCGGCGACCCGTGCGGGTTCGTCGCCCGGCCACGACGTCGGGTTGGGTATCGCCGACCAGTCCACGGCGTCGATGGCGTCCAGGATCACGTCCGCATTGTGCCGGACCAGGTGAGGTCAGAGGGACAGCGCACGCTCCAGCGCGGCCCGGTCCGCCGGTGCGCCGTGTGCGGGGAGCACGAGCTCGACCGGGAGGGCGAGCAGCGGCCGCAGGCGCTGGACCACCTGCTCGCGCGTGACGCCGTCCCGCAGCCGGTCGTTGATCTGCAGCCCGCGGCCGAAGTCGACCAGGGTGTCGCCGGGGATGACGGCCCGCACACGGCCGTCCCACAGAACCATGTCGTTGTGCTCCCTCCCGGCGAACGCCTCGATCCCCGCCGGGAGTCGGTCGCCCGCGGCGTACAAGTGGCCATGGCCGCCGTCACCGGTGTGCAGCCAGGCGAGGTCGGGGCTGCCGTCACCGGCCTGTTCGCGCGTGACGCCGAACTTCCGTACGAGGTCGTCGGCGGTGTCGGGCGGGGGAGTGAACACCGGTGCGTCGAGGCCCTCGACCAGACCCCGTGCGTCGCGCTCGTGCCAGGGAGCGGTGAGCACCACGACCGGATCCCGTTCGGCGGCGAGCGCGAGCAGCCCGGCCGGAACGGACAGCGGGTCGAGGACGAGCAGCCGGGTGCCGTCGTCGACGGCGTACGACGACACCTCCCGCGGCCACGGCTCGTCCGGCGTCCATTCCGGATGCGGCGTCTGCCAGTGCCAGACGCCGGTTGCGACGTCACGCATGCGCGGACCCTACCGGCACACCCCGCCCGGGCGCCGGGGTCAGTGGCCCGCGGCCGGGTCCAGGTTGCGGGTGAAGAAGCCGGCGAGCTTCTGGACCGCGGGGTCGACGTACCGCTCCCGGTCGTAGAGGTCGACGTGGCCGGCGCCGTCGATCCAGTGCAACTCCTTGGGGCCGGTGGCGCGCTGGAACGCGTCGACGCTCATCCAGGCGGTGACCGCGCGGGACCCCACGACCATCAGCAGGGGGCGCGGGCCCATGAGCGGCACGGGGGCGAAGGCGTCGAAGGCCGCCATCCTGTCGATGCTCGACCAGGTGAAGAAGTCGGCGGCCCGGGGGTGCCGGGCGCGCGGGGTGCGGTAGTAGTCGAAGCCCTCGACGCCGTGCTCCCCGCCCAGTGCGCGGGCCTGGTCCGCGGTGTCGGGGAACAGGGTCAGGACGGGCGGCTCCTCGCCGCGGGCCTCGGCGGTACGTGCGCCGGCAGCGGCCTCCAGCATGCCCTGGAACACGGCCGCGTCCTGGGTCCCGTCCGCCCCCAGGCGGAACTGGCGGGAGACGTCGACCGCGCTGACGGTGCCGACGGCCTTGATCCGCCGGTCACCGGCCGCCGCGGGAAGGACGTAGCCGCCGGAGGCGCAGATGCCCAGGGCGCCGATGCGTCCGGCGTCGACGTCGTCGCGGGTGGTGAGGTAGGAGACGGCCGCCTTGAGGTCCTCCACCCGCTGGGCGGGGTCCTCCAGGCCGCGGGGTTCGCCGCCGCTCTCGCCCTGGTGCGCCGCGTCGAAGGCGAGCGTGACGAAGCCCTTCTCGGCCAGGCGCCGCGCGTAGAGACCGGCGGCCTGCTCCTTCACGCCGGTGCCGGGGTGGCCGACGACGACCGCGGGCCGCGGGCCCCGCGCGGCGGGGGCGTCGTGGGAGTGGTCGGGGGTGTAGAGGTGGCCGGCGAGCGGGATGCCGGCGCTGTCGAAGGTGACGGTGGTCTTGGCCACAGGGTTCTCCGTGTTCGCTGTCGTGGCGGGCCGCGCCCGTTCGGCGGGCCCTCTGCCGCCCGGGACCGTGCCGGGCACTTTCGACCCTCCGTCCTGGCCGGGGTGGGCAAAAGAGGCGGGTTCCTGCCGGGGAAGAAACGTGCCCCCTCACAGCAGGGGGAGTGCGCGGGAGAATGGGGCACATGACTGCGGCATCTGGTCCTCGCGAACTCGGAGCCTTCCTGAAAGCCCGCCGGGCGCAGCTGGCACCGGACGAATGCGGTCTGCCGCCGGCGGATTCCGGGCGCAAGGTCGCGGGTCTGCGCCGTGAGGAGGTCGCGCAGCTCGCCGCGATCAGCGTCGACTACTACACGCGGCTCGAGCAGGGCCGCGTCCGGGCGTCGGCTTCGGTCCTCGCCCCGCTGGCCCGTGCGTTGCGCCTCGACGAGGACCAGCAGAGGTACCTGTACGAGCTCGCCGGCAAGGCCGACGCGCAGCCGCGGCGCCGCCGTCCCGCGCAGGGCGTGAGGCCCGCGATGCGGCGTCTGCTCGACCAGCTCTCGGCGACGCCCGCCGTCGTCCTCGGCAAGCGGCTGGACGTCCTGGCCTGGAACGACGCCGCCGCGGCCCTGTACACCGACTTCTCGGCGGTCCCGCCGGGCCGGCGCAACTACGTGCACCTGCTCTTCACGCACCCGACCGTCCGCGGCATGCACCGGCAGTGGGAGCACGACGCCCGCGACGCCGTCGCCGCCCTGCGCATGCAGGCCGCCGCTGAGTCCGACGATCCCGAACTGGCGCGTCTCGTGGGTGAGTTGTCGGTCCAGGACGCCGACTTCCGCACCTGGTGGGCGGAGCACCGCGTCATGACCACCAGCTACGGCACCAAGCACTACCGGCACCGGATGGTCGGTGACCTCACGCTCGACTGCGACACGTGGAGCAGCCCCGACGGCTCGGGTCAGCGCCTCATGGTGCTGACCGCAGAGCCCGGCAGCCCGTCGTACGACGCCCTGCGCATCCTGGCCTCGTGGACGGCCGGGCAGCCGGTCGCGGACGAGGACGGGGACCGGGCAGGCCGGCGGGGCGGGATCGACCCGCCCCGGCCAGGGTGTCTCTGAGCCTGCGTCAGCCGTCCGCACCGGACGCACCGGACGCCCCGGAAGCACCGGATACACCCGACGCGCCGGACGCACCGGCGAGCGACGCCCGGACCTGCCGGGCGAAGCCGGCGACGGTGTAGTCCGCGGGAAGACCGTCGATCAGCACGAGGTCGGAGATCGCGTTGCGGGTGCGCAGCGGCAGGATCTCCTGGTACTCGGGGGAGTTGTACCAGTCCTGGGCCGCGGCCCGGTCGGGGAACTCCAGGAGGACGACCAGGCCGGGCCATGCGCCCTCCACCACGGTCGGCTCGCCGTTCGCGAGCCACGTGCCGCCGTAGGGCCGCAAGGTGGCGTCGACGCGCTCCAGGTAGGTCAGGCCCTCGTCGTTCGGGATGCCGCCGGGGATGCGCAGGTGGTTGATCAGGTACGTGCTCATGTCTGGCCTTCCGGGGTGGGTGCCGTCGCCGGTCGTCGTGACCAGGCGACGTGACGGACCGGCCGGATCGCCGTGCGACGCGCCGCACGGACGCCGGGATGCGTCCCCGCGGGTGAGGCGACTGGTCCCCTCACCCCCAGGAACAGTGGGGCACTGCCACCGGCGCCCCACGCCGCGCACAGTGGAGGGCGGCCGGAGCCGACCGGTTCGTCACCCCCCACACCAATGCGCGAAAGGTGCGACACATGAGAAACGCCCGGAATCTCCCCGGTGGTGCGCTGCGGCTCGCGGACGACCTCGTCATCAGCCGCATGGGCTACGGCGCCATGCAGCTGGCCGGTCCCGGGGTCTTCGGCCCGCCGAAGGACCGCGACCAGGCCCTCGCCGTGCTGCGGGAGGCGGTCGAGCTGGGGATCACCCACATCGACACCAGCGACTTCTACGGTCCCGCGGTGGTCAACGAGCTGATCAGGGAGGCGCTGCACCCCTATCCGGACGCCCTGCGCATCGCCACCAAGGTCGGCGCACGCCGCGACGCCACCGGCGGCTGGATCCCCTCCCTGGAGCCCGACGACCTGAAGGCCCAGGTGCACGAGAACCTCCGCCGCCTGCGACTCGACGCACTCGATGTGGTATACTTGCGCCTCGGCTCCGTGGGGGGCACCGGCGACGACCCGATCGCCGAGGAGTTCGGCGCCCTCGCGGAACTGCGCGAGCAGGGCCTGATCCGGCACCTCGGTCTCAGCGGGGTCTCCGACGGCCAGCTGACCGAGGCGCAGTCCATCGCCCCCGTCGTGGCCGTGCAGAACCTCTACAACCTGGTCAAGCGGCAGGACGACGCCCTCGTCGACCGGTGCGCGGCCGAAGGCATCGCCTTCGCCTCCTTCTTCCCGCTCGGGGGCTTCACCACGTTCCAGTCGGACGGACTCGCCGGCGTGGCGGCCCGGTTGGGTGCCTCGCCGCAGCAGGTCGCCCTCGCCTGGCTGCTCCGGCGGTCGGCGACCACCGTCCTGATCCCGGGTACGTCCTCGCTCGCCCACCTGCGCGAGAACGTGGCCGCGGCCGCCTTGGAGCTGCCTGCCGACGCCGTCGCGGAACTCGACGGCATCGCCGGCTGAACGGCGCCCCACTCGCGCCACCCCCCCACCCCCCACCACACCCCCCGACACGTCGGCGCGCGGTCACCCGTGCGTCGCGCGCACCAGCAAGGGAGCACCCCATGACCATCACGCTCGTCACCGGCGGCAACAAGGGCCTCGGCCGCGAGACCGCCCGCCGTCTGATCAAGCTCGGGCACACCGTCTACATCGGCTCCCGGGACGCCGTCCGCGGACGGGCGGCCGCCGACGAGCTCGGGGCGGAGCTGCTCCTGCTCGACGTCACCGACGACGCCTCCGTGACCGCGGCGGCCGAGGGGCTGCGGCGCCGCGAGGGCCGGCTCGACGTCCTGGTGAACAACGCGGGCGTCTTCGAGGGCATGGTCGGCGCCGCGGAGGCCTCCGGCGCCCACATGGCGACCGTCCTCGACGTCAACGTCGTCGGCCTGGTGCGCGTGACGCACGCCTTCCTCCCCCTCCTGGGGGAGTCCGCCGCGCCGGTCATCGTCAATGTCAGCAGCGGGCTCGGCTCCTTCGGCACGGTCCTCGACCCCGGGAAGAACGAGTCGCGGTACGTCACGCCCGTCTACTCCGCGTCGAAGGCGGCGGTGAACATGCTCACGGTGCAGTACGCCAAGGGCCTGCCCCACATGCGCGTCAACGCCGTCGAGCCCGGGTTCAGCGCCACCGACCTGCACGGTCTGAGCGGGCACGGCATCCAGACCCCGGAGGAGGGCGCCGAGGCGATCGTGCGCTACGCCACGGTCGGCCCGGACGGCCCGACCGGCACCTTCGGCGACCTCACCGCGCAGTTGCCGTGGTGATGATCCCCGCGCCGGCCGCCGGGGCCGGCGCGGGACCCACGGGCGGTGGGGGCCGCCCGTGGGCCACCCGCCCGCGCCCGGGGTGAGCCGGGGCCGCGCGCCGGCCACGGCCGTCCGGCCCTCGGACGGGAACGGGTTGCGCGCGCGGCGCGCAGTAGCATGCGAGGACGGCCCCGCCGCACGCACAGCCCACCGATCCGGAGATACCGACGCGCACATGGTGACCATCGCCTACCAGGGAGAACCCGGATCCAATTCCGCCGCCGCGGCCCGCAGGCTGTACCCCGAGAGCCGGGAGCTGCCCTGCACGACGTTCGAGCAGGCGCTGGAGGCGGTCGCGGTGGGGAGCGCGGACCTGGCCGTGATCCCCGTGGACAACTCTGCCGCCGGTCGCGTCGCGGACGTCCACCACCTGCTGCCGGAGGCGGACCTCTCGATCATCGCGGAGTACTTCCTGCCGATCCGCTTCGACCTGATGGGCGTGCCCGGGGCCACGCTGGAGGACGTCGTGTGCGTCCGCAGCCATGTGCACGCCCTGGGGCAGTGCCGGAAGATCATCCGCGAGGGCGGCTGGCAGACGCTGGTGAGCGACGACACCGCGGGCGCCGCCCGCGAGGTCGCGGAGCTCGGCGACCCGCGGCACGCGGCGCTCGCTCCGCCCGGCGCGGCGGACCTGTACGGGCTGCAGGTGCTGCGCGGCGGCGTGGAGGACACCTCCGACAACACCACCCGCTTCGTCGTCCTCTCCCGCGACGCCGTGTTCCCGCCGGACTCGGGCACGCCCATGATGACCAGCCTCTTCTTCTCGGTGCGCAACATCCCGAGCGCGCTCTACAAGGCGCTCGGCGGCTTCTCCAGCAACGCGGTGAACCTCACCAAGATCGAGAGCTACCAGGTGGGCGCGGGGCTGAAGGCCAGCCGCTTCTACATCGAGATCGAGGGCCACCCCGAGGAGAGCGGAGTGGCCCTGGCCCTGGAGGAGCTGCGCTTCTTCTCCTCCGAGGTGCGGATCATGGGCGTCTACCCGGCGCATCCGCACCGCTTCCTGGACCACGACTGACGCAGGATCCGGCGCCGCTGCACGAAGACCGCGCCGATGGCACGCAGCGTCCCGGCGGCCGCGTTGTAGTTGCGCTCCAGTACCGCGATCCGGCGGCTGGCGGTCGACTTGTCGAGCAGGAAGGGCGTCGCCGAGTCGGTGCCGAGGCAGCCCCCGCGCTCCCTCATGGGGCCGAGCGCGAGGCGGAAGAGGAGATGAGCGAGGCCGTCGCCGTCCGACCCGGAACCGCCCCCGCGGCCCGGCCGCACGGCGCGCCCCGCGGGCCGCACACCCCCTCGGGGCAGCTTTCACCCCGACGGCCCACGGGCGTGACCCGGTCGGCATACGCGGCCGGGCCTGTCGCCGCCGAGCCGTGAACACTCAGGTGCCGTAGGGCCTCCGCCCTGAGCACCGAGGAAAGCGAGATACGGCATGGCGGCAACTCTGGATTCCCGCTCGCGGCGTCGCATACGCCGCGCCCACGTCGCCGCGGCCGGCTGCGCCCTGGCCTTCTGCGCGTCCGCCGCGGCTCCGGCCGCCGCGGACGGGGACACGACCGGGACGAAGCCGACGGTGGTCCTGATCCACGGGGCGTTCGCGGACGCCTCCAGCTGGAACGGGGTGATCGAGCGGCTCGAGAGCCGCGGTTACCCCGTCATCGCCCCCGCGAACCCGCTGCGCGGGCTGTACAGCGACTCCACCTACATCGCCTCCGTACTGGAGAGCATCAAGGGCCCCATCGTCCTGGCAGGCCACTCCTACGGCGGCGCGGTGATCAGCTCCGCCGCGGCGGGGAACCCCCAGGTGAAGTCGCTGGTGTACGTCTCCGCGCTGATGCCCGACGTCGGTGAGAGCGGGATGTCGCTGGCCGAGCGGTTCCCCAGCGCGCTGGGCACCGCCACCAAGTCCGTGCCGTTCCGGGCGGGCGGGGGAGTCAGCGGTACCGACCTCTACCTCAAGCGCGACAAGGTGCACCCGGTGTTCGCCGCCTGCCTGCCGGAGAGCCAGGCGAACCTGCTGGCGGTCACCCAGCGGCCCGCGGCCACCACCGCGTTCTCGGAGAAGGCCAAGGTCGCGGCCTGGAAGACGATCCCGTCCTGGGCCCTCGTCGGCCGCCAGGACATGACGATCAACCCGGACCAGGAGCGCTTCCAGGCGGAGCGCGCCCACTCCCATACCGTGGAGCTCGACACCTGCCACGTGTCCCTGATCGCACGTCCCGACGCCGTCGCCGACCTGATCCTCCAGGCCGCCACCGCCGCCGAGTCCGGCCGCCCGGCGCTGGCCGACACCGGTTCCGGCGAGCACCGGCCGGGCGTCGGCGCTCTGGCCGGCGCCGCCGGGGGCGCGTTGGCCGCCGGCGCGGCCGCCTTCCTCGGCGCCCGTCGCCTGCGGCGCCGCTCCGGCTGAGGGCCCTGCCGAGCCACGCCCGACGTCAGTCGCCGTGGTCGTGGCCGCCCGTCCCGCCGCCGTCCGTGTCGGCATGGCCGTCGTCCGGACCGGCCGTGACCGTGAACGCGGCGGTGCGGACCGTTCCTTGGTGCTTGAAGTCGAGGAAGAGCCGGTACGTGCCCGCGCTCGGGGCCGTGGCGGTGAAGGAGACGTCCGGCCCGGGCGCGGTTGCGCCGTCGCCCGGGGCGCCGCCGGGGTGCACGTGCAGATACGCCAGGTCGCCGGCGCGCAGGGCGACCAGGTGGCCGTACGCGCCGAGGTAGGGCTGCAGGTCGGTGACCTCGCGGCCGTCCTTCGTCACCGTCAGCCGGAGCTCCCGCGCGGCGCCGGGTCGCAGGCCGCCGTGGAGCGTCACGGTGTAGCCGTCGACGGTCGCCGTCCGGGAGACCGGCGCGGGGCTGCCGGGCCGGTGGTCCCCGGCCACGGAGAGGTCCGCGCCGAGCGTGAGGTTCCGGCTGCCCTTCGCGGCGGGCGTGAAGTCGGCGAAGACCCGGTGGTCCCCGGCCCGGGGGAGGCTGACGGGGGTGCTCCACGTGCCGTCGGCGGCCCGGACCGGATGCAGATGGCGGTAGGACATCAGGTCGCGTGAGACGACGATCAGGTGCAGCTCCTTCTCGTGAGCCCGCCGGTACGAGGTGAGCGGGTGGCCGTCGGCGTCGCGTATGAGGAAGCGCAGTTCGGCCGGGCGACCGGAACCGACGCGTGGCGTGCGGAGGTCCAGGGTGTAGCCCGCCTCGCTGATCGCCAGGCCTCCCGCGGGCTGGGCGGCGCCCTCGCCGTCGGCGGTGTCGTGCGCGTGTCCCGGCCCCGGCGCGTTCACGCCGGCCACCGGTGGGCGGACCGGGTCGAAGGCCGCACCCACGCCGTAGGCGGTGCCGAACGAGGCCGCCAGGGCGACGGCGAACGCGGTGATCTTCGTTCCGGTGTTCAAGGCTGCTCCATGGGTGCCGTGGCATGGGGACGACGTGCCGGGCGGGCGCGTTGCTCCACGCTATACCCCCTAGGGGTATGTGCCAAGGTTCGCGAGGGCAGTACGCGGATACGGGGTGGGGGTATGTGTGGCCGTGGTCGTCAGGCGGGCGTCAGGACCTGTTCGGTCCAGATCGTCTTGCCGCGCGGATGGTGACGGGTGCCCCACTGCTGGGCGAGCTGCGCCACGAGGAGCAGACCCCGCCCCCCCTCGTCGTACGTACGGGCACGGCGCAGGTGCGGGGTGGTGTTGCTCGTGTCCGTGACCTCGGTGATGAGCGCCGTGTTGTTGTGGATCAGGCGCAGCTGGATGGGCGGCTTGCCGTAGCGGATGGCGTTGGTGACCAACTCGCTGACGAGCAGTTCGGTGGTGAACGAGGTCTCCTCCAGGCCCCACGTCGTCAGCTGCGACGTGGTGTGGTGGCGGGCGTGCGCGACGGTGGCGGGGTCGTTGGGCAGCTGCCAGGTGGCGATGTGGTCGGAGGGCAGGGTGCGGGTCCGGGCGACCAGGAGGGCGATGTCGTCGGTCGGGCGGTGCGTGATGAGGGTGGTCAGGACCCGGTCGCAGACCGTGTCCAGCGACGAGGTCGGGTGCGCGAGGGCCGTGAACATCTTGTCCAGGGACTGGTCGATGTCGTTGTGGTGCGGGTCCAGCAGCCCGTTGGTGTAGAGGGCGAGGACCGTGCCCTCGGGGAGGTTCGTGGTCATCGTCTCGAACGGGAGCCCGCCCAGGCCCAGCGGGGGGCCGGCGGGGACGTCCAGGAAGTGGACGGCGTGGTCGGGGGTCACGACGGCGGGCGGAGGGTGCCCCGCGCGGGCGAGGCTGCACTGGCGCGTGATCGGGTCGTACACCGCGTACAGGCACGTGGTGCCGATCCCGCCCGCGGTCTCCGCGTCCTGGTCCTCCCCGGCGTCGTCGGAGCAGAGGTGGATCACCAGGTCGTCGAGGTGGGTGAGGAGCTCGTCGGGTGGCAGGTCCACGTCGGCGAGGGTGCGCACCGCGGTGCGCAGCCGCCCCATCGTGGCCGACGCGCGGATGCCGTGCCCGACGACGTCGCCGACCACGAGGGCGACACGGGCGCCGGACAGGGGGATCACGTCGAACCAGTCACCGCCCACCCCGGCGTGCGTCGTCGCGGGCAGGTAGCGCGTGGCGATGTCCAGAGCGTCCTGCTCGGGCAGGGTGTGCGGCAGCAGGCTGCGCTGCAGCGTCATTGTCGTCGTGCGCTCGCGGGCGTAGCGGCGGGCGTTGTGGATCGCCGTGGCGGCCCGGTGGGCGAGCTTCTCGGTGAGGGCGAGGTCGTCGGCGGTGAAGGGGACCGGATTGCGGTGGCGGCTGAAGACGGCCAGCCCGAGGGTGCCGCCCCCGGCCGTGAGGGGGATCGCGATGACCGAGTGGGTGCCCGCCTCGCGGATCCACGCGGCCCGGGGGTCCTGGGCGGCCCAGCGGGCGAGGGTGGCCTCGGTGATGTCGTACAGCGCGGCCTTGCCGGTGGCCAGCGTCTGCGCGGGAGGGGACCCCGGGGGGTAGGTCGCGGTGTCGCCGAGGGCGATGAGGGCCTCGGGGGTGCCGGGCAGGATGGACCTGGCGGCGGTGCGGGTCACGGTGACCGGACCGTCCGACCCAGCGGCCCGGGCGCCGCTGGAGGGCTCGATCAGGTCGACGGCGGCGTAATCGGCGAGCTCGGGCACCACGAGGTCGGTGAGCTCCTGGGCAGTGCGGGTGGTGTCCAAGGTCGTGCCGATGCGGGTCGCGGCGTCGTGCAGGAGCTGCGAACGGCGCCGCACCTCGGGGTCCTCCCCGGCCGGGTGCGTGGTGAGCACCACCCCGCTCACGGTCCCCGCGGGGTCGGTGAGCGGGGTGAGGGTCGCCTGCAGGGCGTGCTTCCCGTCGGCGCCGTCCCCCGGCGCGGTGCCCGGGCCGCCGTCGTCTCCGGTGGCGGTGGAGCCGTCCGCGGTGAAGGGGGCCGGAGCGTGCTGCGGGCGCCCGCTGGTCAGGACGCTCCGCATGTGGGCTTCCGTCTGCCGGGCCGTGTCACCGGGGGCGAGGTCGGCCAACCGCAGGCCGCGCATCTCGGCCTCGCGCAGTCCCAGGGTGTCCTCGAAGGCGGCGTTGGCCCGCGTCAGCCGTAGCCCGGTGTCGAAGACGGCCTGCGGGCAGGGGGACTGGGTGAACGCCCAGCCGCACACCGCGTCGTGCGCCGGCGGGTCGCCGGAGGACCCGGGGACCGCCGCGACGACGAGCCAGCCGCTCCTGTCGTGCGCGTCGCCGTCGTGCCCGGGCCCGGTGCCGCCCGGCGGCCGGCCGGCGGTCTCGCGGTGGTGGGCGAGCAGTCGCAGGCGCAGGGTGTGTCCGTCCCGGTGGCGGAGCGCGAGGGTCCCGGCCCAGCGTGGCGTGGAGGGGGGCGACGGCACGTGCGGCGGGGGTCCGGCGAGCAACAGCGTGGCGGGATGACCGATGATCTCGGCGGGCGTGTGGCCGAGCAGGTGGTGGGCCTGGGCGCTCCAGCCGGTGACGATCCCGTGGTCGTCGAGCGTGGCGGAGGCGGTGTAGGCGGTGGCGCCGTCGGTGCCCAGGGATTCCGGCTGTCCACCGGCGGCGGTGGGAAGTGGCTCCATGGCTGTCATCTCGCCCTCGCTAGGTTCTTTCCCCCGCGGGGGCGGGGGAACCGGGCTCGGCCAGGGCATCCACTGACCAGCATCGTGCCTGTGACGGGTGAGCACCAACGCAACGGGCGTGGCGGCGCCGGGAGGGGCGTCGGAAGGCATGCCGCGGCATGAGAGCATCGCAGGCGTGTTCCTGGAGACCTCCCGGCTGCGCGTACGCCGGTTCCGCCCCGGTGACGCGCCGGCCCTGGCCGCCTACCGGTCCGACCCCGCCGTCGCCCGCTACCAGGGCTGGAGCGAGCCGGTGTCCCCTCAGACGGCCGCGGACCTCGTCGCGCGGTTCGCCGCGGGGGATCCGGAGGAGCCCGGCTGGTTCCAGTACGCGGTGGAGCTCGCCGCCACCGGCGAGCTGATCGGCGACATCGGCGTGTGCCTGCACAACAACCGGATGCAGGCCGACCTCGGTTTCACCCTCGCCCGAGCGCACCAGGGCGACGGCTACGCCACCGAGGCCGTCACCGCGCTGCTGGACCGGCTCTTCACCGTGAGCGGCCTGCACCGCGTCTCCGCCGAGTGCGACGCGCGGAACACCGCCTCGGCACGTCTGCTGGAGCGTGCCGGGTTCCGGCTGGAGGGCCGTCGCCCCGCTCACACCTGGATCAAGGGGGAGTGGACCGACGACCTGCTGTTCGGTCTACTCGCCGCCGACTGGCAGACGCGTCACCCGGGCACCGGCCGCGACGGGGGATGGCGACAGGGGAGGACGACAGGGGAGGACGACGGGGAATGACCGCTTCCGGTTCACGGTTGGACCAGGCGCGGGAGACCTGCCACGGGACTCCACGGGGACGCGGAGCGGTCCGCCCCCACGGAGTGCCGCCGAGCAGGAGAACGGCCCCGCTTCGATCCGGCGCCGGCCTGGCCCCCCTTCCCGGCCGGCGCCGATCGTGTCGAAGGACCCCGGGGTGCGACCGGCTTCGGACACCGAGTCACGCTGCCTGTGGCCGTGTCCGGTTGAGCCCGGGTGGGTCACTCCGGCTCGCAGGAACCCCTCGACGGGTGTCTGATGTGGTCAGCGGCCCGGGGCCCCGGAGTGGCCCCCGATGAAAGGCCCCGGGCCCGCTTCGTGAGTCATGCCTCCGCCCCCGGGCGATCCCGCCACGGAAGAAGTCTCCTGACGGATCGTCATGCGGCGATGGGCTGCCGGGCCTCACTGATCGCCCAGGCGGCGTTGACCAGGCCGATGTGACTGAACGCCTGCGGGAAGTTGCCGAGCAGTTCACCGGTGGCCGGGTCGATCTCCTCCGCCAGCAGGCCCACGTCGTTGACGTACGCCGCCGCCCGGGCGAAGACGTCGCTGGCCCGTTCGGCCTGGCCGGACAGGGCCAGCGCCTGGGCCAGCCAGAAGGTGCACAGCAGGAAGGTGCCCTCCTCGCCGGCGAGGCCGTCCACCCCCTCCGCCGTGCGGTACCGGTAGACCAGTCCCGCGGCGTCGGTGAGCCTCCGCTCCGTCGCGTCGATGGTGGCGCGGATCCGAGGGTCGTCGGCGGGCAGGAAACCGACGATCGGCATCATCAGGTTCGACGCGTCGAGGGCGGTCGAGCCGAAGTACTGCGTGAAGGCGCCCGCCTCCTCGTTCCAGCCCTCCCGCAGCACGGTCCGGTGGATCTCGTCCCGGGTCCTCCGCCAGGCCGCCACCTTGTCCCGGCGCGCGCCCAGGCGGTCGGCGAGCCGCACCGCCCGGTCCAGCGCCGCCCAGCACATGACCTTGGAGTACAGGAAGTGGCGGGGCTCGCCACGGACCTCCCAGATGCCCTGGTCCTTGTCGGTCCACCGCTCCGCCGCTGCGTCCGCGCACGCGACGAGGAAACGCCGGGTGTCGTCATCGATCCGGTGCAACTGGTCCGCGAGGCGGTAGGCGGCCTCGAGGAGCTCCCCGTAGACGTCGATCTGCTGCTGGCACCACGCGCCGTTGCCCACCCGCACCGGCCGGCTGTTCCGCCATCCCCGCAGATGGGGGAGGGTGCGCTCGCTCAGGTCGTGCTCGCCGCCCACCCCGAACATGATCTGCAGCGTCCGGTCCTCGCTCAGCGACGGCGCGGCGGTCGCCAGGAAGGCGAAGAAGTCGTGCGCCTCGTCGGGGCAGGCCGCCACCCACAGGGCCTCCATGGTCAGGCAGGCGTCCCTGACCCAGGTGTAGCGGTAGTCCCAGTTGCGCTCGCCGCCCACGCCCTCCGGCAGCGAGGTGGTCGCGGCGGCGACGATGGCGCCGCTGGGCTGGAACGACAGCGCCTGCAGCACCCGGCCGCTGTGCTGCACCAGGTCACGCCAGGGCCCGTCGTAGGCCTGGTGCATGTCCGACCACGACTGCCACGCAGCGATCGTGGAGTCCAGGCGGCCGGACAGGTCCTCCTGCGTCCAGACGTGGGCCGGGGGCTCCTCGAGCGTCGAACGGTGCAGGCCGAAGCAGACGGACTCGCCGGCCCGCAGGGTGAAGGTCCCGTGGGCCGTGGCGTCCGCGAAGACCATGCGGTACGGAGTGGTCAGCACCAGCCACTCGGCCCCTCCCCGGGACGTGACCCCGCCCTCGGTCCCCGACAGGATCGGCGCGACGAGCCCGTACTCCGGTCGCGGGCGGTACTCCGTCTCCACCGGCACCTCACCCTCGGCGCAGGTCAGCCTGCGGGCCAGCAGGTGCGGCGCGCCGGCCCCGAGGCTGTGCTCGTCACCGTGCGGGCCGGTCAGCAGGGCGTCCGTGAGCGTGGCCGTTCCCGAGTCGGTGCGGAAGGTGGTCTCCAGCACCATGGAACGGTCCACGTACGTCCGCGTCGCCTCGTACGGGACCGACGGCCGGACCGACCAGTGACCGGCCGCGCCGTCCAGCAGTCGCGCGAAGACCGAGGGGCTGTCGAACCGGGGGAAGCACAACCAGTCGACGGAGCCGTCCCGGCTCACCAGCGCGGCGGAGTGCCGGTCGGAGATCAGTGCGTAGTCTGCGATCGCGGTCGAACTCATGGCGGCTCCCACGGACAGTGGCTCAGCGGACCGGCCGGCCCTTGCCGTACGCCGCGCGCGGCTCGAACGCCGCGCCCCGCGCCACGAGTTCGGCCGAGGCCCTCCCGATGTCCCCCGCCTGCCACGACATCCGGGCGGAGGTCCAGGCACAGGCGCCCGCGGGCACGGCCGTCACGCGGTCGCCGGCCGGACCGGCCCCGCCGTCTGCGTCCCTGCCTCCAGTGTCCCGCGGACGGCGACGGGCGACCCGGTGCGCGGGTGTGCGGGGGTCCGTGGTGTCTGAATTCGCCGGTCGGGGGGTGTGGGGGGATGCTGGTGTATATGAGTACGCGCGTTCCTGCGGATTCTGTGCCTCGGGCGGAGTTGCCCGGGT